>DATKDQ010000001.1:0-4539 GCA_035544635.1 Thermoanaerobaculia bacterium
TCGACCAGGCGGTGCCAGCCCGAGAAGCAGGCGCCGTACCCCAGGGCGCGCGCCGCCAGCAGGATGTTCTGGCACGCCGGGAACACCGAGGCCCCCTCACCGTGGTCGGCCTCGCGGTAGCGCGTGAAGCAGGCGAGGACCACCACCGGGATGCGCTCGAAGTGGTCGACGAAGTGCTGCATCGCCTCCATCGACCGAATGCGGCGCGTCGCACGGCCCTGGTCGTCGTCCTTCCGCCACTTCTCCGCGCTCGCCTTGTGCGCCCAGCCGCGGCGGAACGCCTCACCCATCAGGCTCTTGATCTCGCGCGCCTTCGCGCTCGAGCGCAGCACGACGAAGCGGAAGGGCTGGCGGTTGGTGCCCGACGGGGCGCGCGTGCCGGCCCACAGGATCTTGGCGAGGATCTCCTCCGGCACCGGATCGGGCAGATAGCGCCGGATGCTGCGCGCGGTGGCGATGCCCTCGAGCAGGTCGATGGTCTCGAGGGGCGGTGGGTTCTCGCTCATGGGGCTCTGGTCTCGGTGGATGGGAACGCGGCTCCGGCTCGAGCCGCGCGGGCCTGCGATCCTAACGCAGCCCCGGTGCGGCATCCTCGAATCGGGATGGAGATACAGTCGCGCCACCACTTCGGGAGGGAGGAAGGACCATGGATCTCGGCATTCGAGGACGCACCGCCGCGGTGGCGGCGGCATCGACGGGCCTCGGCTTCGGGTGCGCGGCGGCGCTTCGGGCGGAAGGCGTGCGGGTCGCGATCTGCAGCCGCGATCGCGAGCGGGTGGAGGCGGCAGCCGCGCGGCTCGGGGCCGATGTCGTCCCGATCGTCGCGGACGTCTCGACCGAGGAGGGGGCCGCCGGGTTCGTCGATCGGGCGGCGGCGGCGCTCGGCCCGATCGACATCCTGGTGGCGAACGCGGGCGGCCCGCCGCGCGGGACGTTCTCCACCACCTCGCTCGAGGCCTACCGCGAGGCGCTCGCGCTCAACGCGCTATCGACCATCGCCATGTGCCAGCGCGCGGTGCCGGCGATGCGGGAGCGCCGCTGGGGGCGAGTGGTCGCGATCACCTCCGCGGGGGCCCGGCAGCCGATCCCGGTGCTGGCCGCGTCCTCGACCGCTCGCGCCGCGGTCACCAGCTTCCTCAAGGTGCTCGCGACCGAGGTGGCGCCGGACGGCGTCACGGTCAACTCGGTGCAGCCGGGCGTGCACGCCACCGACCGCATCAAGGCGCTGGGGCCGATCGAGCAGATCGCGAAGCGCGTGCCCGCCGGCATCGTCGGCACGGCGGAGGACTTCGGGAGGATCGTGGCGTTCCTGTGCTCGGACGCCGCGAAGTTCGTCACCGGAACCAGCGTGCTGGTTGACGGCGGCGCCTATCCCGGGCTGATCTGAAGGTGGACCGCCGGCCGCCTCTCCGCTCCGCCGCCCTGCTGTGGGCGCTGGCCTGGGTGCTCTACGTCCTGAAGGGCTTGGTCCAGCCCGACAAACCCGGCGTCTACCCGATCTTCGCGGCCGCCGCGCGCCACTGGTGGGAGGGCCGTCCGCTCTACGAGCCCTACCCCGGGATCGACATCTTCCGCTACCCGCCGACGTTCGCCGTCGTGTTCACGCCGTTCGCGGCGCTGCCAGACCTTCTCGGTGGCGCGCTGTGGAATCTCACGAGCATGGTCGTGCTGTGGGCCGCGCTGCGCACCACCGCGCGGCGGCTCCTGGCGGTCGATTGGACGCCCCGGCAGGAGGCGCTGTTCCTGATCCTCACGCTGGTCGGCACCCTCCGCGGCCTGTGGTCGGCTCAGACCAACGCTCTCCTGATCGCGCTCGTGCTGTTCGCAACGATCGCGGTGCACCACCGTCGCTGGTGGCCGGCGGCGACGCTCCTCGCCGCCGCGGTCGCCATCAAGCTGTGGCCGCTCGCGCTGGTCGCGCTGCTGGCGTCGGTGTGGCCGCGTCCCCTCATCGGCCGCTTCCTGGCCGCCTGCGCCGCCTTCGCGGCCGTGCCGTTCCTCACCCGGCCGTGGGGAGAGGTGCTGACGGAGTATGCGTCGTTCCATGCCGTCCTGGAGCGCACCGCGCCGCTGCGCTGGAGAGGCTATCGCGACGCCTGGACCCTCCTCGAGCAGCTCGGTCCCGTCGACGGTCGGTTCTACCTGGCGCTCCAGGTCGGCGGCGCCGCGCTGGTCCTCCTGTGGTGCCACTGGCAGCGCCTTCGACTGCGCTCGGAGCCCCGTCTGCTCTACGCCGTCCTCGCGGCCTGGGTGAGCTGGCAGCTGCTGCTCGGCCCCGCCACCGAGCGCCTCACCTACGGCATCGTCGCGCCGTTCCTCGCCGTGGCGCTGCTCGAGAGCCGCGGCCGCGCGCAGCGCGCCCTGGCCATCGCGGCCGCGCTGATGGTGGCCATCCTGGGGTCGGGGGAAGCCGAGCGAGCGCTGCTGCCGCTCCTGCCCATGGCGGCGGCGATCCAGCCGGCTGGGGTGCTGGTGTTCGTGATCTGGCTGGTGGTGAGCCACTGGCAGCTCCCCGAGCGTGAAGCGAGCCAGCAGGCCGGTCAACGCACGTAGCCCAGCGCGCGCAGCGCCTCGATCTCGGACCTCGTGAGCTCGGCAGGCGGCGACTCCGCCGCGTCGCCGAGCGCAGCCTCGAGCTCGGCGCGCATCCGCGCGGTGAGCTCCGGCCGCTCGGCGGCGAGATCTCTCGTCTCCTGCGGGTCGTCGGCGAGATCGTAGAGCGCGGCGGTCCACCCGCCCTCCGGCCGGGGTCGCTCGACCAGCTTGAAGCGCTCGGTGCGTAGGGCCCGCTCGCGCGCGCGACCGGGAGGCCAGCGGCGGCGGACGGCGTCGAGCCCGGCGCGGACCTCCGGGAGCTCCGCGCTCAGGTCGAGCTCGAGGAACGGATCGGTGACGTGGTCGTAGAGGCGCGGCTCGCCCCCCGGCTCGCCGCAGAGCGAGTACCGCGGCCCGTTCACGCACTCGAGGTCGCCCGGTCGGCCGGAGGTGAGATAGGTGAACGTCTCCGGTAGCAGGGCTCCACCCCCTTCCGCCACCGCCGAGCGCACCGTCCGACCGCGGTCCGGATCGCGCCCACCCGCCATCGCACCAGCCCCGAGCAGCCGCGGGGAGAGGTCGACCCCGTCGAAGACGGGCCACTGCTCCGCCGGCACGCCGGCGAGCGCGAGGAGCGTCGGCGCGAGGTCTTCCAGGCGCGCCACGCCGGCGTCGATGCCGGGCTCGATGCCGGGGCCGGCGACCAGGAGCGGCACCCGCAGGCTGGCATCGTGGACACTCGGCCCGTGCTCGTAGAAGAGCCCGTCCTCGCCCAGGTTCTCGCCGTGGTCCGAGGTGAAGACGACGTAGGCCTCCGCCAGCAGACCGCGGGCCTCGAGGGCGTCGAGCAGGCGGCCGAGGTGGAAGTCGGTGAACGCGATCTCGGCGTCGTAGAGCGCCGCACAGTCGGCGAGCGCGGCGCTCGCCTCGCCGCCGAGGTCGATGCGCACGTGCGCCGTCGCCCTCAGATCGTCGCCGGTTCGCGCCACCAGGTCCCGACACGTCGGGGCAGCGGGCTGGTCCTGCCAGTCGGCGGGCGGCGCATAGGGGAAGTGCGGATCGATGTAGTGGACCCACGCGAAGAGCGGGCGCTGCGGACCGCCGGCATCCGTCGCCTCGGCGGCCGCTCCCACGGGCGCGTCGTCGGCGCCGCCGGCACCCGTCGGCGTCATCCCCAGCACCTCGTCGACCAGCGCGATCGTGGCGTCGGTCACCCCCCGAGCGGTGTGATCGGTGAAGCTCTGGTAGTCGAGGAAGCGCTCGAAGCCGAGATCGAGGTTCTGCGCCGGCCCGGCGGCGCCGTTCACGCTCACGCCCAGGGTGCAGTATCCGCGCGCGAGGAGGATCGAGGGCACGGTCGCCATCGTGCGCATGGGCTGCCCCACCTCGCGCGACCCGTGATGCCACGGCAGGCGCCCGGTCAGAAGCGACGCCAGCGCCGGCGTGGTGCGCGGGAACGGCGTCATCGCCGTGTCGAACCGGACGCCCCGGCTCGCCAGCGCGTCGAGCACCGGCGTGCGTGCGCCGGCGTGGCCGTAGGCGCCGAGTCGATCGGCCCGCAGCGTGTCGACGGTGAGGAGGACGATCGACGGTGGCGGCGCCGCCTCACCCGGGTCGCGCGAGCAGCCGAGCGACGTGACGATCACGCAGGCGGCCGCAGCGCGGGCCGCCATGGCAGCGCCGCGCCGGCGCTCGCCCCAGCCCCCCTGGGCCAGCCTGCGGCCACCCCAACACCCGTGGGCCAGCCCCAGGCCACCCGAACCCCCCTGGGCCAGCCTCACCCCACCGTCACTACCCGGATCTGGTCGGTCGACGCCCCCTCGCGCTGCGAGCTGCCGGTAGCGACCACCACGTCTCCGCGGTGCAGCGTGCGCTCCGACTTCGCCCGCTCGATCGCGAACTCCAGGCGCGCGGCGTCGATCGCCTCACCCTGGTAGAAGAGCGGAATCACGCCCCAGTTCATCGCCAGCCGGCGCACCACGTGTTCGTCCATCGCGATCGCAA
>DATKDQ010000002.1:0-5572 GCA_035544635.1 Thermoanaerobaculia bacterium
GCGAACCCGTAGCTCGCGATCCCCAGGTCGCGGAAGAAGTGGCTGTCGGTGAAGCCGGTGCTCACCGCGGGTGTGATCACCGCCTCCGGGAAGTGCCGCCGCACGACGTCCGTGATCGCGCGGTACAGCACCGTGTCGGTGGGGGAGACCGCGGGCTCGAACAGGAGGATCTGCTGGATCTCGATCTGCGGGTCGTTGATCACGGTGGCGAGCGTCTCGAGGAAGGCCGCCGGATCCTGATCGGGCAGCAGGCGGCAGTCGATCTCGGCAGCCGCGGTGGGCGGAATGACGTTGATCTTCGAGCTGCCCTCGAGCCGGGTGATCGAGCAGGTGTTGCGCAGGAGTGCGTGGAAGCCGGGCTGCTCGAGCTGGAGGCGGCGCAGGAAGAACGGGTCCGCGACCGCCGTCGCGAGGTTCTCGAAGTACGGCTGGAACGCCTTGCCGACGGTCGGCGCCATGTTCTCGAAGTAGGCGTCGACCGCGGGCACGACGCGCGCCGGGAACTCGTGCTGGCGGAGGCGCTCGAGCGCGCGCACCAGGCGGGTCACCGCGGAGTCGGTGCGCGGCGTCGAGCCGTGGCCCGGGATCCCGCTCGACTCGAGCCGCAGCCAGTAGGGGACCTTCTGCGTCACCTCGATGCCGAACACCGTGCGCTGGTCGATCACGAAGCCGGAGCCGCCTTCGTTCAGCAGGAGTCCGGCGCCCGCGAACAGCTCGGGGTGCTGCTCGACCAGCCAGCCGGCGCCGTGGGCGCCCCCCGCCTCCTCGTCGGCGGTGGCGACCAGGAGGACGTCGCGCGCGAGCGGTCGGCCGGCGCGGTGGAGCGCGAGGAAGGTCTGGAGCTGGAGGATTCCCGTCGACTTCATGTCGAGCGCGCCGCGCCCGTAGAGATACCCGTCGACGAGCTCGCCCGAGAACGGGGGCACCGTCCAGCGCGCGGCGTCGGCGGGCACCACGTCGCTGTGATGGAGGAGAACGAGCGCCGGCTCGCCGCCGCCCTCGAGCCGGGCCCAGAGGTTGCCGCGCCCCGGAGCCGACTCGGCGGTCTCGTAGGGGATCCCCTCGGCCTCCAGGATGCGCGCCAGGAACTCGACGGCCCGCGCCTCGTTCCCGGGCGGGTTGGTGGTGTCGATGCGCAGATAGGCCTGCAGCCGCTCGACCGCTTCGTCCTGGAGGCGTTCGAGGTCGACGTCGGCGCCCGAGAGCGGGTCGAGACCGAGCAGGAGGACGATCAGCGCGCAGAAAGTGGTGGACCGCAGCGCTGGCCGCGCCGCGCCATGGATGCTGTGGAGTGCTGGGATCATCGGAGCGATTGTAGCCTCACCCCAGGCGTCGTGCGCACCTCGGCGCTTGGTGCTCGTGGGTGCGTGCCTCCGCCGGTGTCCGTAACGCGCGACTCGGTGCTAACCTGGGAACCCCGAAAATCGAAAAGGAGCTCCCGATGAGCTACGAGCAGATCACGACCGAGACGCGCGGCGACGTCCTTCTCGTCACCCTCAACCGCCCCGAGAAGCTCAACGCCTGGACCGAGCGCATGCGGCGCGAGATGGTCGACGCGATCGACGCCGCGAACAACGACCCCGCGATCGGCGCGGTCGTCGTCACCGGCGCGGGGCGCGGCTTCTGCTCGGGGGCCGACATCGAGCAGACCTTCCAGGCGCGGATCGACGGCAGGGCGGCCGACGGGGACGGCGGCGGCGTGCCCGCGGAGCGCCGCGACTGGGTCGCCTTCTGCCGCGAGTCGAAGCCGCTGGTCGCCGCGGTCAATGGCGTCGCCGTCGGAGTCGGGCTCACCATGATCCTGCCCTTCGACGTGATCGTCGCCTCCGACCAGGCGCGCCTCGGCATGTTCTTCGTGCGCATGGGCCTGGTGCCCGAGCTCGCGAGCTCGTACTACATCGTGGAGCGCGTCGGCTTCGCCAAGGCGAGCGAGATGTGCCTGACCGGCAGGCTCTACCCGGCCGCGGAGCTCGCCGGCACCGGGATGGTCAACGAGGTGGTGCCCCACGAGCAGCTCCTGCCGCGCGCCTTCGAGCTCGCCTCGCAGATCGCCGCCAACTCGGCGCCGGCCCTGCGCATGATCAAGGCGCTCCTCACCGCGAACGGCGCGTGCGAAGACCTGCGCCAGGTGCAGGCGCGCGAGACCGAGGCCCTGAAGGCGGCCTACGCCACGCCCGAGCACAAGGAGGCGGTGCGGGCCTTCCTCGAGAAGCGCAAGCCCGATTTCCGCGCCGCCGCCGCGGCCGCCGCTCAGGCGCAGTAGACGTCGGGTCTGGAGTAGGGGCGGACCTGGTCTCCGCCCGCGACGTTGCGAGGCACTTCATTCAACCACCACGGGCGTCCGCCGGCCGGCCGCTCGTGCCAAGGAGATCACCCATGGCCTGGGATTTCGAGACCGAGCCCGAGTTCGAAGCCAAGCTCGAGTGGATGCGCGAGTTCGTCCGCGACGAGATCATCCCGCTCGAGGAGCTCGACGTCTCCGAGGAGACGATGAACACCATCACCAAACCGCTCAAGGCCGAGGTGAAGCGGCGCGGCCTGTGGGCGGCGCACCTGCCGCCGGAGCTGGGAGGCGGCGGCTTCGGTCAGGTGAAGCTCGGGCTGATGCACGAGATCCTCGGCCAGACCGGGCGGGCGCCGGTCATCTTCGGCAACAACGCGCCCGATTCCGGCAACGCCGAGCTGCTCGCCGTGGGCGCCACCAAGGAGCAGAAGAAGAGGTGGATGGAGCCGCTGCTCGCCGGGGAGATGCGCAGCGCGTTCTCGATGACCGAGCCCCACGTCGCCGGCTCCGATCCCAAGCTCCTCACCACCCGCGCCCGCCGCGACGGCGACGAGTGGGTGATCGAGGGCCACAAGTGGTTCACCTCGAACGGCTCGCGCGCCGATTTCCTGATCACCATGGCGGTGACCGACAGCAGCGCGCATCCCTACGCCGGCTCGTCGATGTTCATCGTCCCCACCAGCTCGCCCGGGTTGAAGATCCTGCGCGACGTGCCGACCATGTCGGACCCCAACCACAAGACCGGCGAGCCCGGCGGCCACGCCGAGGTGCTCTACGACGGCTGCCGCATCCCCTACGAGAATGTGGTGGGCGGCGAGGCGGGGATCGGCCAGGGCTTCGTGCTGGCCCAGAAGCGGCTCGGCCCCGGTCGCATCCACCACGCCATGCGCTGGCTCGGCGTCTCGAAGCGCGCGTTCGACATGATGTGCGAGCGCGCGGTGTCGCGCTATGCGCACGGCTCGCTCCTCTCCGAGAAGCAGATGGTCCAGGACTGGGTGGCGTCGAGCCACGCCGAGATGCAGGCCGCCCGCCTCCTCACGCTTCACGCCGCGTGGAAGATGGACAAGGTCGGCGCCTCCAACGCCCGCAACGAGATCGCGGTGATCAAGTACTACGGCGCCAACGTGCTCTACAACGTGATCGACCGCGCGATCCAGGTCCATGGCGCGCTCGGCTTCTCGACCGACATGCCGCTCGAGCGCATGTACCGCGCCGCCCGCTCGGCCCGCCTGGTCGACGGTGCCGACGAGGTGCACAAGGTGACGGTGGCCCGCCGCATTCTCAAGGGCTACGCCCCGGTCGAGGTGCCCACCGAGCACCGGCCGACGAGGCGGAAGTACGCGCAGGAGAAGTTCGCGGAGTACCTCGACGCGCTGGCCGTCAACGCCTGAAGGCGGGAGGTCAGCGTTACGATCGGTAACTGGAGGTGCCATGTCCAGCGACGCCCCACCGCCCCTGAGCGGTCCCGACCTGGCCGCCGGCATCCCGCTGGCGGATCTGCCGGATGGCGAGCCCGTTCTCGGGCACGCGCACGGCCAGGCCGTGATCGTGGTGCGCCGTGGCGAGACGGTCTTCGCCACCGGCGCCCAGTGCACGCACTACGGCGGACCGCTCGCCCTGGGGCTGGTCGTGGGCGACACCATCCGCTGCCCGTGGCACCACGCCTGCTTCAGCCTCAGGACCGGCGAGGCGATCGGCGCGCCGGCGCTCAACCCGATCACGAGCTTCCAGGTTCTGCGTGACGCCGGCCGGGTGCGCGTCGGCTCGGAGCGAACGGCGCCGGCCCCGCGCCGACCCGCCTCGCCGCCGGGCTCGATTGTCATCCTCGGCTCGGGCGCGGCGGGAGCGGCGGCGACGGAGACGCTGCGGCACGAGGGCTACACCGGACCGATCAAGCTGGTCGGGGAGGAGCCGCCGGTCGATCGGCCGAACCTCTCCAAGGACTACCTCGCGGGCAACGCGCCGGAGGAGTGGATTCCCCTGCGCGACGAGGCGTTCTATCGCACCATCGACGTCGAGTTGGTCACCGGCGACGCCGCGCGCGCGCTCGACCTCGGCGCCAAGACAGTCACGCTCGAGAGCGGACGGCGCCTCGAGTACGACCGCCTGCTCTACGCCACCGGCGCCGAGCCGGTGCGGTTGCCGCTCCCGGGTGCGGACCGGCCCGAGGTCTACGTGTTGCGCACCTATGCCGACAGCCGCGCCATCATCGCGGCGGCCGAGAAGGGGAGGCGCGCCGTGGTCGTGGGCGCGAGCTTCATCGGTCTCGAGGTCGCCGCCTCGCTGCGTGCCCGCGGGGTCGAGGTGGACGTGGTGGCGCCGGAGGCGGTGCCGCTCGCCCGTGTCGTGGGCGACGAGGTCGGCGGCTTCGTGCGCGGGCTGCACGAGGCGCAGGGGGTGCGCTTCCATCTCGGCAGGAAACCAGCTTCGATCGAGGCCGGCGCGGTCGCGGTCGACGACGGCTCGAGCCTGCCCTGCGACTTCGTGGTCATGGGCGTCGGCGTGCGGCCGCGCGTGGCACTCGCCGAGGCGGCGGGACTGCCGATCGACCGCGGCGTCGTCGTGGACGAGCAGCTGCGGGCGGCTCCCGGCGTCTTCGCCGCGGGCGACGTCGCGCGCTACCCCGACCCGCGATCGGGGCAGGCGGTGCGCGTCGAGCACTGGGTGGTCGCCGAGCGCATGGGCCAGGCGGCGGCGCGCAACATGCTGGGCGCGGAGCGGCCTTATCGCGACGTGCCCTTCTTCTGGAGCGCGCACTACGACACCACCCTGGCCTACGTCGGCCACGCCGAGTCGTGGGATCGAATCGAGATCCGCGGCAGCCTGGAGCAGCGCGATGCGCTGGTCGCCTATCGCGCCGGCGGCCGCGTCGCGGCGGTGGTCACGCTCGGCCGCGACCGCGCCGGCCTCGAGGCCGAGGCGGCGATGGAGCGCGGCGACGAAGCGGCTCTCGAAGCGATCGTGCGTGCCTAAGAGACCGATCCATGTGGACGCTGCGAGATCCGAGGTGGCTTGCCGCGAGCTCTGGATCTGAGCTCTAGATCTGGAGGACAGGAGGAGTCGTAATGAAGGAGTCACGGAGTCCCATGCTTCGAGTGTTCACCCTCGCCACCGCGCTGTTGGCCGTGGCGAGCACCAGTGGCGCCGAGGAGCCGTTCCGCTTCACGGGAACGACCTGCACCCCCGCTCCCTATCTCCACTGCCCCGACAGCGAGTGCTCGGGAGCGATGGTGATCAATCAGGGCAATGTGGTCGAGATGAAGACCCGCCGCACCTACTTCCTCGACT
>DATKDQ010000003.1:0-2101 GCA_035544635.1 Thermoanaerobaculia bacterium
CATCCGATGCAGGTGGATGAGCGCGCGGCTCACCAGCCGGTCGCCGGCGCCCACCTCGACGATGGTCGCCTCGGTGGCGCCGTAGCCGCCTTCGGCGGCGGCGCGGATGGTCGGGAAGTAGCCGAGCGCGCCGTTGGTGTAGCCCGCGAACAGGGTGTCGCGCACCATGCTGCCGTTCTTGAAGCGCAAGCCGTGCTCGACGAAGAACTCGCCGGGGAAGGCGCCGATCGCGAGCCGATCGCCGAACACGAGGACCGAGATCTCGGCGTCACGCTCGAGCCCGAAGCGCTCGCGGTAGCGCTCGAAGATCCACCCGAACTGGTTGCGGCGGAAGGCCGCCTCGACCTCGGGATCGTCGAGATTCCAGCGCGGCTCGAGGGGCACGGTCTCGGTCGCCACGGCGAGGCGGTCGACGTCGAAGCTCTGCTTGAGCCCCTGCCGCAACCGGATCACCTCGGCGGCCAGGGCCTCCCCCATCTTGGTCATCTGCTCGAAGCCGCCCTCGGCCGGCGGCGTCTTGTCCCAGTACGGGTTGATGTCCCCGGCGGCGCCCTGCACGAACATCGCCTGGCCGCCGGCCGCGGCCTCCACCCCGGCCATCATGACGCCGGGATAGTCGGCCGAGATCTCGAGGTTCTCGGGGCCGAGCACGACCGGGTGGCAGGCGAAGCTGACCAGCGTCGCGATCGGCTCGCCCGCCGGCGTGCCGAACGCGACCACCCCGACCGTGGTGTCGACGGGAGAGGTCGGCAGCCGCTCGCGGTTCGCCCAGCGCATCTCGACGGTGCCGTCCGCCATCACCTGACGGCGGTTGTGGCACTCCTCGACGCGGCCCCACCCCACCCCGACCCGAGCCGGCCGCATCGCGGCGCGCGCCTCCGCGACGGCGCGCGCGATCCGGGTCTCGGCGTCGACGTGGTAGGGCGCCTGGCGCGACGGAAACGCCGGATCGTAGACCGGCGCCGAGTGCGTGTGCGACGCGATCAGCAGGACGTGCTCGATCCCGGTCTGGCGCCGCACCGCGTCCTTCACCCGGGCGACGCGATCCTTCTCGAAGCTGCCGAGATCGAGCGTGACGATCGCGACCTCGGTGCCGCCGGCCGCCGCCACCAGCGCCTTGGCGTAGAGGCGATCGTGGACGCCGATCGAGACGTTGTCGCCGCGCGCGCCGTAGCCGTACATGCGCCCGCCGAGTGGCGGCGTGATGTCGGCCTTCGCCGCGCCCGCCCGGAGCTCGGCAGACACCGGCGCCGCCCCCACGGAGACGAGGGCGAGCAGGCCGCTGAGCGCGCGAGCGAATCGCATGGTGGAGGCTGGCCCCGAGGTGCCAGCCGAGTATAGCCGCGCCGGCGTTGGGCGGCGACGGCATGGCATCATGCCCGGGTGCCGGACACCCGCACCGCGCGCGGACCCCACCCCAAGGACGCCGAGTGCTTCGCGCCCCAGGCGCTCCCCGCGCTGCGCGCCGCGGTGGCCGATCTCTCGTGGCTGCTCGACCGCGGCTATCCCAAGAAGGCGGCGCTCAAGCTGGTGGGCGACCGCCACGCCCTGCGCGATCGCCAGCGCATGGCGGTGCAGCGCTGCGCCGCCAGCGACCAGCATCGCCGCCACCGGCAGGCGCGCAGGGTCGACGCCGTCGCGCTCGCGGGCGAGAGCCTCGCGATCGACGGCTACAACGTGCTGCTGACGGTGGAGGCGGCGCTCGCCGGCGGCGTGCTGCTGCTCGGGCGCGACGGCGTGCTGCGCGACCTGACGTCGATGAGCGGCCACTACCGCCGAATGCGGAGCACGACGAGCGCGCTCGGGGCGATCGCGGCCTTCTGCTCCGGCGCCGGCTGCGCCGACCTGGTGTGGTACTTCGATCGTCCGATCTCGAACAGCGGCCGCCTCAAGGGGACGATCGAGCAGCTCGCTTCGGAAGCGGGCTGGCCCTGGGACGTGCGGCTGGTCGCGAGCCCCGACCGCTCGCTGATCGAGTCTCCCTCGATCGTCGCCACCGCGGACAGCGGAGTGCTCGACCGCTGCGATCGCTGGTTCAACCTCGCACGCGAGGTGGTCGCGGCGGCGGTGCCCGAGGCGTGGATCCTCGACCTCTCCGGCG
>DATKDQ010000004.1:0-7178 GCA_035544635.1 Thermoanaerobaculia bacterium
GGGGCTCGATCGCCGCCGCGGAGGCGGAGGGGCTTCTCGCTGGCCTCGGCGAGCTGCGGCTGGAGCTCGCTCGGCGCGCGGCCATCCTCCATGCCGACTACGTCCTGGTGCACGAGGCGCTGCGGATCAACGCCGAGCACGCCGACCTGCTCCAGGACCTGCTGCGCGTCGCGACCGATCGCTACGTCGCCGGGCTCGCGTCGCAGCAGGATCCGCTGCACGCGGAGTCGGAGCTGGCGCACCGGATGCACGACGACGTCGTGCTCCGCACCGAGCGCGCGGTGGTGGCGAGCCGCATCAACAGCCTGCTGCACCGCCCGCCCGACGCCGTACTGCCGCCGCCCGCGGCCGAGGAACCGGCGCTCGCGGAGTCGGAGCTCGGGGTGGGGAGCGCGCTTCACGGCGCGGCCCAGGCCGAGGTGGCCCCGATCGGCGCGGCGGAGCACGAGCAGGAGGCGCTGGCGTCGAGGCCGGAGCTGCGCGCGCGCGAGGCCTCGACCAGGGCCCGCGAGGCCGAGCTCGAGCTGGCCCGGCTCTCCGGCCGGCCCGACTTCGGCGTGATGAGCTCCTACAGCTCGATGTGGGCGGAGCGCGAGCACCGCTACATGGTCGGGGGCTCGGTCAGCCTGCCGATCCGGCGGTCGCGCGTTCGCGCCGGCATCGCCGAGGCGGAGGCGCGTCTGGCGCAGGCGCGGAGCGAGCGCACGGCGATGGAGGACGAGGTGCGGCGCGAGGTGCGCGAGAGCATGGAGCGCCTCCGCGAGTCGCACCACGTGCTCGAGCTCTACGAGAGCCGGCTGCGGCCGGTCGCGCGCGACCGCGTCGACGCCGCGCTCGCCGGGTTCCAGGCCAGCAAGAACGACTTCCTCGCGCTGATCGAGGCCGAGCGCAACCTGCGCGACGTCGAGCTGGGCTACCAGCGCGCCCGCGCCGGCCTCGCTCGCGAGCAGGTCGAGCTCGAGCGGGCGTTGGGGCGTGGTGTGGCAGCGGCGGAGACTTCGAACGAAACGGCCTCAGGACGATCGGAGGCCTCGGGAGACGAGCCATGAACACGAACAGGACCTTTCCCCGCTGGAGCTCCAAGCCGGCCCGCGGCGGCGTGCTCGCGCTCGCCCTGGTGGCGACCGCGGCCGGGTGCTCCCGCGATCGCGGCGACGCCATCCTCACCACGGCGGGCGACCTCACGCTCGAGGTCGCGCTGCGCACCGATCCGCCGCGACAGCAGAACAACGTGGTCGATGTCACGGTCAAGGATCGCGAAGGCCGCCCGGTGGAAGGAGCGGAGGTGGAGATCGTCGCCAGCATGCCGGCGATGGCGTGGGTGCCGGGCATGCGCAACCGAGCCGGCGTCGAGCCTCGAGGCGAGGGTCGGTACCGCGGCGAGCTCGATCTGGTGATGGGCGGAACGTGGGCGCTCGACGTCGCGGTGCGCAGCGGCGCCGGCAACGGAGCGGCGAGCTACTCGTTGACCGTCGGCGCCAAGGGGCTGCAGGCGACGGGCGCGAGCGCAGACCGCGCGCGCGACTCCGCCGGCGCACCGGCCGGGCCTGGGGCAGATGCGCCCGGCGACGCTCCTTCACTCGCCTCGGCCTGGACGAGGCCGCCGGTCGAGCTCCCGGCGCCGGTGGTCGAGGAGCTGCGCGGCGCGCTCGACGCCTATGAGGAGGTGCGGGCCCTGCTCGCGGCGGATCGAAGGGAAGGCCTCGACCAGGCCGCGGCGCGGCTGGCGGGGGCGCTGCGCGCGACCGGCGTCGCGTTCGGCCGGCCGGCGACCGATGTCGGGCACTGTCTCGGCGAGGGAGTCGCCGCGGCAGAGCGGCTAGGCGACGCTTCCGATCTCGAGACGGCCCGCGCGGCGTTCGGCGAGGTGAGCCGGTTCCTGATCGCGATCGCCGCCGTCGACCCGCGCGTCACCTTGGGCCGGCACCTCGTCGAGTGCCCGATGACCGACACCTTCAACCTGTGGATGCAGACGTCGCCCGAAGTCGAAAACCCCTACATGGGGCAGGCGATGCCGAGGTGCGGAGTCGAGCGCACCTGGCGGCCGGGAGAGGCGGCGCAGCAAGGAGAGGCCGCCACCGAAGGAGAGCGCGGCGGGCTCGGCGCTCATGAGCACGGCTCGCCGGCCGGCGGCGCGGCAGCCGGCGACGAGGTCGCCTACTTCAGCTGCTCGATGCACACCCACGTGCGCAGCGCGGATCCGGGGACCTGCCCGATCTGCTCGATGGATCTGGTGCCGGTGACGGAGCGGGAAGTCGCCACCGGCGAGATCGTGGTCGATCCGATGCGGCGCCAGACCATCGGGGTGCGCACCGGCAAGGTCGAGCGCCGCCCGCTGCGGCTCGAGGTGCGTGCCGCCGGAAAGGTGGCCTACGACGAGACGCGCCTCGCCGAGGTCTCGGTCAAGTACTCGGGGTGGATCGGGCGCCTCCACGTCAACGCCACCGGGCAGCCGGTGCGGCGCGGCGAGACCCTGTTCACGATCTACAGCCCGGAGCTCTACGCCGCGCAGGGGGAGTACCTCTCTGCGCTCGAGAGCCAGCGCCGCGCGCGCGCCACCACGGTTCCCGATCGCGCCGACTATCTGGTCGAAGCGTCCCGCCAGCGCCTTCGTCTCTGGGACCTACGCGACGCCGATCTCGACCGGATCGCGACGAGCGGACGGCCCATCGAGCACCTGCCCATCGCGTCGCCGGTCTCCGGCCACGTCATCGAGAAGAACGTGGTCGAGGGCGCCGCGGTCGAGGCGGGGAGGGCGCTCTATCGCATCGCCGCGCTCGATCGCGTGTGGGTGGAGGCGGACGTCTACGAGTCCGATCTGCGGTTGGTGCGCGTCGGCCAACGGGCGAGCGTGACGCTGCCCAATCTCCCCGGCCAGGCGCTCGCCGGCATGGTGGCGTTCCTCTATCCCTACCTGGACGACGCGGCGCGCACGGGACGGGTGCGGATCGAGCTGCCCAACCCGGGCCTGGTGCTCAAGCCCGCGATGTACGCCGACGTCACCATGGAGATCGACCGCGGCGAGGCGCTCCAGGTGCCGGAGTCGGCGGTGCTCTACACCGGGCCGCGCCGGCTGGTGTTCCTCGATCTGGGCGAGGGTCGCCTCAGACCGCAGTCGATCGAGGTGGGCGCCGACGCCGGTGGCTGGGTCGAGGTGCTGGCCGGGCTCGAGGAGGGCGACGTGGTCGTCACCTCGGGCACCTTCCTGGTGGCGGCCGAGAGCCGGCTCAAGTCGGCGGCGGAGCAGTGGCAGTGACGGAGGTGCGGAGCGACGGCGGGCAGAGTGCGCCGAGCCCCCCCGGCGGCGGCCAGCCCGGAGGGCCGATCGAGCGCGTCATCGACTGGAGCGCGAGCAATCCCTGGCTCACCATCCTGCTGGTCGCCGCCCTCGCGGTCTGGGGTTGGTACGCGATGCGCGCCGGCCCGCTCGACGCCATCCCCGACCTCTCCGACGCGCAGGTGATCATCTTCACCGAGTGGCCGGGGCGCGGCCCCGACCTGATCGAGGACCAGATCACCTACCCGATCACGGCCTCGCTCCTCGCCGCGCCGCGCGTTCAGTTCGTGCGCGGCCAATCGATGTTCGGGATGTCGTTCGTCTACGTCATCTTCGAGGACCGGACCGACATCTACTGGGCGCGCTCGCGCGTGCTCGAGTACCTGAACGAGGTCGCAAGCCGGCTGCCCGACGGAGTCGTGCCGGTGCTCGGCCCCGACGCCACCGGAGTGGGCTGGGTCTATCAGTACGCGCTGGTGGACGAGAGCGGCGGGCTCGATCTCCAGCAGCTCAGGAGCCTCCAGGACTGGAACCTGCGCTACGCGCTCGAGAGCGTCGAGGGGGTGGCGGAGGTGGCGTCCATCGGCGGCTTCGTCAAGGAGTACCAGATCCTGATCGACCCGGTGAAGCTGCGGGCGTTCGGCGTCCCGCTGCGGGACGTCGTACAGGCGGTGCGGGAATCCAACCAGGACGCCGGCGGTCAATCCCTGGAGGTGGCGTCGCACGAGCACGTGGTGCGCGGCCGCGGCTACGTCACGCGCCCAGAGGACCTCGAGCTGGTGCCGGTGCGCGTGTCGGAGGCCGGGGTGCCGGTCTACCTGCGCGACCTCGCCGAGGTGAAGCTCGGTCCGGCGCCGCGCCGCGGCTTCGCCGAGCTCGACGGGCGCGGCGAGGCGGTGGGCGGGATCGTCATCATGCGTTACGGCGAGAACGCGCTGCGCGTCATCCGCCGCGTCCAGGAGCGCCTGGAGGAGGTGAAGCGCAGCCTTCCCGAAGGGGTCGAGATCGTCCCCGTCTATGACCGCTCGGAGCTGATCCAGGCGTCGATCGAGACGCTGCGGCGCACGCTGGTCGAGGAGCTGATCATCGTGAGCGTGGTCATCTTCCTCTTCCTGCTTCACGCACGCAGCGCGCTGGTGCCGATCCTCACCCTCCCGATCGCGGTGCTGCTCGCCTTCATCCCGATGCTCTACCAGGGCTTGACCATCAACATCATGTCGCTCGGCGGCATCGCGGTCGCGATCGGCGCCATGGTCGACGCCTCGGTCATCCTGATCGAGAACGTGCACAAGAAGCTCGAGCGCTGGGAGGGCGAGGGGCGTCCCGGCGAGCGCGCGGCCGTGGTGACGGGCGCGATGCGCGAGGTCGGCCCCAGCCTGTTCTTCTCGCTGCTGGTGATCACGGTCTCGTTCCTGCCGGTGTTCACCCTCGAGGGGGTCGAGGGGCGCCTGTTCCGGCCGCTCGCATTCACCAAGACCTACTCGATGGCGTTCGCCGCTCTGCTCGCGGTCACCCTCACCCCCGCGCTCGCCGCGATCTTCGTGCGCGGCAGGATCCGGCCGGAGGAGCGCAATCTCCTGAACCGCTGGTTGGTGCGAGGGTACACGCCGGTGGTGCGCTTCGTGGTGCGGTTCCGGTGGACGATGGTGATCTTGGCGCTGGTCGCGATGGCGCTGACCGTTCCGGCGTTTCTCCAGCTCGGCAGCGAGTTCATGCCGCCGCTCAACGAGGGCGTCCTGCTCTACATGCCGACCGCCCCGCCGGGGATGTCGACCACCGAGGCGCAGTCCGTGCTGCAGGCGATGAATCGCGAGCTGCGCTCCTTCCCCGAGGTGGTCTCGGTGTTCGGCAAGATGGGGCGGGCCGAGACCGCCACCGATCCGGCGCCGATCGGCATGGTGGAGACGGTGGTCGTCCTCAAGCCGATGGAGGAGTGGCGCCAGGGATTGAGCTGGGACGACCTCCTCCGCGAGATGGACGGCAAGCTGCGCTACCCCGGCATGCCGGGGATCTGGTGGATGCCGATCCAGACTCGCATCGAGATGCTCTCGACCGGCATCCGCGCGCCGCTGGGCATCAAGGTGTTCGGCGACGACCTCGAGACCATCGAACGGACGGCGGTCGAGGTCGAGCGTCTGGTGGCGGAGATCCCCGGCACCCGCAGCGCCTTCGCCGACCGTTCGACCGGAGGGTTCTACGTCGACGTGGTGACCGACCGCGCGCGGGCCGCCCGCTACGGGCTGCGCGTCGCGGACATCAACGACGTCGTGATGTCGGCGGTGGGCGGCATGGCGATCTCGGAAACGGTCGAGGGCCGCGAGCGCTACCCGATCGCGGTGCGCTACGCGGTCGAGTACCGCGACCGGCCGCAGGCGCTCGGAGAGGTGCTGGTCGCGACCTCCGCCGGCGTCCTGGTGCCGCTGGGCCAGGTCGCCGACATCAGCTTCACGACCGGCCCGCCGATGATCCGCAGCGAGGACGGCCGGCTCGTCGGCTACGTGTTCGTCGACCCCGGCAACCGGCCGGTCGCCGACTACGTCGCGGAAGGCCGCCGCGCGGTCGCGGAGCGGTTGCAGCTTGCGGCCGGAGTGCGGCTGGAGTGGGCGGGCCAGTTCACCTACTTCGAGCGCGCCAAGGCGCGCCTCAAGGTGCTGGTGCCGGTGACGCTCGCTTTGGTCGTTCTCCTGCTCTACCTCAACACCCGGTCCCTGGTCGAGACCGGGATCGTGCTGCTGGCGGTGCCGTTCTCGCTCATCGGTGCGGTGTGGCTGCTCTGGCTCCTCGACTACAACCTCAGCGTCGCGGTGTGGGTGGGGCTGATCGCGCTGGCGGGGCTCGACGCCGAGACCGGGGTGATCATGCTGCTCTATCTGAAGATCGCCTGGCGCGAGCGCCGAGACGCGGGCCGCCTCTCGACCTATGCCGATCTGCGCGAGGCGATCGTCGACGGCGCGGCGCGGCGCGTGCGCCCGAAGCTCATGACCGTGCTCACCACCATGATCGCCCTGGTGCCGATCATGTGGTCGACCGGCGTGGGCGCCGACGTGATGAAGCGGATCGCCGCCCCGATGGTGGGCGGTCTCGCCACCTCCTTCCTCCTCGAGCTGACCATCTACCCGGCGATCTTCGCGTTGTGGAAGGGGAGGGAGGTGCGCCGCCGCGGTTCGGGGTTCTAGTACAGTGCCCCCAGATCGTGGCCGGCCGGGCGACAACGCTCCTGCTCCTCGCCCTGGGTGGGATCCTCCTCGGCAGCGTCGTCACCTACTCGCGCATCTACTCCCCCAACCCCCACTGCGGCGACGACCGCAGCTTCCTCCCCGAGCGCGGCCGGCGAGCGTCGAGCGTCGGGCGGCGCTACCCGGAGGCGCCGCCGCCGCCCTGCGCTCGCAATCGGCACGGCGAGACCGAGCCGGTGGGCCGGGTCACCGCGGCGCACTGGTTCGTCGACGCCGCCGGCATCACCTGGCACTTCGTCACCGCCGGTGGACCGGGCTCGGACGGACGGAGCTCCAGCGCCGCCGCCGGTGCGGCCGAGGCGTCCGGCGAGCGGCCGCCGGTGGTCCTGCTCCACGGCTTTCCGGAGTCGTGGTGGGCGTTTCACCATCAGATCGAGGCGCTCGCGGAGGCCGGCTATGAGGCGATCGCGATCGACGTCATTCCCTATGGCCAGTCGGACAAGCGGCTCGATCTCGACTACCGTTCTCCGGCGATCGCGGGCGCCATCCTCAAGCTCCTTAATCGCATCGGCGTCGACCGCTTCCATCTCGTCGCGCACGATCGCGGCAGCGTGATCGGCGATCACCTGATCGCGCAGCCGGGAGCCGCGTCGCGCGTCGCGCGCTACGTCCGCATGCAGCAGTCGGCGAGCCGGCCTCACGGCGAGCCTCCGCCGCACCAGCTC
>DATKDQ010000005.1:0-3245 GCA_035544635.1 Thermoanaerobaculia bacterium
GCGCTCGCCATCTCGCCGCTCTCGCACGCCATCGGGTACCACGGCATCTTCCTCGCGACGCTGGCGTTCGGCGGCACCTTCCACACCCTCTCGCCGATCGACGGCGCCCACGCGATCGACGTCATCGAGCGCCGCTCGATCAACTACCTGTTCACGCTGCCCACCATCCTCCGGGCGCTGGTGGAGTCGCCCGCCTACGCGCCGGATCGCATGCGCTCGCTCGAGACGGTGTACTGGGGAGGTGCGCCGATCGACTCCGCTCTCTACCAGCGCCTGCGGCGCGAGTGGCCGGCACGGCTGGGGCACATCTACGGCACCACCGAGACCATGTGCGCGCTGTGCAACCCCGAGCCCGGGGACCATCCCGACCTGCTGCTCCAGGCCTACGGCAGTCGGGTGCGGATCGCCGACCTCGGTGACTCCGATCGCACCCTGCCGCAGGGGACGGAGGGCGAGCTCCTCATCGACGCCACCACCGACCAGATCTTCAGCGGCTACCTCGACCGCCCCGACGCGACCGCCGAGAAGCTCTACCGGGGCTGGTACCGGACCGGCGACGGTGCCGTGGAGCTCGCCGACGGGAGCCTCCGGCTCCTCGGGCGCGTCGACGACATGATCCGCTCCGGCGGCGAGTACATCCAGCCCGAGGAGGTGGAGACCGTGCTGCGCGGTCATCCGGGCGTGCGTGACGTGGCGCTGGTGGGGATCGCCGACCCGCGCTGGGGCCAGATCGCGGTCGCCTGTGTCGCGGGCGAGCCCGCGGCCGCGCCCTGCGTCGACCTCGACCGGCTCTGCCGCGAGAGCAGGGTCGCGAACTTCAAGCGGCCGCGCGGTTACATCTACCTCGACGCCCTGCCCTGGAGCCCCGCCGGGAAGCTGCTGCGCCGCGAGCTGCGGTCGATGGCGGAGCGGGCCCGCGACGGTCACGGGCCGCCGCGGTTCCACCAGGCCGCGCCGTCGACCGGCGGCGAGGCGCACCCCGGACGATGAAAACGACTCTCGCCGGCTGCACCGCGCGGCACTCTCTGAGCAGCTTCCCCTGAGTTTCGCTGCCGCCACCCACCGTGGGCGGGCTCGCGGTGTGCGTCGGCGTGCCCGATCCGCACGCCTGCGACTGGACTTGCAGGGAGATTCTAGGAGACCGAGCGGTCTAGATTCAAGGTAAGGTCGCCGGGACCGTGCTCGAGCCAGCGCCATGATCAGGTTCAACCAGAGCACCACCCTCGGGCTCTACGCCGTGTCCGAGCTGGCGCTCGCGCCGAGCAGGCCACCGGACTTCCACCCGCTCGACCGAGGACTCGAAAAAGATCCGCAGCCTTCCACCGAGCGCCTCGACATAGGCCCTGAGCGTCGACAGCCGCAGGTCCTGCCGGCGTTCGAGCTTGGAGAGATCCGACTGGGAGATCCCGACGCGAGGGGCGAGCTCCGCCTGGGTGAGGCCCAACTCCCGGCGGAGCGGCGCGAGACCAGTCACGTATCTCGGTCTCTCACTTCCTTCCGCTCGGGCCCGGCAGCGGTCGATCCACCAGCGCCAGAGCGGCGATGTGCCGTACATCGGGTTCGCATCGAGCAGATGCATGACCTCTTCGGCGAGCCTGCCGTATGGATCTCGCCGGATCGCGGCTGCGACCGGTCGCCAGTCCTCCAGGTCGCCGCGCTCGAGGAGGTCGGCGATGGCGGCCAGGGGCAGCTCGTCGGCGGGGGTGCCGGGACGCACCTCGAGATGGCGATGGATCACGGTGAGTCCTCCACCCACCTATCGAGCGCTCTCACCGCCACCCGGCGGCAGAGATCGCTCACCGCGCTCCAGTCCTGCCAGCGGCGACGGAGCCTCCGGTAGGAGAGGAGGTCGACTTCCGACAGATCGTAGGGGCGCGGCTCGGCGAGCTGCTTGGCGACCTGCGTGGCCACCCGGCGATCGCCGGGGCCGAGCTGGTCGGCGTAGTAGTCGTCCATCTCGAGGACGACTGAAGCGGCCCGGTCCTCCCCCAGGCGGTCGGCCAGCGCCGCGAAGTCGAGATAGTCGCGCGTCGCATTGCGCATGAGGCAGAGCCATGCCTTGATCCTGGCGATCTCCGGCAGCGTCGGAACTCGCAAGGCGCGCTCCCCCACCGTCACCTGCTCCACCTCCAGTGGCCGGCGGCGGATCAGATTTCGAATTCCGGTCTCGACCCCATCGAGCCGTCCGAGGATGAGCACCGGCCGCTTGACTCTCGCCGTGACCCAGCCGTCGGTCTGCTCGAGCACGGACAGGATGTCGTCGAACCTCTCGCGCAGATCGGCGACGACGTGGTCATCGTCGAGGGACTCCCGGTGTCCGGCGTGGATCACCGCCGCCGTGCCGCCCACGAGCACTGCGTCGGGCACCAGCTCCTGCAGCCTGGCCGCAGCCCCGAGGACGGCCTCCACATCGGGTGTTCCCATCGCGATAGTGATTATACTCACTATCGTGGAGCCTCGCTGCATCCCGCGCTACGCGGACGTGGAGGCCCTGCGCCCCTACGGCGTCACGGTAGATCCAGGGCCAGCTCGCGCGCTCCTAGCCTGCGGGATCGAAGAACGTTCTGACCTCCAGGCCGAGCTCGCGGGCTCCGGCGGCCAGGATGCGATCGGCCGTCGCACACGCGCCGGTGGCGGCGCTCTCCGCCAGGGCGAGATGCATCGCGTCCAGCGTCCGAAGCGGCGCTTCCACGCGATCGAGCAGGCGGGCAGCCGCCTGGATGTGCTCGTCTCCGACCTCGAGCACCGTGAGCACGCCGGCAGCACGATCCTCCATGAAGGTGGCCCAGACTCGCTCCACGAGCGCCGACGCGAGCTCGCCGGAGCGCCGGCGACGCAGGAGCAGGCTCCGCATCTCGACGATCGTGAGCGAGCTGATCAATGCGTTCGACAGGGTCCAGAGATACTCCTCGACCTGCTCCGAGAACGGCTCGTTGAGGTACCACTTCGCGAGCACCGAAGTGTCCAGGTACGCGGCGCTCACCCTCGCGCGTTCCGGTCGACGCGGACCAGCTCGGCACTCGACGTCAGGACCGGCATGCGCTGGCGCAGATCACGGTGCGAGGGGAGCTGCCGCCTCGCCCTGATCGGCAGGATCCGGGCCACCCTCCTTCCGCGGCGGGTCAGGACGATCTCTCCTTCCTGATCCAGCAGATCATCGAGTCTCCCCAGAACGGCGCGCATCTCTCGGATCGACAGCTCCTTCATAGGTGCTACGGTAGCACATACGGTGTCTTGGTGGCACG
>DATKDQ010000006.1:0-23918 GCA_035544635.1 Thermoanaerobaculia bacterium
GGGCGCCGGCGTTGGTGACCAGGTCGAACCCGCCCGGCAGGTCCGTGATCGCGATCCGGAGGTCGGGGTTCTCGATGCGCTCGGGCGGGGCCAGGGTGGGCTCGGTGGGGTCCTCTTCGCCACAGCCGAAGAGCACCAAGGCGCAGACGACGGCCGGATGGAGAAGCGTGGATCGACCCATGAGGAATCGTGCATTGTACCTCGCGCCGAGTGCTCCGGCGACACGCCTCGTGCGTGTCGGCCGGGCTCTCCCCCGAGGCCCCATCCGGCCAGCGCCGAGCACCGCGAGCGCGTGGTAGCTTGCGCGCGTGCGGCCCCTGTTCATCACCTTCGAAGGTCTCGACGGGAGCGGCAAGAGCACGCATCTCTCCCGGCTCCACCGCCAGCTCGTCGCCGCCGGGCTCGAGGCGTGCGTCACTCACGAGCCTGGAGGCACGCCGCTGGGGGAGGAGATCCGGCGGCTCTTCCTCGGCGCCGCGGAACGGCCCCTCGACGGCGCGGTCGAGGTTCTCCTCGTCTTCGCCAGCCGCCGCCAGCACCTGGTCGAGGTGATCGAGCCGGCGCTGGCCGAGGGTCGCATCGTCCTGTGCGACCGCTTCACCGACTCGACCTACGCCTACCAGGGCTGGGGTCGGGGCGTACCGCTCGAGCTGATCGATCGCGTCGACGAGCTCGCCACCGGCCGGCGGCGGCCGGACCGCACCCTGCTGTTCGACCTCGCGCCCGAGGAGGCGCATCGCCGCAGCCAGTCGAAGCGACGCCACCGCGAGGGCTCGGTGAACCGGCTCGACCGCGAGGGCCTCGAGTTCTACGCTCGCGTGCGCGAGGGTTACCTCGAGCGTGCGCAGCTCGAGCCCGAGCGCTTCCGCGTGCTCCACTCGGGAGCCGCGGCGGAAGAGACCGCGCGCCAGGTGGCCGCGGCGCTCGACGACCTGTTTCCGATGACGGAGGAGGCGGGTGCTCGCCGACCTTGAGCGGCAGGCCCGCGGCGGCCGGCTCTACCCTTCGCTCATCCTTCACGGCGGGAGCCAGGACGAGCGACTCGAGACCGCGGTGAAGCTGGCGCGAGCGCTGCTCTGCGAGCGCGAGGGACAGCGCGGCGAGAGCTGCGATTGCCGGCACTGCCGGCGCATCGTGGTGCCGGGCGCGGAGACGGCCGCGTTCCATCCCGACGTGCAGTTCCTGACCCGGGACCTGCGCACCGTGACCTCGACCGACGCCACCCGGCAGATGCTGCGAGCGGCGCAGCTCCACCCGTTCGAGGCGCGCGGCCAGGTATTCGTCGTGGTCAACGCCGAGACGCTCTCGGACGAGGCCGCGAACGTGCTCCTCAAGATGCTCGAGGAGCCCCCGCGCTCGGCGCCGCGCAACTTCCTCCTGCTCGCACCTGCCGGCGATCGGCTGCTCCCGACGGTGCGCAGCCGCTCGCTCTCGGTCTACCTCGGGGGGGTGGAGACTCCCGATCCGGAGCTGGTGAGCCGGGTCGCCGCCGCGTTCGGGCGAGCGATCGAGGACTTCTCGGCGACCGGCGCGGCGATCCACCTGCTCGCCGCCGCCGTCTCCCTCCACGGCGCGGCGGCCTGGGACGATCCGCGCGACGCCAGGCCGTTCGCCCTCGCTGCCGCCGCTGTGGTCGAGGCCTACCGGGGGCTGGCCGGAGGCTCGGCTCGCCACGCCGAGGCGCTGCTCGCGCTGGCCGAGGACCTCCTGCTCGCCCCCGAGACGCGCGTTCGCAGCATCTCGGCGCAGCGCATCCTCGAGGGACTCGTCTCGCGGCATCTGGGGTGATCACACTGCTACAATCGCGCCTCTCGCACGACCTGCCTTCCCGCGGGTCGCGATCCGACCGTTCTCATCAGGAGATTCACGTGATGCCCACGCAGTGGACGAGTCATCGAGCGTCGAAGCTGTTCCCGATCGTCGTCGCTGCCGCGGCGGCGCTGGTCCCGTTCGTGATCTCCGGCGCTCGAGCGCAGGAGAAGCCCGCGGTGCCGGAGGTGGTCGCGCGCGTCGGCGGCGAGACCGTCGACCGGCAGGCCCTCTACGAGGAGGCCGCCGCATCGCTCGAGCAGGTCGAAGCGCAGCGCCTCTCCTGCCAGCGCGACGCCGATCGCGGCGAGCATCAGGCGCTCGAGGGCGCGGTCGAGCGGCTGGTGCGCAAGCGCCTGTTCGCGCTCGAGGCGGTGCGCCGCGGCGTGACCGAGGACGCTCTGCGCGAGGAGATTCGAGCCAAGGCGAACGAGGTGAGCGACGCGGACGTGGAGGAGTTCTACCAGCAGAACCAGAGCCGCATCAACCAGCCCAAGGAGAACGTCGCCGAGCAGATCCGCAACTTCATCCGCCAGCAGCGGCTGCAGACCGCCGAGCAGGACTTCTTCGCGTCGATCGAGGATACGTTCGAGGTCGACATCCTGCTCGAGCCACTGCGCATGGAGGTCGCCACCGCGGGCGCTCCCGACAAGGGTCCGGAGACCGCCCCGGTCACCATCGTCGAGTTCTCGGACTTCGAGTGCCCGTACTGCAAGCGGGTGCTGCCGACGCTGGAGCAGATCGAGGAGAAGTACGGCGAGCAGGTGCGCGTGGTGTACCGGCACTATCCGCTCTCCAACCACCCCAACGCGCAGAAGGCGGCCGAGGCCTCGCTGTGCGCGAACGACCAGGGGAAGTTCTGGGAGATGCACGACCTCCTGTTCGCGGAGCAGCAGAAGCTGCAGGTGGCCGACCTCAAGGAAAAGGCCGGCCGCCTCGAGCTCGACGCGACCTCGTTCGCCGAGTGCCTCGACTCCGGCAGCCACGCCGAAACGGTGCACGGCGACCTGCGCGCCGGCATCGCCGCCGGGGTCGACGGCACGCCCGCGTTCTTCGTCAACGGCCGGTTCATCTCGGGCGCGGTCCCCTTCGAGACCCTCGCCGAGGTGATCGACGACGAGATCCGCCGCAAGAAGCGGGGGTAGCTAGCTCCGGGAATGGTGTTTACCATTCCCTCCGCTAGCATGACTTTGGCGCCGCGGACGGCGCTGGCTCCGCAAATGCTGTGTAGCATTTGCTCCGCCAGCATGTTCTCGGCGCCGAGGACGGCGCTGGCTCCGCAAATGCTGTGTAGCATTCGCTCCGCCAGCATGTTCTCGGCGCCGAGGACGGCGCGTGTCGCGGGTCCTGCGGACGCGCTCCCTGCTCCGAGGACGGACGAGCTCTTGCCTCTGGCGTAGGCGATTCGCTGGGCGTCCGTCACTTCGACCCGGTGCATCCATGGCGAAGCGGCCCAACGCCTCAGCCGTTCCCTATCGCATTCTCGAGCGCAAGCGCGCCGGCCTGCCGCTCGCCCCGGCGGAGATCGCCGCGGTGGTCGCCGGCGCCGTCGGAAGCTGGTCGGACGGCCAGCTCGGGGCTTTCCTCATGGCGGCGGCGATCCGTGGTCTCGATGCCGCGGAGACGCGAGCGCTCACCGAATCCATGGCCGCGTCCGGAGACCTGTGGGATCTGGCGGCGAGCGTTCCGCACGCGGTCGACAAGCACTCGACCGGCGGCGTCGGCGACAAGGTGTCGATGCTGCTCGCTCCGCTCGCGGCCGCCTGCGGCCTGCCGGTGGCCAAGCTCACGGCGCGCGGGCTCGGCCACACCGGGGGCACGGCGGACAAGCTCGAGAGCATTCCGGGGCTCACGCTCGACATGGACCGCGAGCGGTGCCTGCGGCTGCTCGCCGAGACCGGGATCGCGATCGGCGTGCCGTCCGCACGCATCGCGCCTGCCGATCAGCGGCTCTACGCGCTGCGCAACCTGACCGCGACGGTGGACTGCCTGCCGCTGGTGGCATCGAGCGTCCTCGCCAAGAAGCTGGCGCTGGGTGCGCGGGCGCTGGTGTTCGACGTCAAGACCGGCGACGGCGCATTCTTCCCCCGGCTCGACGACTCGGTCGCGCTCGCGGAGATCCTGGTCGACACCGCTCGCGACCTGGGTCGCAAGGCGACCGCGCTGGTCACCGACATGAGCCAACCGCTGGGGTCGTGGGCGGGCCACACCTGCGAGGTGCGTGAGGTGATGGACTGTCTGTCGTCCGGCGCCGGCGATCCGCGCCTGGTCGAGTTGACCTGCGCGCTCACCGCCGAGGTCGCGGCCCTCGCGGGCGTCGAGCTCGACGCCGCGCGCGCACTCGAGGTGCTGCGGGGCGGCGAGCCCCTCGAGCGCTTCCGCCGCTGGGCGGCCGCTCAGGGCGCGGACCGGCGCTGGCTCGAGGAGCCTCGCTTCGAGCTCGCGCCGGTCGAGCTGGTCGCCGAGGCCGTGGCCGGGGGAAGGCTGGCCGCAGTCGACACCCGCGAGCTGGGCATGCTGCTGCTCGAGGCCGGAGGCGGTCGCAAGACGGCGGGCGCCCGGCTCGATCACGGCGTGAGCCTGTGGTACCGGGCAAGGCTCGGCGAGCGGGTCGAGGCCGGACAGGAGCTGGGGAGGCTCTACGTGCGGCCGGGCAGCGAAGGCCTGCGCGACGCTTTCGTACGCTGCTTCCGGGTGGAGCCGGACGGCGCCGCGCCACCGATCGTGCATCGCGTGGTGCGGGCGAACGCGCGCGGCGCCACCCACGATCCGGAGGGCCGGCTCGGGGAGCCGGCGTTCCTCCCCGGCCCCGATCACTCCGAGTAAGATGCCCGGCATGAAGGCGGCGGTCGTCGCCGTCGGCACCGAGCTCCTCGGCGTCGACCGGCTGGACACCAACTCCCTCCACCTGACGCGCATCCTGGAGAGCTTCGGCGTCGAGCTGCGGCGCAAGGCGGTTGTCGGCGACGACGAGGAGGAGGTGGCGAAGGAGGTCGCCCGCCTCGCCGAGGAGTTCGATCTCCTCCTGGTCAGCGGCGGTCTCGGGCCTACGGCCGACGACGTGACGCGCGAGGCCGTCGCGCGGGCGTTCGGGCGTGGGCTGATCCTCGATCCCACGGCACTGGACGAGCTCGAGGCGCGCTTCCGCCGTTTCGGGATTGCCATGCCGGCTCCCAACCGTAAGCAGGCGGAGCGGGTGGAGGGCGCGACGCTCCTCCACAATGCGCACGGGACCGCGCCCGGCCAGCTCCTGTGCAGCGGCGGCTGCGCGATCTTTCTCCTCCCCGGGGTCCCACGCGAGCTCGAGAAGCTGGCGGAGACAGCGCTCGTGCCCTGGCTGCGCGAGCGCTGGGACGGCACCGGGATCGAGCGGCGGGTGCTCAAGGTGGCCTGCGTGCCGGAGTCCGGCGTCGAGGAGCGCATCACGCCGGCCTACGCCGAGTTCGGACGCGAGGCGATCACCGTCCTCGCCAGGCCGGCGGAGATCCACGTCTGGGCCAGCGCTGCCGGCGACGAGGAGACACGCGGGCGGCGGCTCGAGCGCATGCAACGTCGCCTGCGCGAGCTGATCGGCGACACCGTCTTCGCCGAGCGGGAGGAGGAGACGCTCGAGAGCGTGGTAGGTGGCCTGCTGGCGACGCGGGGCGGCACCCTCGCGGTGGGCGAGTCCTGCACCGGCGGCCTGGTCGCCGAGCGGTTGACGCGGGTGCCGGGCTCGAGCGCATGGTTCCTCGGCGGGGCGGTCGCCTACTCCAACCCGGCGAAGACGGCGCTCCTCGGCGTCCCGGGCGAGTTGCTCGCCCGGGAGGGAGCGGTCTCGGAGGCGACTGCGGGCGCCCTTGCTCGAGGGGCGCGCCAGCGCTTCGACGCGAGCTGGGGCATCGGCGTGACCGGGATCGCAGGGCCGGGCGGCGGCTCCGAGGCGAAGCCCGTCGGCACCGTGCACATCGCGGTGACGAGCGAGAACGGCTCGCTCGTCCATCGCCGTGCGGTGTACCCCGGCGATCGCGAACGCGTGCGCTGGCTGTCGAGCCAGTGGGCCCTCGACATGCTGCGCCGCCGGCTGCTCGGGCTCGAGGCGCGCGCGTGAGGCTGTTCGTGGCGTTCGAGATCCCCGATCGAGTACGTGGGGGGATCGCCGGGCGCGCCGACGCGTTGCGCGCGAGCCTCCCGCCTGCCCGCTGGGTTCGCGGCGACCAGCTCCACCTGACCCTGGTGTTCCTGGGCGAGGTCGAGGAGCGGCGTCTGAGCGAGATCGAGGCCGCGCTCGCCCCGGTCTTCGCCGCGACGTCGACGTTGCGCCTGCGGCTCGGGGAGTCCGGCACCTTCCCTCCGGAGCGCCCGGCGCGCGTCGCCTGGATCGGGGTCGAAGCGGAGCAAGACCTCCCTGCGTTGGAGCGGCGGGTGCGCGCCGCGCTCGAGGACGTCCTGGGCCGAGCGGGGCGGGTCGTGGGTGGTACCGGTCCCGGGGTCGAGGAGAGGCCGTACCACACGCACGTGACCCTCGCCCGGCCGCGCCGGCCTGGGGGTCGGGCCGCGATCGCGGCTTTCCGCCAGGGACTGGCGGGCCTGACCGGCGAGTGGGCGGAGCCGCGAGCGGTCCTCATGGAGAGCCGGCTCGGAGGCTCCGGTTCCCGCTACGAGGTCCGCCAGGCGTATCCGCTCGCGGAGGAGAGCCCGTGAGCGAGGCCCTGCGCGGCCCACTGGTCCTGCTCGTGGCGTACGTTCTGGGCGCGTTGCCCTGGAGCGTATGGATCGCCCGGTGGACCCGCGGCATCGACGTGCGCCAAGTCGGCAGCGGCAACCCCGGCGCGACCAACGTGCTGCGCTCCGCCGGCCGCGGCCCGGGCCTCGCGGCGCTGGCCTGCGACGTGTTCAAGGGCGTGGCGGCGGTCGTCCTCGCGCGCGCCGTCGCACCGTCCGCGTCGTGGTTGGGCTGGGCCGCTCTGGCCGCCGTGGCCGGCCACGTGTTCTCGATCTTCCTCGGGTTCCGCGGCGGCAAGGGCGTGGCGACGGCGGCCGGCGCGCTTGCTGCCATCTCGCCCCAGGCGTTCCTGGCGGCACTGGTGGTGTTCGCCGTGAGCGTGGCCGCGACCCGCTACGTCTCGCTCGGCTCGATGCTCGGCGCCGTCACGTTCCCGGTAGCGCTGTGGCTGGTCGCACGGCCCGATCTCGAACCGGCGGCGCGGCTCTCTCTCCTGGTGAGCTCCAGCCTGATCGCACTCCTCGTCCTGGTGCGCCACCGCGCCAACCTCGAGCGCCTCCTGGCGGGGACCGAGAACCGGCTCGGCCGGGCGAGGACGGAGTGAGCCTGGGCGCGCCCGCTCCGCTCGGCATCCTCGGCGCCGGTACCTGGGGAACGGCGCTCGCGGTCCACCTCGCCCGCAGCGGCCATCGCGTGGTCTTGCGAGGCCGATCCGAGCGGCTGATGGCGGCCATCGCCGCCGAGCGCCGCAACGCGACCTACCTGCCCGCGATCGTGATCCCGGACGAGGTCGAGGCGACCTCCGACATCGGGCGCGTCGCCGCGTGCGGGACCGTGGTCGTGGTGGTGCCCTCGCACGGGTTCCGCGGGGCGGTTCGGGAGCTCCTCGCGGCACGGCCGCAGGGCGCCGGCGCGCTGGTGCTGGTGTCGGGGACGAAGGGAATCGAGGGCGGGACGCTCGCCCGCATGAGCGAGGTCACCTTCGAGGAAGCGGTGCGGGCTCGCCACCGGGTCTCGTTCGCCGTCGTTTCGGGGCCATCGTTCGCGGAGGAGCTGGCGGCCGGCAGCCCCACCGCCGCGGTGGTGGCCTCGGAGGACGGCCGGGTCGCGATCGCGCTCCAGGAGGCCATGTCGCGGCGCAACCTGCGGCTGTACTCGACCGCCGACGTAGTCGGCGTCGAGCTCGGCGGCACCGTGAAGAACGTGATCGGCATCGCCGCCGGTGTGGTTTCCGGCCTCGGCCTGGGCCACAATACGCTCGCGGCGCTGATCACGCGGGGGCTGTCGGAGATGAGCCGGCTCGGCGTCGCGTGTGGCGGAAGGGCGAGCACGTTCTCGGGCCTCGCGGGTCTCGGCGATCTGGTGCTCACCTCGACCGGCGGCCTGTCTCGCAACCGGCGCACCGGCGAGGAGCTGGCGCGGGGGAGGAGGCTGGAGGACATCGTCGGCGGGCAGCCGACCGTCGCCGAGGGCGTGCGCAACTCCCGGGCCGTGCTCGCGCTGGCGCGCCGGCGCGGAGTCGAGATGCCGATCACCGCGCAGATGGAGCTCGTGCTCTACCATGGGAAGGAGCCCCGGCTGGCGGTCGAGGAGCTGATGTCGAGGGAGCTCAAGGCGGAGGAAGAATGACGGTAACCCCAGAGACGCACCGATCGGGCGAGGCCGGCTCCGAGGCGGAGCGCGTTGGCGCGGCGCCGGCGGCGGGAACGCGCCACCAGCAGGTGCTGGTGCTCGACTACGGCGGCCAGTACACCCAGCTCATCGCCCGACGCGTCCGCGACAGCGGCGTCTACTGCGAGATCGAGCCGTTCGACCTGCCGGTCGAAGAGATCGAGCGCCGCCGCCCGATCGGCGTCATCCTCTCGGGCGGCCCCGAGAGCGTGTACGCGGCAGGCGCGCCGCGCTCGCGCACCGAGCTCTTCGATCTCGGCATCCCGACGCTCGGCATTTGCTACGGCATGCAGCTCATGGCCCATCAGCTCGGCGGCACCGTGGGCGGTTCGGACGGCCGGCAGTACGGCCGCACGGAGATCGACGTCGCGGGCGAGGGACTCCTCCTCGCCGGGCTCTCGCCCCGCGAGACGGTGTGGATGAGCCACGGCGATCGGGTGGTGGACATGCCGGCGGGCTTCCGCGCCGCGGCATCGACCGCCGAGGCGCCGATCGTCGCGTTCGAGAACCCGGAGCGGGGCCTCTACGGCATCCAGTTCCATCCCGAGGTGACGCACACCACCCACGGACGCGAGGTGCTGCGCAACTTCCTGTTCACCGCCTGCGGGGCGCGCGGCGACTGGCGGATGTCGTCCTACGTCGGCGAGGCGATCGACGCGGTCCGCGCCCGGGTCGGGTCCGAGATGGTGATCTGCGCCATCTCCGGCGGCGTCGACTCGTCGGTGCTGGCGGTGCTGCTCGACCGCGCCCTGGGCGACCGGATGCGCGCGATCTTCGTCGACACCGGCCTACTGCGGAAGGGCGAGCGTGAGCAGGTGGTGGCGAGCCTGCACCAGGGGCTCGGCGTCAGGGTCGAGGTGGTCGACGCCTCGCAGCGTTTTCTCGCCGCCCTCGCCGGCATCTCCGACCCGGAGCACAAGCGGCGGATCGTGGGCCGCGAGTTCATCGCGATCTTCGCCGCGGAGGCGGGCCGGCTCGAGGGCGTACGCTTCCTGGCGCAGGGCACCCTCTATCCCGACGTCATCGAGTCGATCTCGGTCAAGGGGCCTTCGGCGCAGATCAAGACCCACCACAACGTCGGCGGCCTTCCCGACGACCTCGCATTCGAGCTGATCGAGCCCCTGCGCTTCCTGTTCAAGGACGAGGTACGCCAGCTCGGGCGCGAGCTCGGTCTGCCCGAGGCGATCGTCGGGCGGCATCCCTTCCCGGGGCCGGGGCTCGCGGTGCGGGTCCTGGGAGAGGTGACGCCCGAGCGCGTAGCGCTGCTCCAGGAGGTGGATGCGATCTACATCGAGGAGCTGCGACGGGCCGGCTGGTACTCGCGCGTGAGCCAGGCCTTCGCCGTGCTCCTGCCGGTGCGCAGCGTGGGCGTGATGGGCGACGGCCGCACCTACGAGCACGTGGTCGCACTGCGCTCGGTCGACACCCACGACTTCATGACCGCCGACTGGAGCGACCTGCCGCGCGACCTGCTCCAGCGCGTCTCGAGCCGCATCGTCAACGAGGTGCGCGGGATCAACCGCGTGACCTACGACATCACCACCAAGCCGCCGGGCACGATCGAGTGGGAGTGAGTCGGTCGAGCGGCGCGCGCTACGAGCTGCTCAGCCGCGAAGGCTGCCATCTCTGCGACGACATGGCGCGGCTGCTCGACGACGTGCTGCCGGTGCGGGGGCTCACCTACGCGGTGGTCGACATCGACTGCGACCCCGGTCTGCGCGCGCGTTGGGGGGAGGCGGTGCCGGTGCTCCTACGCGACGGAGCACCGGTGGCCAAGGTGCGGCTCGACCGCGCTCGGCTCGAGCGGATCCTCGCGAAGAGGCGCTAATTTAGCTGATGCTCCCCGCCAAGCGCGGCTGCGCCGCGCGGCTCGGAAGCCTTGATCCGGGGACAAACTTGACTCGTCTGTAACGACTTCTGCGGGTCAAGGCTTCTAGTCGGCGCCCGAATCCTCGAATCGGCCGGGCGCGGCCCGTCTCCGGGAATCGCCGCTACATCTGCGTGGCTTGGGAGACCACCAGCCACTTGCTGTCGCGCTTCGCCAGCCCGAAGTTGAGAGCCAGCGCGCCGAAGGCGCCCTCGAGGTTGACCGGGCCCACCTGGGCGGTCTCCCCCGCGACCGTGATGGTCATGGCGTCGGTCTTCACGACGATTCCCTCGAGGAATCCCTGCTCCTTGGCTCCCTCGAGGAACGCCTGGGTGGCCGCCTTGTCACCGTTGTCCGAGGTGAAGTCGTCGGCGTAGTAGGACACCATGGTGTCGACGTCCTTGGCGGTCAGCGCGGCCAACACGTCGATCATCATCCTCTGGATCAACTCCTCGTCGGTGGGTCCGGCGGGCGCTGTCGCCGCCGCCCCGCCGCCGGTCGACGCGCAGCCTGCCGCGCCGAGCACCACGGCGATGGCGAGCAGGCAATAGCAAGCATGCTTCCACGTCTTCAACGTCATTGCGACTCCCTCGTTGCGTGCGGGTGAAGGGCCGCTCGGCCCCGGGTTTCGTGGATGAACCGCGCGACTATACGCCCCGGTTACGGTGCCGGTCAACCGAGCGTGGCCCTCAGGCGCGCCGATCGCCTCCGGCGACCGGCGCGGCCGCCGGCTCCTCGCGAGGAGGAGGCGGCGCTTCGGTGGGCGGCGGGGGCTCGGCGAGGCGAATCGGGGCAACGCGCTGCGGATCCTTGCCGAGGATGCGCAGCAGCCGCTCGCCGAGCCGCCGCTGCTGCAGGCTCAGGTCCACGTCGCGCTCCAGCGGGATCCAGCCGCCGGCCATGGTGCCGTGGCCTCCGCCCTTGCCCTTGCGGCCGAGGATGCGGCGCATCGCCCGGCCGGCGTCCGCCCGCGCGTTGGTGGTCCGCAATGCGAGCCAGATGCGATCCTCGTAGGGACCGGTGGCGAGCGCCCAGGTCTTGCTCTCCGCGCGCAACAGAAGATCCGCGATCTGCGGCACGTTGTCCGGCGTGGGCGTGGCCGGCAGGTGGCACAGGATCACGTTGTCGACGCCCTGCATGCTCTCGAGCGCCTGGTGCAGCGTGCGGAAGTAGCTCAGGGGCAGGTTCGGGTGCTGGATGCGGCCGAGCGCGCGCTTGTTGGCCAACGGATACAGGTAGTCGTACAGCTTGCGGTCGGCGCTCTCGCCCTCGCGGCGGAAGTCCTGGGTCTCGGTGCGGATGGCGTAGATCAGCGCGGTCGCGATGGCCGACGACGGGACGATCGCGGAGGCGATCAGGTATTCGGCGAGGATCGAGGCGGTGGCGCCCCAGGCGGGGCGGATGTCGGTGAAGGCGGCCTTGAACGACTCCTTGCGCGGCGGATGATGATCGATCACGACGTCGGGCACGACCTGGGCGGGGAGTTGGTTGTTGCCGGTGCGCGGCTGGGTGTCGACCAGGGCGAAGTGCCGGTAGTTCTTCCAGTTCAGATGCCGCACGCGACTGAGGCGCAGGCGCAGCGCGCGCACCATCTCGAGATTCTCGGCGCGCCCGATGATCCCCCCGTACCCGACGGTGGCCGAGACCCGGTAGCGCCGCTTGAAGAGCTGGGCGAGGACCGCCGCCGAAGCCAGCGCGTCCGGGTCGGGGTTGTCGTGGGTGAGGATGAGCCAGCGCCGCCGCGGCCGTGCCGCGAAGTAGGCGTCGAGCCGCTGGAGAGCGGCGAGCGTCGCGGGAGACGGTGTGGGCGCCTGGCCGAGGCTCATCGCGGCGAATGTTACGATAGCGCCCGGCTGCGCCCCGCAATCCCCGCCGGCGGCCTGTCGCCTGTAGCTCTCCGTCGATGATCCGCGAGCTCTTCCGCATCGGGCCGCTCTCGATCAGCCCGTTCGGCGTGATGATGGTGGTCGCCTTCTTCGCGGCCTACCTCCAGCTGCGCCGCAACCTGGTGCGCCTCGAGATCGGCGACGACGAGGACGCCAGCGCGATCCTCCTCGCCGCCGCTCTCGGCGGGATCCTCGGCGCGAAGGTCTACTACGCGATCCTCTACGGCGATTGGCGGCTACTGCTCGAGCGCTACGGTCTGGTGTGGTATGGCGGATTCGTGGTCGCCACGCTCGCCATCCTGTGGACTCTCCGCCGGCGCCGACTGCCGCCATGGCTCGCCGCGGACGCCATCGCGCCCGCGCTGCCGCTCGGCTACGCGCTGGGCCGGATCGGGTGCTTCCTGGTGGGCGACGACTACGGGGTACCCACCAGCATGCCGTGGGGCGTGAAGTTTCCCGAGGGACTGCCGCCCACCGACGTCGCGAGCCTGCGCCGCGAGTTCGGGATCGACCTTCCCGCGGACTTGCCACCGGATCAGCTGGTCCCCGTGCATCCGACCCAGCTCTACGAGGCCGCTCTGGCGCTCGCGATCTGGGGCTGCGCGCAGCGACTGCTCCGACGCTCGACCCGGCCCGGCACCGCCGCGCTCGCGGTGGTCGCGTTGCTCGCGCTGGAGCGCTTCACGATCGAGTTCCTGCGCGCGAAGGACGATCGCCTGCTCGGGACGTTCACCGTGGCCCAGGCGCTGAGTCTCGGCGTCCTCGTCGTCGTGGCCGTGCTCTGGACGCGCCGCCCGCAGCCGACGTCGGGTCCATCGCGGCAGGCGCCGCCCTCGCCCCGTGCGGCATCCGCCGCTCCACGTCGATGACCGGGCGCCGGCCTCCGCGCTTGCTCTCCATTGCGGGCTCGGACCCCGGCGGCGGCGCCGGGATCCAGGCCGACCTCAAGACGTTCGCCGCGCACGGCGGCTACGGCATGACCGTCGTGACCGCGATCACGGTGCAGTCGACCACGGGCATCGCCGCCGTCGAGCCGCTGTCGCCCGACCTGGTCGAGCGCCAGTACCGCTCGGTGGTGGACGACATCGGCGTCGATGCCGTGAAGATCGGGATGCTCGCGACGGCGGGCATCGTGTCGCGGCTCGCGCGCTGCCTCGAGACGCTGGGGCCCGAGGTGCCGATCGTCCTCGACCCGGTGCTCGCCGCCTCCGACGGCACGCCGCTCCTGGGACCGGGAGGGCTCGAGCGCCTGGTGGAGGAGCTGCTCCCGCGCGCAACCGTGATCACGCCCAACCGCGGCGAGGCGGAGGCGATCCTGGGCAGAGCCGCGGCTGGCGAGCTCGACGTGGAGGCGGCCGCGCGCGAGCTCCACGCCCGCGGTCCGGCTGTGCTGGTCACAGGCGGCGACGCGCCCGGCGACGAGGTGGTCGACGTCCTGGTCGCGGGGGGCGAGGTCACCGTCTTCCGCCTCCCACGCCTACACACCCGCTCGACGCACGGCACCGGCTGCACGCTCTCGTCGGCCATCGCTGCCCGGCTCGCCGGCGGCGCCGGCCTCCACCAGGCCGTCGAGCGTGCGATCGGCTACGTCCGTGGCGCCATGGATCCAGGTTTGGCGCTCGGCCGGGGTCGGGCGCCGCTCGATCACGGGTTCGCCCGGGGAGCACGGCTCGGTCAGGTTGGAGCCACCCGCGACCGGCGGTGACGCGGCGCTCGGCTGCGGTGCCCAGGAACGCGGCGGCGACTCGCCCTCTCGCGCTCGGGGCGCTCTTCGGCGGAGCTTTCGCGGAGACGCTCGAGGGTTGCCACGGCGGGCGCCGGCGCTCGACGGGCTATACTTGCCGTCGTATGCCGCGGACTCCGAATCGACCACGGTGGCGATGGCTGGCGGCGCTGGCTCTCCCCGCGCTGCTCGCTCTCGGTGCCGCCTGGTCGCAGGAGCCGCCGGCGGCCGCGGAGGAGGCGGCACCGGCGCCGCAGGCCGAGGGCACGGCGCCGTCCACGTCGCGCGACACCGCGATCGCCGACGCGTTCGGCGAGACGATCTTCGTTCGTGTGGTCAACGTCGACGTCTTCGTGCGCGACAAGGACGGCAACCCGGTCACCGGCCTCCAGGTCGGGGACTTCGAGCTCTACGAGGGTGACAAGCCGGTACAGATCACCAACTTCTACGAGTTCAGGGAAGGCAGGGAGGTGCGGCCGGAGCGTCCCGATGCCATCGCCGAGCCGGAGAAGGCGCGCCGGCGCGAGGACGTCTTCACCTCCCACCCCGGGCTGCGGACCAGCGACGTGCCCGAGGACCAGCGCCTCAATCTGGTGATCTACGTCGACCAGCTCAACATCACGCCGCAGGGTCGCAACAAGCTCTTCCGGTTCCTGCGGCAGTTCCTCAACACCAAGCTCGACCGCGACGACCGGGTCATGCTCATGACCTACAACCGGTCGATCAAGGTGGTGCGGCCGTTCACCAGCGATTCGCGGCTCGTCGCCGATGCCACCTACGAGCTCGAGAAGCACACCGGAGGTCGCTCCCTGCAGAACTCGGAGCGCATCGACGTGCTGAAGGAGATCGACGAGGGGCGCGACTGCCAGATGTCGATGGGCCGCGCCAAGATGCACGCCGAATCGGTCTTCAACGACCTGCAGTTCACCCTCGACGGCATGCGCGCCGCGATCGATCAGCTCGCCGGCGTGCCCGGACGCAAGGCGCTCCTCTACGTGAGCGAGGGGCTGCCGATGCGCGCCGGCGAGGACGTCTTCTGGGCGGTCGACGAGCGCTACAGCGGCGGCGACAGCGTTCAGGGCTTCGGCTCGATCGGCGGTTGCTCGAACGCCGTGATGGAGAGCTTCCACTACGACGCCAGCCGCCGGATGACCGACATCGCGAACACGGCCAGTGCCAACCGAGTGACCATCTACACCATCGACGCCGCCGGCCTGCGAGTCGGCGGGCTGCGCAGCGCCGAGTTCGGCACCATCGGACTGTCGACCAACATCGAGTCGATCTACACCCGCAACCTCCAGGACTCGCTGGTCTTCCTCGCCGACAAGACCGGCGGCAAGGCGATCATCAACACCAACAACTTCCTGGGTGGGCTAGAGGGTCTGGCGGCGGACTTCGACAGCTACTACTCCCTCGGCTTCTCACCGAGCCACGCCGGCACCGGCCGCCGCTACCGGCTCTCGGTCAAGATCAAGAGAGACGTCATGCGGGAGCGGGGCATCAAGCAGGCGGGGATCCGCAGCCGCGACAGCTACCAGGACAAGCCGCTGGCGCAGGAGATGGGCGACGCCACGCTCGCCGCGCTCACGTTCGGGTTCGAGAGCAATCCGCTCAGTGTGCGCCTGGTGGCGGACGAGATGATCCGCCGCGAGAACGGCGAGTACACGGTGCACCTCCTGGTGCAGGTGCCGATCGAGAATCTTCAACTGGTGCCGATAGGGAACGAGTACGAGGCGCGGATGCGCCTCTGGGTGCAGGCGATCGACGAGAGGGGCCGGACCTCGGCGGTGCAGGAGCAGCCCTGGACGCTGTCGCCGCCGATCAAGGCCGAAGAGCTCGAGGAAGTCCTGACCAAGCACACGACCATGGTGCTCCCACTGATCATGCGCCAGGGCGACCAGCGCGTCGCGGTGGCGCTGCGCGACGAGATCAGCGCCAAGACCTCCTACGTCACGCGGCACATCCCGGTCGGCTAGTGATCAGCAGACACCCGAACGGTCACGGGGTATCGGGGCGGCGGCGGCGCGGAGCGATCTCTTGAAGGAATGGCTCGACCTCCTGCGGCATCTCGGCGACGCCGTCCTCGATCTCGCGGCGGCCGAGGCGGCCGCGCTCGCGGAAGATCTGCGCCGCGGCGGACGACAGGCGGCGCGAGCCCTCGTGCTGCTGGCCGTCGCGGCGGTGCTCGCCGTCGTGGCCTGGGCGCTGTTCACGCTGGCCCTGGTGTGGGGCCTCGCGGCCGCCATCGGCCTCTGGCAGGCGGCGCTCCTGGTGGGAGTGGTCTACGCCGCGGTCGCCATGGTGTGCGCGGCGGCGGCGCGCCGCCGCTTCAGGGCGATCGAGCCGCCGCTCGAGACGGTGCAGCGCCGGCTCGAGGAGCAGAGGACCTGGTTCCGCGGTCGCATCCTGGAGGTGCCGCCGCAGGACGCTGCCCGGGCTGACCAGGAGAGGGCTGGCCTCGCGGGAGACTGACGGTGAGCGAAGAGAGGACGACGAACCTGCCTATGACGGACAGCGAGAGCCATCTGCTGGCGACCCGGCAGCGGGTGGAGGAGAGCCTCGACGCGCTGCGGCTCGCGGCGCGCGAGCGCGTCGGCCTGCGCCTCGAGAAGCGCGCCTGGGCGCTGCCGCTGGCGGCGGCCGGCGTCGGTTTCTCGCTGGCTCTGTGGCTGCGGGGACGGGGTCGGGGTCGGGCGAGCTCGCTCCGGAAGTGCTGAATAGCACTTCCTCCGCTCGCATGCTTTTGGCGCCGAGGACGGCGCGTTATGCGCGCTCGCCGCTGCGGGGGCGCTTGAATACCATCGCGATGTTGTCGGTGGCCCCGGACTTGAAGTTGACCGAGGTGATCGAGACCAGCTCCCACCCTTCGTCGCCCAACCGATTGAGCTCTTGAGCCGCGGCGGGATCGAGGCGATAGTTCTCGCTGCGGATGTTGATGATCTTGTACTCCCACTGAGTCATACCACCCCTCCCTTCCCGCTCGGCGGTGGACGGGACTGGATCCTGGATACATTGTAGCGCCGCGTTTGGCGCGCCCACGCCCGAGCTCAGCGCTCGGGCGCAGCGAGGTCGATCGTGACCGGCGCGCCGCGCGCGATCCCGGTTGCGGCCGCCGCGCTCTGGTCACGCAGTGCGAGCTCGAGAGTGCCCAGCGACCCCACGACCAGGGCGGGCTCGCCATGATCGACCTCGGCGTAGTGCGTCGCGCGCCGGCGCACTTCGAGGGTGCCCACGCGAGCGCGGAGGAGCTCGCGCTCGATCCAGCGCACCGGTACGTCGGTGATGAGGTTGCCGTAGCGATCGACGTGAACGACGCGGCCGGTGATGCGGCCGCGGCCGCGATCGAACGCGGGAGGCGGCAGGCCGAGTGTGACCGGGTCGTCGATCGGCGGCCCGAGGCTCTCGAGCGACGCCCCGACGAGAAGCGCCGCCGCGACCGGCGCGAAACGATCGCGGCCATGGAAGGTCTGTCCGGCTGACTCGAGGTAGAGATCGGGCCGCTCGATCGCGTGGACCGGCGCGGCCCGAGCAGCGGGAGCGGGATCGGTCGCTCCGGCGAGCAGGCAATCGAGGAGCCCGTTGTCGGGTGCGACGCAGACCTGACCGCCGACGCGAGCGGCGAGCATGCGACGGGAGCTCCCCACGCCCGGATCGACCACCGCGAGGTGCACCGTGCCCTCGGGGAAGACGGGGGCCGACGCAGCCAAGAGGAGTGCCGCGGTGGCGACGTCGCCGGGGTCCACCTGGTGCCCGAGATCGACCAGCACGGTGCCGGGAGCGAGGCGCAGCAGCGTGCCTTTCATCACGCCGAGGTACCAGTCGCGAAGGCCGAAATCGGTGAGCAGAGTGCAGACTCGCATGGGTGGCTCCGGAGTAGCGCTCAGCGGCTGCGACCGTCAGCATCCTTGGCAGTAGAATGGGCACGCATGGGAGGGCGGTGTCTTCTCGTCTTCACGAAGCCGCCGATCCCGGGGCGAGTCAAGACGCGTTTGATCGGTCATCTTAGCGCCGGGGCCGCGGCGCAGCTCCACCAGGCTCTGCTCCTCGACCTGCTCGACGCACTGGCCGGCGGCCGCTTCTCTGTGCGTCTCCTGGTGGGCCTCGAGGCCGGCGAGCCGCTGCCGGCGGCGCCGGCGAAGGTCTGCGCCGCAGTCTCGCGCCAGCGCGGAGCGGACCTCGGCGAGCGTCTCTGGAACGCGCTCGCGGACGCGGCGCGCGACGCCGATCGAATCGCGGTCGTCGGCAGCGATCTCCCGGGGCTCGACGCGGCGGGGGTCGAGGAGGCGTTCGCGGCGCTCGAGCGCGGTGGCGACGTCGCGATCGGGCCGGCCGCCGACGGCGGCTACTGCCTGCTCGCGGTGCGGGGCGATCGGCTCGATGCGCGGCTCTTCACCGGTATCGACTGGAGCACGCCGCGGGTGCTGGCCCAGACGCTCGAGCGCTGCCACCAGCTCGGCCTGCGTGTCGTGACGCTCGCCGAGCGGCGGGACGTCGACGTGCCGGAGGATCTGGCGTGGCTCGCAGACGGCCTGCGCACCGGAAGTCTCGCGTCGCCGCGAGTCGCGAAGTGGCTGCGGCGCAACCAGGCGTCGTCCGAGGAGCGATCGCCGCGCTCGGTGTGAGCCGCGCGCGCCGGCCAAGCATGCGCCTGCTCGACAGCGCCGAGGCCCGGGAGGTCGATCGTTTCGTGATCGGGGAGATCGGTCTGCCCAGCTTAGTGCTCATGGAGAACGCGGCGCTGGCCGTCGCCGAGGTGCTCGAGCAGCGATTCCCGGGAGCGCGCAGAGTCGCCGTCGTGTGCGGCGGCGGCAACAATGGGGGCGACGGCCTCGCGCTCGCGCGCCAGCTCGCCGCGCGCCGCCTCGCGGTGTCGGTGCTGCTGTGCGCGCGCGCGGCCGATCTCGCGCTCGACGCGGCGGCGCAGCATCGCGCGCTCGCCGGCTGCGGCGTGGCGGTCGAGGAGGTGGGAGAGGAAACCCTCGACCGCGCTCGCGAGCGGCTGGCCCGCGCCGACGTGGTGGTCGACGCGCTGTTCGGCACCGGGCTCACGCGGCCGATCGCCGGGTGGCGGGCCGCCATGATCGAGGTTATGAACTCGGCACGCGCGCCGCGGCTCGCGATCGACGTGCCGAGCGGGATCGACGCCGGCGCGCCCGACGCGCCCGGGCCGCAGGTGCGGGCGCAGGTGACCGTGACCTTCTTCGCGCCCAAGCGTTCACTGGTTCTCCTGCCCGCGGCCGAGGCCGCCGGGGAGACCTGGTTGGCGCCCCTGGGCGTGACGGCGGAGGTCTTGGAGCGCGGGTCGTCCGACGCGCGCCTCCTCGCCGCGGTCGAGCTCGTACTGCCCGAACGGGCGCGCGAGGGCCACAAGGGCACTTTCGGCCACCTGGTCGTGGTCGCCGGCTCGCCGGGTAAGTCGGGCGCAGCGGTGCTCGCGGCTCGCGGCGCGCTGCGCTCGGGCGCCGGTCTGGTCACGGTGGCGGCGCCCGAGGCGATTCGGGCCGAGGTGGATGCCGGGTGCGTCGAGGCGATGACGTTGCCGTTGCCGGCGGAGCCCGGCGTCCGACTGGGGACGGCCGCGGCGGGAATCCTCGCGGGCTTCTGGGAGGGCAAGCAGGCGGCGGCGCTCGGGCCCGGCCTGGGGGACGAACCGGCGATCGCGGCGTGGATCCGCGACCTGGTGGTCGATCTCGGGTTGTCGCTCGCGCTCGACGCCGACGGCATCAACGCCTTCGCGGGACGCGCGACGGAGCTGCGGCGGCGCCGCGCCGCGACCGTCCTCACTCCGCACCCGGGAGAGCTCGCGCGCCTGCTCGGACGTGCGACGCCGCGCGGCAGCGTCGAGCGCTTCGCGGCGGCGCGCGACGCTGCCGAGGCGACCGGCTGCGTCATCGTGCTCAAGGGATTCCAGACCCTGATCGCGACTCCGGGCGGACCGGTGCACGTCAACCCCAGCGGCAACCCCGGGATGGCGACGGCCGGAAGCGGCGACGTCCTCACCGGCGCGCTCGGCGCCTGGCTCGCCCGCGGCTTCGACCCACTCCAAGCCGCCACCAACGCCGTATTTCTGCACGGCCTCGCCGGCGACATTGCCGCGGCGCGGCAGGGTGAGGACGGCATGATGGCGGGCGACCTCGCCGAACGGCTGCCGGAGGCGTTCCGCCGCGCCCGCGCGGCGCAGAGCCGACCGCGGCGAGGGTTGGCGTTCGCGGTCGGGCGCACCGAGGTCGCCGAGCTGGCCGGAACCAGCCAGCGCCCGCCGAGGGTGGCGCGGTGAGCGGCGGGCGGAACGGGCGATCGGCGGCGCGCGAGGTCTGGACCACGAGCGACGAGGAGGAGACCCGCGACCTGGGCGAGCGCCTCGGTCGCGAGATCGGACCGCGGGGGCGCTGCCTCCTGTTCGGCGAGATGGGGAGCGGGAAGACCGTTGTGGCGCAGGGCATGGCTCGTGCGCTCGGCATCGACGTGCGCGAAGTGCAGTCGCCGAGCTTCACGCTGGTGCGCGAGCACAGCGGCCCGGGGGGTACGCTGCTGCACGTCGACCTCCATCGCCTCGAGCCGCGGGAGCTGGGCGCCTTCGGCCTCGAGGAGATCCTGGAGGCGGACGCGCTGGTCGTTGTCGAGTGGGCCGAGCGGATTCCCGAGGCGTGGCGCACGGGCGCGCGCTGCTTCCGGCTGGAGCGCCTGGCGGAAGGGCGGCGCCGCATCCGCGAGATTTCCCCCTGCTAGAGTGTGGCAATGCTCGGAGGTGATCCTGCCCCCTGAAGTCACGCTCGATCCACGCGGCACGGCCGCCGCCGCAGTGGCGCTGCCGCAGGGCGGCGCCGGTCAGCTCTTCGGCATTCGTGACGAGAACCTGCGCAAGATCGAGGAAGCCTTCGCGGTTCGCCTCACCGCGCGTGGCGAGGAGGTGCGGATCCAGGGGGAGGCACCGAACGTCGCGACGGTCAAACACCTGGTCGAGGAGCTCGCGCTGCTGGTCGAGCGTGGCTTCCGGCCCAGCCCGAAGGACGTCGAGACCGCGATCCGAGTCATCGCCGCGTCGCCGGGAGCGTCGCTCGTCGACTTCTTCCTCGGCGAAGCTGGAGCGGCGAAGGCCACGCCCAAGCTGGTGACGCCGCGAAGCATCAATCAGAAGCAGTATCTCGAGGCGATGCGCGAGCAGGACCTGGTGTTCGCGATCGGACCGGCGGGCACCGGGAAGACCTACCTGGCGGTGGCGGTGGCAGCTACGTTCCTGCTGGAGAAGCGCGTGCGCCGTCTGGTACTGACCCGTCCGGCGGTCGAAGCGGGCGAGAAGCTGGGGTTTCTCCCCGGCGACCTGGTCGAGAAGGTGAACCCCTATCTGCGGCCACTCTACGACGCGCTCTACGACATCATCGGCTTCGATCGCGTCGGGCGCATGATCGAGCGCTCGATCATCGAGATTGCGCCGCTCGCGTTCATGCGCGGCCGCACGCTCAACGACAGCTTCATCATCCTCGACGAGGCCCAGAACACGACGCCGGAGCAGATGAAGATGTTCGTCACCCGCATCGGGTTCGGCTCCAAGGCGGTCGTCACCGGAGACATCACGCAGGTCGATCTTCCGGCAGGGCGGGCGTCGGGCCTGGTCCACGCGCGCGGCGTCATGAGCGGCGTCGAGGGCATCGCCTTCACCAATTTCACGGAGAAGGACGTGGTGCGGCACCCGCTGGTGCAGCGGATCGTCTCCGCGTACGACCGCTTCGAGCGAGCCGGGGGAGACGATGGAGCGACTGGTCGCGCCGCGGTGGCCGCGGACAAGTCCGAGGTCCGGTGATCGGGGAGGGCGCCCGAGAGCGCCAGAGGACATGACCACCACACCCACCCAGCGCAGGCGGCGGCGGGCGGGAGCCGTCGCGGCCGCGGTGTCGCGCGGCTGGAGCCAGTTGCTCGAGACGCCGTCGGTCTGGATCGCCTTCTATCTGGCGGCCGGGCTCGTGGTCCTCCTTCCCGAAGGACACGGAACGGGCGTTCGCCCGGGCGACATCGCGACGCGCTCCTGGGTCGCCAACCGCGACCTGCTCTGGGAGGACCACGAGACCACACTCGAAAAGAGGACGCAGGCGCGCAGTGAGGTGCTCGCGGTCTACGACTTCGAGCCGGGAACGGCGCGCGCGCGCGAGGACGAGCTGACCCAGCTCTTCGAAGTCGGGCGATCGTCGCTCCAGGTCCCCCAGAGCGCAGCGGAGGAGCCGCGCGGCGGCGGGCAGGGAGCGGGCGCAGAGGCGCGGCCGCCGCAGAGCACCGGCGTGGAGCCGAGCGCGGCGCTCGAAGCGCTGCTCAATGCGTCACAGCTCAAGTTGACTCCGGCCCAGCTCGAGGTGCTGCGCCGCCACCGGTTCTCGCCGGACCTGGAGGAGCGGCTGAAGAGTGTCATCAGCCGGATCCTGCGCCAGGGGGTCGTCAACAACAAGGCGGAGCTGCTCGAGAACCACGAGCGGGGAGTCACGCTGCGCGATCTCGAGGCCAAACAGGAGATGCTCCAGGTCGATCTCTACCGCTATCTGGGCTACCCGGAGGAGGCGCGGGAGATGATCGAGGCGGAGAGCCGGCGCTGGCTCGACTTCGACCGCCGCGAGCGCGCTGCGCTGCAGGAGCTGCTGCTGGCCAACGTGTCGCCCAACCTCCATCAGAACCGCAGCGAGTCCCTGGCGCGGCGAGAGGCCGCGGCGGCCGCCACCCCGGAGGTCTTCCAGCGCATCCGCGCCGGCCAGGTGATCGTGCGCAAGGGCGACGAGATCGACGCCACCGCGGCGCGCTTCATCAACGAGATGCTCGGGGGGAAGGGCCCACTCTCCTTCCTGATGCCCGCCGCCGGTCAGCTGCTCTTCCTGGTGTTGGGCTGCCTCACGCTGTGGGCGGCGCTGCGCCGCGAGACCTTCCCCGACGCCGCGAGCCGCGCCCGCACCTTCTGCGGGCTGCTGCTGCTCGTCACCATCAGCCTGCTGTGCCTGAGCCTCTCGGTGCTCATTGCCGAGGCGCTCGGGGGCTTCTTCCAGAATCCGCCGTTCAACTCAAAGCAGCTCTACCTCTACGCCATCCCGTTCGCGTCGGTGGCGCTAGTCTCGTTTCTCCTCTTCGGGCGTTCGATCGCTTTGATCTCGAGCGTGGTGTTCTCGCTCGAGGCGGGGCAGTTCGTGGATCAGGACGTGTGGGGGATCGTGCTCTACGCCCTCGCGGGGTCGCTCGCTGCGGTGTACTTCCTCGATCAGGTGAAGCGGCGCTCGACCGTGCTCCGAGCCGGGCTCTTCATCGGCTTGGTCAACGGTGTCGCGGTGCTCCTGATGCAGCTGCTCCAAGGCGCGGCGGCGCTCGAATTCCAGCAGCTCGGGCTCGGGCTCGCCGGTGGCCTCGCCGGCGGTCTACTGGTGGCCGCGGTCGCCGGTTTCACCGTCCCACTCTTCGAATGGCTGCTGCCGGTGACGACTGACATCACGTTGATCGAGCTGTCCAACACCAACCTGCCGCTCCTGCGCCGCCTCGCGTTCGAGGCGCCCGGCACGTTCCAGCACTCGCTCATGGTCGCCAACCTGGCGAAGGCCGGGTGCGGCGAGATCGGCGCCGACTCGGTTCTCGCCTACACCGCCGCGCTCTACCACGACATCGGCAAGGTAAATCGTCCGGAGTACTTCATCGAGAACCAGCGCGGACAGAATCCGCACGACGAGCTGCAAGCGTCGCTGTCGGCGCAGATCGTGATCAGCCACGTGACCAAGGGGCTCGAGCTGGCGCGCGAGGCGCGGCTGCCCACCGTGCTCCAGGATGCCATCGCCGAGCACCACGGCACCAGTGTCCTCACCTACTTCCACAACCGGGCGGTGGAGGCGAACGGGGGGCGTCCGGTCGACGACGAGCCCTATCGCTATCCGGGGCCGCGGCCCCGCAGCCGCGAGATGGGCGCGCTGATGCTGGCCGACGCGGTGGAGGCGGCGAGCCGTTCGCTCGCCGATCCGACGCCGATCACCCTGCGCAGCGTGGTCGATCAGATCTTCGACGCCCATCTGCGCTCGGGCCAGCTCGATGACACCCATCTCACGCTCGGCGACCTCAAGGTTCTGGCGGCCGAGTTCCGGCGCGTGCTCGACACGTCCCATCACCGGCGGGTCGACTACCCCGGATTCGACTTCCGCGCCGACAGCGGCCGCGGTCCACTGCGCGTGGTCGGGAGCTGAGGCGATGCCTCGGCCCTCGCCCCGTGGATCGGGGCCGAGGCGGCGCCGAGCGCCCCAGAGG
>DATKDQ010000007.1:0-4256 GCA_035544635.1 Thermoanaerobaculia bacterium
TCCGCGATCCGCGCCATGATCGGCACCAGCCAGCGGGGATCCCCGGGCAGGTAGGGGCGGCGTGACCAGGCCTCGTCGGCGGCGAGGTACTGGAGCGTGAAGGCCAGCGTCAACCCGGCGAGGATGATCAGCCAGCTGCAGTAGATCCAGAGCAGGAACAAGGGGAGCAGGGCGAGCGCCCCATAGAGCGTGGTCAGCATGGCGCGGTTCACGTAGAGGCCGAAGACCTCCTGGAACGCGAACCAGGTGATGCCGCTGGTGAGCGCCCCGGTGAAGGCCGGTCGCCAGGCGACCCAGGTGTTGGGGACGGTGCGGAAGGCGAGCGCGAGCAGCGCGATGGTCGCGACCAGCGGCGCGATCGACGCCAGCGGTGCGTTGATCCATCCGCCCATCCAGCTCCCGACGCCCTCGAGCAGGCGCCGCTGCAGCACCTGCGCCGCGACCAGCGCCACCGGACCGAGCATGAGGAGGGTGAAGTAGACCGGGAGCCGCGTCCACGATCGGGGTGGGTCGGCCTGATAGATCAGGTTGAAGCTCCCCACCACGGTGCGCATGAGGGCGGTCGCGCCGTAGGCGAAGAGCAGGAACCCGGCCGCGCCAATCCCGGCGAAGCTCACGTTGGACAGCGCCTCGAGCACCTCGTCGATGCGCCGGCGCAGGAGTTGTCGGGCGTCGTTGAACTCCTCGATCGTGGTGGGTCCCCGCGGATCCGGCGGCCCGACCAGGGCGGGCTCGGACGCCACCAGGCCCTCGGGCACCAGGTACTCGACGATCAGGTTGCGGAGCTGCTCTCCGTAGCTCTCGAGCCCCCGCACCGAGTGGAGGAGGATGAGCGCGAGGACTAGGAGCGGCAGCAGGCTGAAGAGCGTCTGGAAGGAGAGCGCCGCCGCCATCTGCGAGGCGCTGTCTCTCCGCAGCTTGCGTGCCGACGACATCGCCACCTGGATCGCCGAGGCCGCCGCGCGCTGCAGCGGCCTGAGCTCCTCGCGCGGCGAGTCGAGGAAACCGCGCGCCGTGTCGAGGAGACGAGGGAGGATCCCGTTCTGCTCGCTCACACCACTCCTTCCCGGTGGAGAGCGGCGATGTCGGCGTCGTCGTAGCCCAGCTCGCGCAGCACCTCGTCGGTGTGCGCGCCGCGCTCGGCGGTGGCCCGGCGCATGCGCTGCGGCGTGCGCTCGAGGTGCACCGGCTGGCCCACCACGTGGAGACGTCCGAGGGTCTCGTGGTCGAGCGGAGTCGCGATCCCGAGGTGGACGACCTGCGGATCGCGCATCGCCTGGTCGATGCGGTTGATGGGGCCGCTCGGGATGCCGCGGGCATTGAGCTCTTCGATCCACTCCGCGCTGGTGCGCTGCCGCGTGAGCTCGGCGATCTCACGGTTCAGGGGCTCGCGGTTACGCGAGCGCAGGCGGACGTCGGCGAACTCGGGCCGCGTCGCGAGGTCGGGCGCGCCGAGCGCCGCGGCGAGCGCGCGGAACTGCGCGCCGCTCGAGGCCGCGATGTTGATGTGGCCGTCGGCGGTGGGGTAGACGCCCATCGGAGCGAGCGTCGGGTGGTGATTGCCGGCTTGCTCCGCGACCTCGCCGTCGATCAGGAACCGCGCGGCCTGGAAGTCGAGCATCGCGATCAGCGCCTCGAGCAGCGAGGTATGGACCCATTGCCCCTCGCCGCTGCGCTGCCGCTCGTGGAGAGCGGCCATGATCCCGAACGCGAGGTAGAGCCCGGCCGCCAGGTCGGAGATGGCGGTGCCCACCCGCACCGGACCCTGGCCCGGAAGGCCGGTCACCGACATCAGCCCGCCCAGACCCTGCGCGATCTGATCGACGCCGGGGCGGTCGCGGTAGGGCCCATCCTGGCCGAACCCGGAGATGCTGGCGTAGACCACGCGCGGGTTGACCCGCCGCACCGCCTCGTAGTCGATGCCCAGCCGGTGCTTGACGTCGGCCCGGAAGTTCTCGACCACGACGTCCGAGCGGCGCGCCAATGCGAAGAAGACCTCGAGGCCGCGCGGCCGTTTGAGGTCGAGAGTGATGCACCGCTTGTTGCGATGGAGATTCTGGAAGTCGGAGCCGTGGCGCCGTCCGCCCGCGACGTCGTCCCGGGCGCCGGCGGGTTCGATGCGGACCACGTCGGCGCCCCAGTCGGCGAGCTGGCGCACCGCGGTCGGACCGGCGCGGGCGACCGTCAGGTCGAGCACGGCGACGTCGGACAGCGGCAGCTCGTGATGCACGTCGATCCCCCTGCTTCTCGTCTCATTCTACGTTCGGGCGCCCGCGCACCGGCCGATCGGTCGAGAGGCGCGCGGCCGCAGCCAGCGGGGTGAGGCCCGGGGTGTGGCGCGATCCCCTGTAGCATCTCGGCGATGGACACCCGCACCGCGGCGCACCTCGGCGCGGCCGTCTGGCTCTGCTCGACCGCCTCGCCGTCACCGGGAGCCGCCGCCGAGGTGCCCACCTGGGCGCGCGACGTCGCGCCGATCGTCCTTCGCCACTGCGCCGCCTGCCACCAGGCCGACGGGCCGGCTCCCTTCGCGCTCACCACCTACGAGGAGGCGCGCCTGCAGGCACGCCTCCTCGCCGAGGTGACGGCGAGCGGCTTCATGCCGCCGTGGCTTCCGGAGCCGGGGCCGGCGTTCGCCGGGGAGCGCCGGCTCCAGGCGGAGGAGATCGCGGTGCTCGCCCGCTGGTCCGCGGCGGGCGCGCCGGCGGGTGATCTCGCCGCCGCGCCGGCAGCGCCGGCGCCCACGCGCGGGTGGCGGCTGGGCGAGCCCGACCTCGTGGTCGAGATGCCGGAGCCGTACCTGCTCGCCGCCGGCGGTGCCGACGTCTTCCGCAGCTTCGTCTTGCCAGTCGGGGAGATCGGCGCCCCGCGGCGCTGGGTCGAGACCGTCGAGCTTCTCCCTGGGGACCCCCGGGTGGTCCATCACGCGACGCTCCTGGCGGACGCGACCGACTCGTCGCGGCGCCTCGACGCCGCGGATCCGGCGCCCGGCTTCGATGGCATGCGGACGTTCTCGCGCGCCCGCGCGCCCGACGGTCATCTGGTGGGGTGGACCCCCGGCAAGGTTCCGTTCCCCGGCGCTTCCGATCTGGCGTGGGCGCTCGACGCCGGAACCGATCTCGTGCTCGAGCTGCACCTGCTGCCCTCCGGTCGCGAGGAGACCGTGCGCGCGCGCGTCGGGCTCCACTTCGCGCCGGGGCCGCCGGCGCGGCGTCCGCTCGCGCTGCGGTTGGGCTCGAAGACGATCGACATCGCCGCCGGCGAGGCGGAGCACCGCGTCGAGGATCGCTTCCGGCTGCCGGTGGGAGTGGAAGTGCTCGCGGTCTACCCGCACGCTCACCATCTCTGCCGGAGGATGACCGCCACCGCCCTCCTGCCCGACGGCCGCATCGAGACGCTGCTCGAGATCCGCCGCTGGGACTTCGACTGGCAGGATCAGTATCACTACCGGGAGCCGGTGGCGCTGCCCGCGGGCACCGAGCTCCGCATGGAGTACGTGTACGACAACTCGGCGGCGAACGCGCGCAACCCTCACCACCCGCCGCGGCGCGTGGTGTACGGACCGAGCTCGGGCGACGAGATGGGCGACTTGTGGCTGCAGGTGGTGGCGAGCGAGCCGGCGGACTTCGATCGCCTGGCGCGCGCGCTCGATCGCCGCGAGAGCGAGGCCAACGTCGCCGGCTGGCGCGCCGCTCTAGGACGCGCTCCGGACGACGCGACGCTGCGCTTCAACCTGGGCAGCGAGCTGGTGCTGGTCGGCGCGCTCGACCAGGGGATCGTCGAGCTCGAGCGGGCGGTCGAGCTCGATCCGGGGAGCGCGGCGGCCCACACCAACCTGGGCAACGCGCTCATCGCGCTGGCCCAGGAGCGAAAGGACGCGGGCGGGCTGGCCCACGAACGGGGGGCGGGCGGACGCGGCGATCTCGAGCGCGCCGCAGCGCACTTCGAGCGGGCGGTGGCGATCGCGGGCGACGGCCCCGAGGCGCCCGACGCGCTCTTCAACCTGGCCAACACGCTGGCCGCCCTCGGCCGCTTCGACGAGGCTCACCGCCGCTACGACCGCGCGCTCGAGCTCGCGCCGCGCTTCGTCGCGGCCCGGCTCAACAAGGCGATCGCGTTCGCCCGGCAGGGCCGTCCCGACGCGGCGGTGGAGGAGATCGAGCGTTGCCTGGACGTCGATCCGACCTACGTCGCGGCGCTGTGGAATCTGGCGGTCCTAGAGCGCGGGGCGGAGGACGGCGTGGGCGCGGTGTTCG
>DATKDQ010000008.1:0-21721 GCA_035544635.1 Thermoanaerobaculia bacterium
GCCGTCGTCCCGGGTGGGTATGCCCTGTGGGAGCTGCCGCCCGCGCTGCGACGCTTCTTCGCCCGGCTCGACGCCTCGACCGACGGCGCCCTTCCGCTCGAGGTCCTGGCCGCCGAGCTCGATGGTCTCGAGCTCGATCTCCAGATGCTCGCTCCGTGGTGGATCTTCGACGCCTGCAAATACCGGCGCAACCTCATTCGCCGCACGGCCGCCTACGAGGCCCTGCTCCTGTGCTGGCTTCCCGGGCAGCGCAGCCCGATCCACGATCATCGCGGCTCCGGATGCGCGTTCCGGGTGGTCGAGGGCATCGTGACCGAGACCCTCTACGAACGGATGTGCGCCGATCTCGCGACCGCCGTCTCGATGCGCTGGCTGCCGCAGGGAACGATCTGCGCGAGCCGCGACTTCGACGTCCACGAGGTCGCCAACCTCGAGCCGAGCGCCGATCTGGTGACTCTTCACCTCTACTCGCCTCCGCTGCGGGACGTGAACCTGTACCGCAGCACGGAAGCGAGCAAGGTCTCGTAAATCAAGCGCGGGATGCTCGAAGCGCCGCCGGCGGACTCCGCCGGGGGCGACGCGCTTGCTACGATCCGCGCGATCGGCGGTTCCGCGACGCGATGCGCATCGGCCTCATCTCCGACACCCACATCCCCGAGGCCCGCGCCGAGCTGTGGCCGCAGGTCTTCGACGCCTTCGCCGGCATCGACCTCATCCTCCACGCCGGCGACATCCACGACCTGCGCGTGATCGACCAGCTCGCACGGGTGGCACCGGTGTGGGTCGCACGCGGCGACGGCGACGACGGCGGCGGCGGGCGCCCGGTGCAGCCGGCGCACCCTCGCCTGCGTGGCGCCTGGACGCTCGAGCTCGCGGGCCTCCGTCTCGGGGTCACGCACGCGCTGCCGATCCCCGAGCTGCCGCCGCGCTACACCGTCGCTGCGGCGCTGGACCGTCTCTTCCCGGAGGGCCGGCCCGACGTCGTGGTCTACGGCGACAGCCACGTCGAGGCGATCGACACCGTCGGCGGCGTGCTCTGCGTCAATCCCGGCTCCCCGACGTTCCCGCACAACCTCGAGACCCAGCTCGGGACGATCGGCTTCCTGGAGATCGAGGCCGGCGTTCCGCGCGCCTCGATCTGGAGGCTCACCCGGTCGGGGATCGAGCCCTACGACTGGCGCACCTGGCGCCGGGAGCCGCCGCGTCGATGAGGCGGCCGCTGCGACTCGTGCACACCGCGGACGTGCACCTCGGCGAGCAGCCGAACCCGTTCCTCGGCGCCGCGTCAGGCGACCGATCCGGCACCCCGCCGGAATGGGATCGCCGAGTGAACGGAGCCGGCGTGGGGCGAGACTCCACAGCCCGCCCTGCGCTTGCGCGGACCAGCGAGATCGCGTTCACCCGCGTCGTCGACACCGCCCTCGCCGAGCGCGCCGACGCGCTGCTCATCGCCGGCGACCTGTTCGACTCGAACCGCGTGAGCGAGCCGGCGGTGCGCTTCGCGCAGGCCCAGCTTCGCCGGCTGTCGTGCCCGGTGGTGCTCATCCCGGGCAATCACGACTGCTACGACGAGACCTCGATCTACCGGCGATTCGACTTTCGCGATATCGGCCCGCACATGCATCCGCTCTACGCCGAGGAGGGCGAGCTCGTCACCTTCGACGGTCTCGGGTTGACGGTGTGGGGCAAGGGCCTGGTGGAGCACGCGCCGGCCAACCGCCCGCTCCACGGCGTACCCAGTCGTGCCGCCGAGCACTGGTTCGTCGGTCTCGCGCACGGTCACTTCGCGCTGGACCGTCGCGAGCTGCGATCGTCCCTCATCACGCCGGACGAGATCGCGCGCTGCGGGCTCGACTACCTCGCGCTCGGCCACGTCCACGTCTTCCGCGACGTGTCGCAGGGACCGGTGCGCGCCTGCTACCCGGGCGCGCCGCGGATCCCCTACGCGCAGGAGCGCGGCGGGGTCGCGATCATCCAGCTCGATCCCGCGGGCGGCGTCTCGGTCGAGGAGCGCCGGCTGTGATGGGGCAGGACAGACTGCGCCGCGGAGGAGAGTGCTAAACAGCACTCTCCGGAGCCAGCACTCTCCGGAGCTACGGCAGGTCGAGCGCCGGGTTGCGATCGAAGAAGTCGAATGGGCGCAGCTCGAAGCTGTGCCACAGGACCGGCATCACCGGCCAGTCCTCGGCTCGCACCACGTGGTGCATGCCGATGGTGTGCCACAGCACGAGGTCGGTGCTCTCGATCGGTCGGTTCGCCTTGGTCCAGGCGGGCAGGCCCTGTCCGGGCTCGCTCAGGGTCGCATGGTTCCCCGCCGCATAGCGCTCCTCGTGCCGGTAGGGAGTCGTCCACAGGTGGTGATCGATGAACCCGGCGCGGCGGCGCGGATAGTCGTCGGGCGAGAGCAGCGTCATCCCGCTCATCCCCGGCATGAGCTGGTAGCTGGTGGGGTAGCCGACGTGGTTGGTGCGGTCTTCGCTCACCACGCGCCACAGCGCCGGATGGTGCATGTCCATATCGAGCTTCCCCTCGGACTCGGTGCGCGCCGCTCGGGGCTCGCGCACCCAGACGCTGCGCCGCGGATGATCCTTGGGCAGGGTGCGCGGGACGAGCCGATCCACGATCAGCGTGTTCGACGGTCCGTCGACGTCGAGATCGAGGCGGAACGAGAAGTAGTGGTCGTGGTTGACCGCCACCACGTTGCGGGCGACGAAGCGGCCGTACGCGTCGGCTGCCTCGGGGACGCCGTCGGCGCCGAGGGTGGTGTCATTGGGGTCGGCAGCCGAGACCGATCCGGTCCCGCGGATCGGGGTCGCCAGGTGATGGCCGGCGGCGGGGAGCGAGGATGTGAATCGCCCCGTGCTGCTGCCGGCCGCGGCATCGGGCTGCGCCACCATCTTCGCCTCGGCGATGCCGGTGGCGCCCACCGCGACCTTGATCGAGCCGTCCTGCTGGAACACCCAGTCGAAGATGTAGTCGTAGTTGCCGAGCACGGCGGCGGCGCGCGCGACCAGGTCGCGCTTCACCCGGCTCTCGGGCTCCTCCGCGACGTGGCGCCACGCCATGTCCCCGGACTCGCGCTCGAACAGGCAGATGAGGTTCGGCACCGCGCGCGGCCGGCCGTTGTCGCCCGAGATGAAGCCGTCGAGGTACACCGCGTGGGCAGGGCAGTCGAGCCCGGCCATGAGCGGCTTGGTCAGTCCGCCCGCCGAGAACTCGCCGGCGTCGAGGAAGTTGCGGTGGTACCAGGCGAACGCTGGATCCATGTAGGGCACGAAGATCTCGGAGAGCGAGCCCTGGTAGAGCACCGGTCGCCGGCGATCGCCGTCCTGGTAGGTGACGGTCGAGACGATCATGCCGAGGCGCTGGTCGGGCCGCACGTGGAACCGCCAGCTCTGCCACTCGACCTGATGCCCGTCGAGGCGGAAGCCGGGGCCGAGCGGCTGGTCGACGCGCATCGGCGAGGGCACGTCGCGCACCGGGCCGATCGAGGCGGAGTCGTAGTCGGCCGAAGCGGTGGGAACGGGCACCACGCCCTCGTCGACCACGCGCAGCACCTCCTTCTTGGCGAGGTCGACGACGACGGTGAGGCCCTCGATCCTGCGGGTCCAGGTGTTGCGGACGCCGCGCACGTCCATGCAGCCGACGTGGGCGATGCGACGCCCGCGCTGCTCGGCCGTGCCGTAATAGCCGGGCGGCCCGCCCGCGCACTCGACGAAGGTGAAGTCGGTGATACCCCTCTTCTTCATGGCGGCGATGAAGTCGGGGTGCTTCTTCACCTCGTCGACGGCGGCCGTGAACTCCTCCCCGAGCCAGTTCGGCTGCGCCCGCACGACCTGCTCGAACGAGGCGACGCGCCGGCTGGTGAGGTCGACGACGGCTTCCCAGGTCTTCTCCTTCTGCCGCACGACGGCGAACGCGCGCCGGGGGATGTCGATCGACGCCGCGGGCGCCTGGGCACCCGGGCCCACTCCCTCGAGGCGCCACACCTGATCCTTGGGCGGCTCCTCGAGGGTGACGATGGAGAAGCGCGTCTCGGGGTCGACCAGGCCCTCGGCGTGGAGCACCTCGAGCGCCGTCCAGTACTCCTCGAAGGTCAGCGGATCGAGCGGGTGCGGGTTCGTCGACGCGCTCGCGGAAGGCGCGAGGAGCAGGCACGAGACGACGCAGAAGAACGCACCGTGGAGCGGAGATCGGCGGCGCAGGTGATCCATCGAGTTCCTCCTGACGAGGTGGAGCTGAGCCCGCGAGGGCTGCGGTAGCGGGCAGTCTAGCGGGTCCGTGGTCCACTACCACGGCCCCGCTAGCTGATGCTCCCCGCCAAGCGCGGCTGCGCCGCGCGGCTCGGAGGCCTTGACCCGGGGACACACTTGACTCGTCTGTAACGATTTCTGCGGGTCAAGGCCTCCAGCGGGTCCGTGGTCACTACCACGACTCCGCTAGCTGATGCTCCCCGCCAAGCGCGGCTGCGCCGCGCGGCTCGGAAGCCTTGACCCGGGGACACACTTGACTCGTCTGTAACGATCTCTGCGGGTCAAGGCTTCTAAATGATTCTGGCGCCGCGGACGGCGCGCGTCGCTGCTCCGATCGGTTGATACTCGGACACAGTCCTCTGGCTCCGGGGGGCGCGGGCTGGTGGGCTGTCCGATGCTCTGACAGCCTCGAAGCTTCGGGCTGCTGCGGTGGCGAGAGGAGCTGGCATGCGGTCGACGGGCAGACCGCTCGCAGCGTACGGCAAGGGTCTGGAGGGGTCAAGCGAACCATGCTTCGCGCCGGCCCAGCTTGGTCGCGAGCGAAGCGCCGACGCCGACCAGGGTCGCCGCGGTCCACACCCATACCCCCACCCACGGCACGAACTTGAACGCACCGAGCGCGACCAGACCGGCCAGGGTCGTCGTGAGCGGGCTCGCGCCTCTCTCCATCGACCGACTCTGTCCGCTCGCCCGGCTGCCGGCGAGGCGAGCGACTCGACCGCCGACGAAGGCGAAGACGGCGATCGTTCCCCACAGCTTGAGCACGAGTGCGGCGAGCGCGAGCAGAACCAGCAGCGGGACGCCCGCCTCGACCCCGAGGAAGGAGGCGAGGAAGAGCGCGGCGAAAAGCATCGCCAGCACCGCGACCAGCCCGGTGGCAAAGCTCCGCAGCGGCGCCTCCGCGATCGCCTCCGCGGTCGACGCGATCGCGGGCCATGCCGTCCCGACCAGCGCCATCGCCGCGATCAACCAGGCGGCGAGCAGCGCGAGCTTCGTGCCGACCACGACGCGCGACCAGGGCGAGAGGCCCAGCACCGGCCCCTCGGCCAGGACGAGAAGCGTTTCGGGAGCGGTTCGATAGGCCACCGAGCGACCGCGCACCACGGCTCCGCCTCGGCTGTGGATGGCGCCACCGAGAACGAACACGTCGCCGTCGACGCGCGCGGACCCTTCGAGCTCGGCATCGCCCCCGAGCACGACGACGTCGCCTTCGACCTCGCCGCGGATGCGCGCCGAGCCGCGGATGACGGCGACGCCGGCAGCCGCCCTTCCCTCGATGACCAGGTCGCGCCCGAGCGCCACCACCTGGCTCGCGGCGACGCTGTCGCGCCCGACGACGACGGCGGCCCGGCGGCCAGGAGAGTCCACCGCCTCCGCCGAGACCTCGAGGCGCGGCTCCGCCGCGCTCGACGCCGCCCAGCCGAGCAAGAGGAGAGCGGCGCCGCTAGCTGCGAGCGGGAGTGGCACGCTCGAAGGATACCGCCGTCGAGGCGAGTGGCCCGAGGGCTGGATCGCCGTCCCAGCCGCGAGGCTCGACCGGGGCACGGACCGCTACGACTTGTCGACGGTGCGTTCGGCGCGCCGGCGGCGCAGGAGCAGGAAGAGGAGGCCGTTGGCCGCGAGCGCCGCGAGACCGAGCGCCGCCAGTGCGGTGACCGAGCCGTCGAGCGCGGCTCCGATGGTCTCGCCGAGACCGCGCCAGCTCGCGGCGAGGAACCCGGCCCCCGCAGCGAGCGTCGCGGCGATCAGGTCGACCACGCTGGCGGCGACATCCGCCCCCGTGCCGTCACCGCCCGCGAGCAGGACCGCAGCCACCGCCACCAGCACGGCCGCCAACCCGGCGGCGACCGCCCACTCCCGCGACACGACGCGCCGCGGAGGGGTCCTCGACTCGGGCAGGCGACTCATCACCTGGCGGGTGAACCCCTCGCGCACCGGCACCCGCACCTCCGCGAGGAGCCGATCGAGAGCGTCCGGCGTGTCGTCGGCTTCGCGCTGCCCGGGAGTGAGGTCGAGGTCGGTCGGTTTCATAGCTGCTGCCCGCCGTTTCCGCGGAGCGTTCAATCGGTCAGAAAATCGGCCAGCCTCTCCTTGAGCATCTGTCGTCCCCGGAAGAGCTTGTTCTTGACCGTTCCCAGTGGCATCCCCTTGAGCTCCGCGATCTCGCCGTAGGAGAGCTCGGCGAAATGGCGCAGCTGGATCAGCTCCCGATACTCGCCCGGCAGCTCGTCGATCGCGGCGCCGATCGCCTTGCCACGCTCCAGGTTGCGGAGCGTCGCGTACGGCCCGCGGTCGCCACTGGGAAACTCGAAGCTGCCGCCGTCGCCGCTCTCGCTCTCCGGACGCTCCATCGAGACCAGATGGACGCGCCGCTTGCGCACGCTGTCGATGGCGGCGTTCTGCGCCACCCGGAACAGCCAGGTCGAGAACTTGAACTGCGAGTCGTAGCGGTCGAGCGCGCGAAAGACGCGGAGGAAAACCTCCTGTGCGAGGTCGTGAGCGTCGTCCAGCGAGTGCAGGATGCGATACAGGTAGTTGACGACCCGCCCCTGGTACCGCGCGACCAGTTCCTCGTACCGTTCGGGGTGTCCGGCGAGTACCGCGGCCACGACATCCTCGTCCCTCGCTTGCGCCATTCCGCGAGCCACGCCTAGGTACGCGGAGAGCCTGGAAAGGTTGCGGAGTGCGGCGGAGCCGCCCCGGCTGCCGGATTCCGGCTCACCCGCGGCTCCGTCCCGCGAGCCAACGAGCGACCAGGAAGAGCGCCGCGCCGACCCCCAGCATGCCGAGCTCGACGCGGATCTGGCCGTACACCAGGCCCACGAGGAGCGCGCTGCCCACGATCACCAGGGCCAGCACCTGCAGCGTCCAGGCGAGACTCTCGAGCATTGCAGTGGCGTACCGATGGCGGTGACGATCCGAACTTGCTGCGAGCGTTCCGGAGGCTAACGGGTCCTGGAGTGTAGCTCAGCGGGCGGCCCGATCTCGCGCAGGCTCACGAGGCGGTCGCCCTCGAGCAGGCCACCGAGCATGTCGAGCCCGGCGACCACCTCCCCGAGGACCGTCACCTCGCCCTCGAGTCCCCCGACCGCCCAACCCCCATCGGCCGGCTCGGGCCGGTCGGCGAGCTGGACGAAGAAGCGAGCGCCGCCAGCGTGCGGCGCCGGCCGCACCAGGCCGAACGAGCCGGCGCCGAGCCGCCGCGGCGCCGGCTCGTCGCGCAGGGTGAACCCCGGTCCTCCGCGGCCATCACCGTCGGGGTCCCCCGCCTCGATCCACGCGCCGGGAACGACGCGGTAGACCGCGGAGCCGTCGTAGAAGCCCTGCTCGGCGAGCTGGAGGAAGGAGAGACAGCTGAGCGCGGCGGCCGGGCAGTCGACCCGCAGCGTCGCAGTACCCCGGCCGGTCTCGAGCTCGAGCCACCGCGCTCGACGGGTCCGGGCGGCCACGGCGCGGTAGTCGCCAGGCTTGCGAGCCGTGATCGCGGGGCCGATCGAGGGTCGCGGTCGGTTGAGCGCCTCGACCGCGTCGGCGGCCCGGAGCCGCACCGGATGGGTGCCGACCTCGGCGAGCCCCTCGAGCGCCGCCACGATCGCGCCGCGCTCGGTCGCGGCCGACCGGGCGCGCGCCGCCAGCGCGTCGATGCCGGCCATCGCCAGCTCCGGCTCGGCGCGCTCGTCGCGCGCAAAGGCGCCGAGGACCAGCTCGAACGGAAGCACGGGGAAGCGCGCCAGGCGCTCGAGCGCCGCGGCGCGCACCCCCGGCGCCGGATCCGCGAGGGCGCGGGCGTACAGCTCGGGATGGGGCGTCCGGTCGAGCGCAGCGCGCGCGTCAAACGCCGCTTCCCGCACCACGGGCGAGGCGTCCACGCCGAGACGGTCGAGCAGCGCCGTCGCCTCGAGCGGGACAGCGCCGCGCGCGGCGGCGGCGCGCAGGGCGGGATCCGGATCGGCGGCGGCGACGAGCAGAAGATCGCCGGCGGCCGGGGCCCGCGCCGCGGCGAGCGCGCCGAGCGCCCGCGCGCCCTCCGCGGGACTGCCGCTGCCGAAGACGCGCGCGAGCGCCGCTTCGAGATCGTCGTCGAGCAGCCACGCGCCGGCGGCGTCGAGCACCTGCGCGCGCACGGCCGGCCGGGGATCCGACAGGAGCTCGAGCAGCGTCGCACGCCAGGCCGGCGGGGGCGCCGCGCGGCCGGCGCGCACGATCGCTCCCCCGGCTGCGATCGCCGCCGTCGCCGCCGCGAGATCGCTCGAGGCCGTGGCCACGCGCAGCGCCTCGAGATCCTCGCCGCCGCCCACGATGGCGAGACCGGCGGCGGCCAGCGCGCGAACGCCGGCATCGCCGTCGTCGAGCAGCCGGCGGAAGACCGGGCGCTGCGCCGGGCGCGCCGCCGCGAGCAGCGCCGAGAGCGCGCGCCGCCGCAGCCACGCGTCGTCCGAGGTGAGCCCCTCGAGCGCGATCGCGACGAACGCCGCTCCGCCCCGCCCGGCAAACAGACGGAGGTCGGGCAGGAGCCTTGCCTGCCGGTCCCGGTCCGGCAGGGGCGCGAGCGCCGCCGCGATCCGATCGAGCGGCGCGCCGGCGCGGGCGAGCCCGTGGCAGGCCCAGGACGCGACCTCGGCATCCGCATCGAGGAGGAGGGCCGCGAGGAGCCTCTCAGCTGCGGCGCCTCCGACCTTCCCCGCGGCGAACGCGGCTGCCCGGCGCACGCCGGGATCGGAGTCGATCGCGAGCTCCTCGAGCGTCGCGATCGCTCGCGGATCGGGCACCCGCCCCAGCATCGAGCCGAGCAGCCGACGCAGCACGGGATCGCGGACTGCGAGCACGCGGCTGATCGAGAACGGCTCGTAGAGCTGGCGGTCGATCAGGAGGAGGAGAAGGGCGGTCTCCTCGAGCCCGGGGCCGGCCAGGTCGAGCGGCGGCGGAACACGGCCCGTCGCGCCGCGGCTCACCGCGCCGCCCGCGACGGGCACGTCGGCGGTGCGCGATCGCCCGGTCGACGCGCAGCCGGAGGCGAGCATCGCCGGGACGAGAACGATCACGCCGGTGAGGCGGCGCGCGCGGGACGTCATCGACCCGGCATGCTAGCGCCACGCCGCTGCGCCAAACGAGGCACGCCGCCTTGGGGAACCCCGGGCCCTGTGCTAGCTTGCCCCGGCGACATGAGCGCGAGCAGCGGCCCGGCGATCAGAACTCGACGTTTGGGTCGCCGCTTCGGCCGGAGCTGGGCGCTCGCGCACTGCGATCTCGAGGTCGCGCCCGGCGAGTCGCTCCTGGTGGCGGGAGCGAACGGCTCGGGCAAGACCACTCTCCTGCGATTGCTCGCCGGGCTGCTGCGGCCCACGGCCGGATCGGTCGAGGTCTTCGAGCTCGATCCGCGCGCGCGCCGGCTCGCCTGCCGGCGCCGGCTGTCACTGGTCTCGCACCAGGCGTTCCTGTACGAGCGGCTGAGCGCGCTCGAGTCGCTGCGCCTGTGGGCGCGCGTTCTCGGCCGCCGCCGCGACGACGCGACGCTCGGCGAGCTGCTCGAAGAGGTCGGTCTGGCGGCGCGGCGCGACAGCCCGGTCGCGACCTTCTCGGCCGGTATGCGCAAGCGGCTCTCGCTGGCGCGCGCCCGCCTCGAAGAGCCCGATCTCCTGCTGCTCGACGAGCCGTTCGCCGCGCTCGACGTGCCCGGCCAGAGGCTGGTGGAGCGCTGGATCGCGGAGAGCCTCGGGCGCGGCGTCACCGTGCTCCTCGCCTCGCACCAGCTCGAGCAGGCGGCGGCGCTCTGCCGGCGAGCGATCGTGCTCGACCGCGGCCAGATCGAGTGGCACGGAGCCGCCGCGGACGCCGCCGCCCGGTTCGAGGCGAGGACGTGAGCCTGAGCCAAGGGGGCGCGGGGGTTGAGGGCCGGGCCCACGGGGGCAGGGGGGAGGCTCGAGGCCCGGTCCAGGGGGGCTCGAGGGGTGGGGGGCTGGTGCGCGAGATCGGCGCCGTGCTCGCCAAGGACCTGCTGCTCGAGTGGCGCGGGCGCGCTCGCCTGCTGGCGACGGTGTTGTTCGGCGTGGTGGCGCTGGCACTGTTCTCGTTCGCGGCCGGCGCCGACCCCGCCGTCCTCGACCGCGGGGCGCCCGGGTTCCTCGTGCTCGCCCTCCTCCTGAGCTCGACGCTCGCGCTCGGCGAGAGCTTTCGCGTCGAGCAGGAGGACTCGGCGATGGAAGGCCTCCTCCTGCTGCCGATCGATCCTCATGCCCTCTTTTACGGAAAGGCGCTCGGCAACACCCTCTTCCTGTCGCTCCTGGGGCCCGTTCTCGCCGTGGCGGCGGTGGTGTTCTATGCTGTCGATGCCGGCGCGATGGCGTTGGTCAAGCTGGTCTTGCTCTGGGTGCTGGCCGCCGCTGGTCTGTCCGCTCCCGGCACTCTCTACGCCGCCATGACCTCCCGAGCCCGTAGTCAGGACGTGCTGCTGCCGCTGGTCCACTATCCCCTCGTCATCCCCGTGCTGCTGGCCTCGGTCAAGGCGATCGACCTGATCCTCAACGGCGATCCGATGGGCCAGCTCGGGTCGTGGACGGCACTGCTCGCCGGGTTCGCACTGGCCTACTGGAGCCTGGGCGGGGTGCTCTTCCCGCTCGCGGTGGAGGAGTGAACGGAATGCCCGTGGCGCGACCAAGGCTCTCCACCGTCTCCGGCCTGCTCGGAGTCGTCCTGCTTCTGGCCGGCAGCTACCTGGGGCTCTTCGTCGCGCCTCCCGAGCGCCACATGGGCGACGTCGTGCGCATCGTCTACGTGCACGTCCCCAGCGCCTGGATCTCGATGCTCTGCTACACCTTCGCCTTCGGGTTCGCGATCGCGTCGCTCTGGACGCGACGTCCTCGCTGGGACCACCTCACCACCGCCGCGGTCGAGGTCGGGATCGTGCTCAACGTCCTCCTGCTGGTGCAGGGGATGCTCTTCGCGCGGCCCACCTGGGGCATCTGGTGGACCTGGGCCGACGTGCGGCTCGTCTTCTCGTTCCTGATGTTCCTGCTGTTCGCGGGTGTCCTCGCGCTGCGCGCGTTCGTCGACGATCCGGCGCGGCGCGGCACCTGGACCGCGATCGCCACCATCACCGCCTTCGTCGACGTGCCGCTGGTCTATTACTGCGTGCGCTGGTGGCGTTCGCTGCACCAGATGCAGTCGACACCCGAGACCATGGACGCGGCGATGAAGCTGCCGATGCGGATCAACGCCTTCGCCGTCCTCTTCCTGGCCGGCTGGTTCATCGCGAGGCGAGCCGAGCTGGAGCGCCGCCGGCAGGAGATCGACGAGGTGGCGGAGCCGGCGGCCATTCCGCGCGCGGGATCGATCGCCGGTACCGGAGTGGAGGCCTGAGATGGCGCCCGAGGGCGTTATAATTGGCGGTTGGAGCTTCGTCGTCGCGGCCTACGTGGTGACGGCGGCAGGGCTGGTCCTCTACGCCTGGAGCCTGCGCTCCCGGCTGAACAAGATCCAGAGCAGGATCGGGAATCACGAGCGAGACCATGGATAGAGACCTCAGGCGCCGTCGTGTCCTCGTGGTGGCCGCCCTCGCCGTCATTGCCGGCGTGATCGGCTACGTCGCCTACGGCAACATCGGCGGCAATCTGGTCTACTACTGGAGCCCCAAGGAGGTGCACGCCGCCGGCCCCAAGGCGTTCGGGGCCTCGATCCGTCTGGGCGGGCTGGTCGCTCCGGGCTCGATCGAGCGCGCCGCGAGCGGCCTCGACCTGCGCTTCGCGGTGACCGATGGCGACGCGACGCTTCCCGTCCACGCCAGCGCGGTGCCTCCGGCGATGTTCCGCGAGGGCATCGGCGTGGTGGTCGAAGGGACCCTGCGCGAGGACGGCGTCTTCGAGTCGCGCCGGTTGATGGTCAAGCACGACAACGAGTACCGCGCCCCCGGCGCCGAGGATACCCGCGACATCCGGGAGCTGATGAAGAGCCTCGACCCCGCAGCGGCCGGCGGGGCCACCGGGGGATGATGTCCCATTTCGGTCAGGGTCTCGTCCTCCTCGCCCTCCTGCTCTGCGCCATAGGCTCTCCGATCGGCTTCGCGGCGGGGCGGATGGGCTCGGAGCGGGGGCTCGCCTGGACCCGCCGCATCGCGCTCGGCTTCGCCGCGACCATGCTGCTCGCGAACGTCCTCATGGAGGTCGCGTTGCTGCGCCACGACTTCTCGGTGTCGTACGTGGCGCAGGTGGGATCGCTCGCCACGCCGCCGGTCATCACCGCGGTCTCGCTGTGGTCCTCGCTCGAGGGGTCGATCCTGTTCTGGGGGCTGGTGCTCGGGCTCTACACCGCGGGCGTCGCCGTCCTGCAGCGGAGAGGGCACGAGGACTACCTCGCCTACACGCTGGCGACCATGCTCGCGGTCGGGCTCTTCTTCAGCTTCCTGATCGCCGGTCCGGCCAACCCGTTCGCGCCCACGCCGCCTCCGGTGCCGGTCGACGGGCCGGGGCCCAACCCACTGCTCCAGAACCACGTGCTGATGATCATCCATCCGCCGATGCTCTACCTCGGCTACGTCGGCATGACGGTGCCGTTCGCGATGGCGGTCGCCGCACTGTTGCGGGGCCAGCTCGGACCGACCTGGCTCCAGCCGCTGCGCAACTGGCTGCTGGTGCCCACCGGCTTCCTCACCGCCGGGATCATGCTCGGTGGCTGGTGGTCCTACGAGGTGCTGGGCTGGGGCGGCTACTGGGCCTGGGACCCGGTCGAGAACGCGTCGTTCCTGCCCTGGCTCACCGGAATCGCGGCGCTGCACTCGGCGGTGGTGCTGGAGCGCAAGGGGACGCTCAAGGCGTGGACCGTGGTGCTGGTGCTGATCACGTTCCTGCTCACCATCCTCGGAACGTTCCTCACCCGCTCCGGCGTCGTGAACTCCGTCCATTCGTTCACGCAGAGTCCGATCGGGCCGGCGTTCCTCGCCTTCCTCGCGCTCGCGCTGCTGTTCGTCGTGGTGCTCCTTTCGCTGCGCGTCGACAAACTGGTCGGCGACCCGGCGCGAGAGACCCTGGTCGCGCGCGAGGGCGCCTTCTTCGTCAACAACCTGCTCCTGGTCGCGGTCATGTTCACGGTCCTGATCGGGACGCTCCACCCGGTCTTCGCCGAGTCGATCCGCGGCGTCAAGGTGAGCGTCGGCGAGCCGTACTTCAACCGCATGGCGGTGCCGCTCTTCCTCTCGCTCCTCCTGCTGATCGGCGTCGGGCCGGCGCTGCCTTGGGGGACGAGCGACCGGCGGCAGGTCCGTCGCGCGCTCCTGGCGCCGCTGCCCGCGGCGGCGGCCGCGCTCGCGGTCGCGCTCGCGCTCGGGGCCAGAAGCGGCGGCGTGCTCCTGACCTGCGCCTTCGCCGGCTACGCGCTGTGGGTGACCGCGGACCAGGGCTCGAGGGCCGCACGCCGGCGCGCGAAGAAGGGCGAGACCGTCGCGCGCGCCGCGAGAACCGCCATCCTGCGGGCCCCGCGACGTCTCGGCGCGTACGTGGTGCACTTCGGTGTGATCGTCACGTTCGTGGCGGTCGCCGTCTCCTCCACCTTCCAGACCGAGCGCGAGGGGACGCTCGCGCCGGGCCAGGCGCTCGAGATCGAGGGCTACGCGCTGCGGCTCACGGGCGTCGCCGGGGTCCAGCAGCCGCACCGGTTCCAGCAGCGGGCGGATGTGGCGCTCTTCCGCGGCGGTCGCCAGGTCGGCACGCTCGCGCCGGCGCTCAACATCTACCCGACGCAGATGGACCCCCTGGCCACGCCGGCGGTCCGCACCGGCCTGACGCACGACCTCTATCTCACGCTCATGGGTGTGGGCGCCGACGGCTCGATCGGGCTGCGCGCGATCGTGACGCCCGGAGTGATGTGGATCTGGGCCGGCGTCCTGGTGATGGTGGCGGGGACCGCCCTCTGCCTGGTGCCACCGCGCCGCGCCATGGCACTGGTCGAGGCGCCGCGAACGCAGACGGCCCGTGCCGCGGCCGCCCGCGTCTCGCTCGGGTCGGGAGGGCCGGTAGGTGCGGCCGGGGGCGTCGGGGCCGCCGCCTCACCCGCGGCGGGCGCGCCCGCGCGCGGTGCCCCCCGCCCGCGATCCTGACCGCCGGGCGCCTGGGGTGATCGATCGCGCGGCCCTGGTGAGGATCGTCTCGTAGGAAGCTCGAATCGTGGCCATCCATCGCACTCCGCTGGTCGTCGGCGCCATCGTCGGCATCCCGCTCATCGTCTTTCTCGCGCTCGGCTTCCGTCACGATCCGAACGTCATCGAGTCGCCGCTCCTCGGCAAGCCGGCGCCCTCGTTCGTGCTGCGGGACTTCGACGGCGGCGCCGTCGACTTCGCGAGCCTGCGCGGCCAGCCGGTGGTCCTCAACTTCTGGGCGAGCTGGTGCCAGCCGTGCGTCGCCGAGCATCCGCTCCTGGTCGAGGCGGCTCGCCGCTACGCGGGCGAGGTCCACTTCATCGGCGTGGTACCCACCGAGGACACGGCGGATGCGGTCGAGCGCTTCACGCGACACCTCGGCAAGTGGGGTCCGGCCTACCACGACGCCGACGGCAAGGTGTCGATCGCGTACGGCGTCTTCAAGCTCCCGGAGACCTACTTCGTCGCGAGCGACGGCACCATCGTCCACAAGGTGGCTGGGCCGCTCGACCGGCGGACGCTCGAGCAGAGCCTGGAGGCGCTCTTGTGAGGCGCGCGGCCGGGCTCGGCGCGCGGGCGTCCCGAATCGAGTCGCCGCTGCGCGGCGTGCTCCTCGCGGCGGCGCTCGCCGTTCTCGCCACCGCGCTCGCGCAGGCGCAGCCGGTCGAGCCGCCGGGCGTGCCCGTGGAGACGGCGCCGTCCGCCGGCGAGGGTGCTCGCGATCGGCCGGCAGAGGCCGCCGGCGGCGATGCCGACAGCGGCACCGGCCGGGTCTCCCGAGCGCAGGACGACTTCGCGCCGCTCGACGAGGCGGAGCTGGTCGGACCTCCCGCCGGCCCTCCGATCGCGGGTGAGGAGCTCGAGTCGCGCACGCGCGCCCTCGCCTCGCGCATGCGCTGCCCGGTGTGCCAGGGGCTCCCGATCGCCGACTCGCCGAGCGCATCGGCGCTCGCCATGGTGTCGCAGACTCGCGACCTCCTCGCGCGCGGCTACACCGAGAAGCAGGTGCTCGACTACTTCGTGCGCGCCTACGGCGAGTTCGTCCTGCTCGAGCCCACGACGAAGGGGTTCAACCTGGTGGTGTGGCTGCTGCCCGTTGCCGGCCTCCTGCTCGGAGCGGCGTTGATCGCGCGTCGCCTGCGCTCGACGCGGCGCGCGGCTCGCTCCGGTGCGGACCCCTCCCGCCCGGACGGCGACGACGATCTGGATCCGTACCTCGAGCGCGTGCGGTCGGAGATCGGCTCGTGAGCGGAACCTGGTCGTCGTTCGTCCCGGGCCTCGTGGTGCTGGCGATCGGGCTGGCAGCCGGGCTCCTGCTCACGATGCGCCTGCGCCGCAGCCGGGCGGGCGCCGCCGGCGCGGTGATAGCGACCGGCGCCGAGGACCGCGGGCTCGAGCTCGAGCGGGCCGACCTCCTGGCGCGCCGCGACGAGATCTACACTCGCCTGCGGGCGGACGACGAGGATCTGAGCGAGGCCGATCGCCACGACCTCGAGCGCGCGGCGGCGCGCACGCTCCGGCATCTCGACGGGCTCGAGGCGCGGGTGCGGCCGCGGCGCCCTCGGGAGGAGGCCACGCCGGCGCCGGCAAGCGCGGCGGCGACGCTGGGGGCGACGCCGACCCGGCGCGGGCCCGCACACCCGGCGATGCTCGGGTTCGCATTCGGCGCCGGCTTCGCGGCGCTCGCGGCTCTCCTCGTGTACTGGGCAGCGCGCGACGCGACGCCGCGGCCGCCCGAGTCGTCTCCGGCGGCTGCGGCTCCCGGCGACCCGGTGCACAGCCGGCTCGACGAGCTCTCGCCCGAGGCGCGGGCGCGCGTCGGCGCGATCCTCTCCCGCCTCGCCGAGGTGCCCGAGGACCTCGAAGCGCGCAAGGCGCTCACCGAGACGTTCGTGGTCGAAGGGCTGTTCTTCGAGGCGTTCGAGCAGAGCGAGCGCATCCTCGAGCAGAGCCCCGGCGACGTCGACGGGCTGTACTTCCAGGGGCTCATCCGGTTGACCATGGGCCAGGACGGCGTCGCGATCGAGCTGCTCGACCGCGCGCTCGCGAGCGAGCCGGCCTTCGTCAGCGCCCGCCTGGTGCGCGGCCTCGCGCGACTGCGCGGCGGCGACCGCGACGCCGCGATCGAGGACTGGCGGCGCGGGCTCGAGGCGGCAGGCGGCTCCCACGACGGCCTCGAGCGCCTCCTGGTGCTGGCGGAGTCCGGCGCGAGCGCCGAGGAGATCCTGGGATCGGCACCGCCGGAGCGGGAGCCCGCGGCAGCGACCGGAGCGTCCCGTGCCGGTGCCGCGGAGCCAGGCGGCGCGGCGCCCGCCGGCGCAGCGTCGGCCTCGGACGCCGGAGAGGGTGCCTACCGTGCGCGCATCGAGCTCGCTCCCGGCGCCACCGCGCCGCCCGCCGCGGTCCTGTTCGTGAACCTCCGCATCGTGGCCGGCGCCGGCCCGCCGTCGGCGGTCAAGCGCATCGCCGCACCACGCTTCCCGATCGAGATCACCCTCGACGCGAACGACGCCATGCCGGGCCTCGCCGGGCGTCCGCTTCCGGAGTCCGGGTTCCTCTCCGCTCGTCTCGACGGGGACGGCGACGCGAGCACACGGGATCCGTCCGAGCCCAGCGCTCAGGTCGAGGCGACGATCGGTGTGCCGGTCACGCTCGTGCTGCGATAGCGGAGGAGGGGTTGTTCGGCGCCGCGGACGGCGCTCTAAGCGCCGCGCGAGAGGCGGTCCGCCAGGATCTTCGGCAGTCCCGCCTTGAGGATGCGCGCCTGGGCGCGGCCGATCGGGTAGTCGACCCGGAACCACTGCACCAGCCGCCGATCGCTGTCGTAGAGGACGAACGCCGCGCGCGGATCGCGGTCGCGCGGCTGGCCCACGGCGCCGGGATTCACCAGATAGCGCACGCCCGCGACCAGCTCCAGCGCGTCGCGTGGGCGGTCGATCGGGATCTCCTCGAGGCCGTCGGGACCGTACGCGTAGCACCCGGCGACGTGGGTATGACCGAAGAAGCAGAGGTCAAACTCGGCGCCCCGGAATACCTCGATCGCGTCGCGCCAGCTGAACACATAGGCGTCCTCGTCGAGCGGCGAGCCGTGGCAGAAGTCGAACCCGTTCTCACGTGCGGGACCCGGCGGCAGCTTCCGGAGCAGGCGGAGGTTGGCCGGAGCGAGCCGCTCCCGCGTCCAGCGCGCCGCGGCGAGCGCGACTGAGTTGAAGCCCAGCCCCTCCTCGATCCCGGCGACCACCTTGTCGTGATTACCGCGGATGTGGCGGACCTCGCCGCGCATCTGGCGCATGGCGTCGAGCACCTGATTGGGAGCGGCGCCGTAGCCGACCAGATCGCCGAGCGAGATCGCCGCGTCGATGCGCTTGCGGCGGACCGACCGCAGCACCGCCCTGAGCGCATCGATGTTGGCGTGGACGTCTGAATAGATCAGGTACCGCAAGATTCCGCCAGTTGCCGCTCGACGCGCGCGGCGGTCTCGTCCGCGCTCGAACCCGGCTCGACCGCGATCCGCAGATCGCATTTCCCGTAGGCGGCGAGACGCGACTCATAGAGACGCCGCGCCTGCTCCGGATTCCGGAACAGCGGGCGGCCCTCGCGGCCGCGGGCGAGGCGCTCGACTAAGGTAGCGAACGGCACGTCGAGCCAGACCACCCGTCCCGAGCTGCGCATCACGCCGAGGTTGGATTCGCGCTCGACCACGCCGCCTCCGGTGGCGACGACGGTCCGCGGACGCCGGCTCGCCGCGGCGAGCGCCTCCGACTCGAGCGCGCGGAACGCGTCCTCTCCGCGCTCGCGGAAGAGGTCCGGTATCGACCGGCCGGCGCCCGCCTCGATCTCGTGATCGAGATCGAGGAACGGCAGACCCAGCCGAGCCGCCAGGCGCCGCCCCACGGCCGTCTTGCCGGCGCCCATGAATCCGGTGAGGTAGATCGAGCCGCCACCCCCGGCGTGCGCCGAGACCAGCGCGCGCAGCCGATCGCAGTTGGCGGTGAGATCGCCCACGCACACCGCACCCAGGAGCGCCGCCGTGTCGGCGCCGGCGGCCAGGACGTCGAGCAGGTTCGCCTCGCTCACGCCGCCGATCGCGACCAGGGGCTTCGGGGTCGCCGCGCGCGCCCGGCGCAGCCCCTCGAGACCCACCACCGGATCCGGATTCTCCTTGTGCCGCGTCGGGAAGACCGGACCCAGCGCGATCACGTCCACCTCGGGATCGGCGGCGGCGGCGGCGACCTGCGCCAGGTCGTGCGTCGAGCGGCCGATCCAGCACGACTCACCCACCGCGGCGCGAGCCGCCCCCGGCGGCAGGTCCTCCTGGCCCAGGTGAAGGCCGGGCAGCCCGTAGAGCGCGGCGACATCGGCGCGATCGTTCATCCACAGCATCGTACCGGCAGATGCCGCCTCGAGCGCCTGCTCCACGACGCGCGCGAGGTCGTCGTCCTCGGCGTGCTTGGCTCGGAGCTGGATCCACTCGATGCCGCAGCGCGCGATCTCGGCGACGGCCGCCGGCAGCCGATCGAGCCCGAGCAGATCGGCGTCGGCCACGGCGTAGAGCGCCGGGACGTGATCGCGTCTGAGCCGCGGCACTAGCGGATCCCTTCGCGTCTAGACAGCACTTCCTCCGCCAGCGCCACGCTGCAGGAAGCGCTCCATGAACCGCGTCGAGAGCCTCCCGGCCGAAAAGTCGGGGTCGCGGAGGATGCTGCGATGGAGCGGGATCGTGGTGTGCACGCCCTGGATCTCGAAGAACTCGAGCGCGCGGTCCATCCGCGCCACCGCCTCGGCACGATCGACGCCGTAGGTGATCACCTTCGCGATCAGCGAGTCGTAGTAGGGCGGGAACTCGTATCCCTCGTAGCCATGGGTGTCGACGCGCACGCCAGGCCCCCCCGGCATGTGGAAGGTGGTGAGGCGTCCGGCGCTGGGCACGAAGGTGCGTGGATGCTCGGCGTTGACGCGGCACTCGATGGCGTGTCCGTCAGGGATGCGGCTCTCGGTCAGGAGCGTGGGCTCGCCGGCCGCGATCCGGATCTGCTCCTTGACCAGGTCGACGCCCGTCACCTGCTCGGTGACCGGGTGCTCCACCTGGATGCGCGTGTTCATCTCCATGAAGTAGAAGCGCCCGTCGGAGTCGAGCAGAAACTCGACCGTGCCGGCGTTCTCGTAGCGCACCCGCTCAGCCAGCGCAACGGCGGCCTCGGTGATGCGGCGACGCAGGTCGGCAGAAAGCGCCGTCGACGGCGCCTCCTCGAGCAGCTTCTGGTGCCGCCGCTGGATCGAGCACTCACGCTCGCCCAGGTGGAGGGTCGAGCCGTGCCGGTCGGCGAGTATCTGGACCTCGATGTGTCGCGGCTCGACCAGGTACTTCTCGAGGTAGAGCGAGCCGTCGCCGAAGACCTTCGCCGCTTCGTTGCGCGCCGCCACGAACTGGGAGTCGATCTCCTCCAACCGCTTGACGACGCGCATGCCTCGGCCGCCGCCGCCCGCCGCCGCCTTGAGAATCACCGGGTAGCCGATCTCCTCCGCCAGCCTGCGCGCCGCCTCGGCGCCCGGGAGCGGCTCGTGAGAGCCGGGCAGGATCGGCACGCCGGCGGCGGCGGCGGTCTCGCGCGCCTTCGCCTTGTCGCCCATGAGGCGGATGGTCTCGGGCCGCGGGCCGACGAACGCGAGCCGGCACTCCCCGAGCACCTCGGCGAAGTGCGCGTTCTCGGCCAGAAACCCGTAGCCGGGGTGCACGGCGTCGGCTCCGGTGATCTCGGCGGCGGAGATCAGCGACGAGATGTTGAGATAGCTGTCCTGAGCCGCCGGCGGACCGATGCACACGTCCTCGTCGGCGTACGCCACGTGCAGGCTGTCGCGATCGGCGGTCGAGTGTACCGCCACGGTCTTCACGCCGAGCTCCCGGCAGGCCTGGATGACGCGCAGCGCGATCTCGCCGCGGTTCGCGATCAGGATCTTCTCGAACATAGCTCCGGAGAGTGCTGGTTAGCACTCTCCTCCGCTATACGACTCTGGCGCCGCGGACGGCGCTCGGCTCCGGACGTGCTGAGTAGCACGTCCTCCGCCGAGATGACTCTGGCGCCGCGGCGGCGCTGCTTCGTTCACGCAATCCTCGATGACGGGCGAGCGCGATCATGTGCCGCGCCCTCCGTCGCAGGCGTTTCAGTCGGTCTGGACGCAGAACAGAGGCTCGCCGAACTCGACCGGCTGGGCGTTGTCGGGATAGATCTTGAGCACCACGCCCGCGACGTCGGACTCGATCTCGTTCATCAGCTTCATGGCCTCGATGATGCAGATCACCTGGCCCTTCTGGACGCGGTCGCCGACGCGGACGTAGGGGTCGGCATCGGGGCTGGGCGCGCCATAGAACGTGCCGACGATGGGCGAGCTCACGATGTGCCCCTCGGGTGCGGGCGGCGCCTCGACCCGCGCGCCGGGGGTGGAGGCGGCGGTCGGCGGCGGGTGTGCGTCGGCGGGAAGCGCGCCCGCCGCTCCGGCGGCCGCCGCTGCGGCCCCGTCGGCCTGCAGGTGGACGCGAAAGTGGAAATCCGCCTCGCGCACCTCGACGCCGAGCCGGTGCGCCGCCACCAGCTGGATGAGCTCTTTCATCTGTTCGAACGTCAGCAACCCGCGCTCCCTTCCTCGTACCGCCGCGACTTTGCCGTGGCGTCGCGTCGCCGGGCACGCTTTCCCCTCGGAGATCTGTAGCGGGGCTGCAGATCCGACGGAGTGACCTCCCGCCGGCTCGCGGTCCCGAGCGGTCGCCTCGGCGCGGACCCCGGGACTATATCTCCTGCCGACCGCCCGCGGAGGCGATCACGCGCGCCAGCGCCTGTCGCGCCGCGGCGTTGTTCGGGTCGGCGCGCAGGAGGCGCCGGAAGATCCGCTCGGCTTCGCTCCTGTGACCTTGAAGGAGATAGAGGTTGCCCAGCGTGACGGTGACCAGCTCGTCGGCGTCCGCGGCGTTTGCGGCGGCGGCGGCAGGCGCCGGCGCGGCGCTCGGCGCCACCGCCGCGGCGACGCCCTGCGCCTCGGCCCGGACGGCGTTCGCGGAGGCGGCGGCCTCGAGCTCGGCCATCCTCGCCGCCAGGTGGACGAGATCGGGATCCGCCGCGCCGAGCGGGGAGTAGCGCGCGAGACTCTCGCGCGCGCGCTGGCGATCACCCACCCGCAGCCACACCTCGACCGCGAGCTTGGCGGCGACCAGATGCGTCGGGTCCCTGGTGAGAACCGGCTCCAAGGCGGCCCAGGCGTCGAGTGGACGGTCGAGCGCGAGCAGGCAGCGGGCCCGGGCGACGCTCGCAGCGACGTGCCCGGGGCGGGCCTCGAGGCCGGCCTCGAGCAC
>DATKDQ010000009.1:0-7340 GCA_035544635.1 Thermoanaerobaculia bacterium
CGGCGGGGCACAACAGCTCTTCAACCTGCACTTCGTGAGGCCGGGTATCTACGACGCGGCGACCTCGCGCCTGATGGCGCGGCTGCAGAAGTTCCGCGAGGAGGCCGACTACGCCCAGGCGTTCGTGGTCGAGGAAACCGGCGCACGGGAGGAGCTCGCCGGCGCGCGCGAGCTGGTGACCCGGATCCGCAGCGACCTGCCGTGAGGGCGCTCTCCGCTCGTCCCGGATCCGCGGCGCTCCGAAGCACACCGGGCGAAAGGAGGAGTCGTCATGAGCATCCGCATCCCCGCCGCCGGATCGATCCTGGCCTGGCTCCTGTTCGCATCGTCCTGCGCCTCGCAGCTGGAGCGCTCGAGTCCGGAGTCGTGGGACGCCTTCGTCGAGCACTTCCTGGAATCCCACTTCGAAGCCCAGCCGACCTCGGCCGTGGAGGCCGGACGCCACGAGTACGACGGCCGGCTTCCCGACTGGAGCAGGGAGGGCATCGAGGCCGAGATCGAGCGCCTGCGCCGGCAGCGCCAGCGGGCGACGTCGTTCTCCGACGACCAGCTCGACGAGCACCGGCGCTTCGAGCGCGAGTATCTGGTTTCAGAGATCGACCGCCAGCTCTTCTGGCTGGATACGGCGGGATGGCCGTGGCGAAATCCGCGCTTCTACGCTGGTCCGCTCGATCCCGACGTCTACATCTCGCGCGAGTACGCTCCGCTGAAGCAGCGCATGCGCGCGTACATCGAGTACGCGCGCAACGTTCCGGCGGCCGCCGAGCACATTCGGCGTAACCTGCGCACGCCTCTGCCCGAAAGTTACGTGAGGATCGGCCGGATCAGCTTCGGTGGGATGGCGACCTACCTCGAGAACGATGTGCCACAGGTCTTCGCGAACGTCGACGACCGGCAGTTGGAGGCCGAGCTCCGCGAGGCCAACGAGCAAGCCGTCGCCGCGATGAAGCAGCTCGATGCCTGGTTCGCCGAGCAGGAGGCGCAGGCCACGCAGGCGTTCGCCCTCGGCACCGAGACGTTTCGCGAGATGCTTCGCGCCACCGAAGGAGTGGAGGTCCCGCTCGAGGAGCTCAAGGAGATCGGCCGCCTCGACATGGAGCGCAACCTGGAGTCGCTGGGACAGGCCTGCGCGAGGTTCGCTCCCGAGCTCGACCTTCGCGGCTGCGTGCAGAAGTCTCGCGCCGACAAGCCGGAAGAAGGACCGGTGGAGGCGGCCCGCCGTCAGCTCGACGAGCTGAAGGCCTTTCTCGTGGAGAAGGATCTGGTCAGCATTCCCGGCACCGAAGAGGCCAAGGTGGAAGAGGCGCCGCCCTACCAGCGCTGGAACTTCGCCTACATCAGCATTCCGGGCCCCTACGAGCAGGATCTGCCTTCGATCTACTACATCGCTCCGCCCGACCCCGAGTGGTCGGAGCAGGAGCGGCAGGAGTACGTTCCCGGCGAGGCCGACCTGCTCTTCACGTCGGTGCACGAGGTCTGGCCCGGGCACTTCCTCCACTTCCTCCATGCCAACCGTTCCGCATCGACCTTCGGTCAAGTATTCGTCGGCTATGCCTTCGCCGAGGGCTGGGCCCACTACAGCGAGGAGCTGATGTGGGAAGCCGGTCTCGGCGACGGCGATCCTCAGATCCACATCGGGCAACTGCTCAACGCCCTGATGCGCAACGCGCGCTACCTGTGCGCCATCGGCCTTCATGCCGAGGGCATGAGCCAGGAGGCGTGCGAGCGTCTGTTTCACGAGAAGGCGTTCCAGGATGTCGGCACCGCACGGCAGCAGGCCGCGCGCGGCACCTTCGACCCGGCGTACTTGAACTACACCCTGGGCAAGCTGATGATCAAGAAGCTGCGCGAGGACTGGACGGCTCCTCGCGGCGGCCGCGAGGCCTGGAAGCCGTTCCACGACCGCTTCCTCGGCTTCGGCGGCCCGCCCGTGCCCCTGGTGCGCGAAGTCCTGTTGGGTGAGGGAGAGGGGTCGCTGTTCTGAGCCCACCGTGGGCCGACTCACCCCGCCGCCAGCTCTCGGCGCAGCCAGGCCTTCCCCTTCATCCAGTCGCGCTGCACGGTGCGCAGGGAGAGGTCGAGCGCCTCGGCGGTCTCCTGCTCGGAGAGCCCGGCGAAGAAGCGGCACTCGAAGACGCGGGTGAGGCGCTCGTTGAGGTCGGCGAGGCGGCGCAGCGCGTCGTCGATGGCGAGCACGACGTCGGCCTGGGCGTCGACCGGGATCTGCACCAGGTCCAGGGAGATCGGTGACCTCCCGCCGCCGCGCTTCGCCGCCGAGCGCTGGCGCGCGTAGTCGATGATGATCTGGCGCATGGCGCGCGCCGCGATGGCGAAGAAGTGGCCACGATCGTTGACCGCGAGACGGGAGCTCTCGGCCAGATTGATGTACGCCTCGTGGACCAGGGCGGTGGTGTCGAGGGTCCGCCCGGGCCGTCCACGCGCGAGCTGCCGGCGCGCGATGCGGCGCAGGTCCTGGTAGACCAAAGGGATCAGCTTCTCGAACGCGTCGCGATCGCCGCCCCGGTAGGCGATGAGCAGCTCGGTGATGTCGCCGGTCGGCATCCGACTGAGCCCTGCGGGTACAGCGCGGGCGCAGTCTACATGCCCGCGCGGCGCGTCTCACCAGGCGCGGCCGAGAGCTCGTCGAGCAGGCGCTGGCGGCGCGTCTGCCTGAAGTTTTCCTCCGGAAGCGTGCCAGCCAGGACGCCGCCCGCCGAACGAATCAGCTCCTCCGCCTCGGCCACACGTCCCTGGCGCAGCAGGACGCCACCGAGCTCGAGCCGGGCCTCGGCGATTCGCCAGGGCACCGGCCGTCGCTGCGCGGCGCGCAGCCCCAGGGCCTCGCGCAGCAGCGGCTCCGCCTCGCCGGCGCGCCCGGTGTCGCTGAGAATAGCCGCGAGCCCGATCAGCGTCTCGGCCATCTTCATCGGATCCAGGCTCTCGCGCTGATCCTCGAGCGAGCGGAGAAACTGCGCCTCGGCCTCCCCGAGCTCGCCCGCGAGGTGCAGGCAGCGCGCGAGCAGCGTGCGCACTCGGGCGGTCGCCTGGTGGCGTCCGCCCAGCAGCGTCTCGAAGCGCTCCAACGCGTGGCGGTAGAGACCCTCCGCCTCCTCCAGAGCACCCTCTTCGAGGCGCAGCGTGGCGAGGTTGATCTCGGAGGCGACGCGAGTGAAGTTGGTCGGTTCGAGGTGCTGCCGATTGGTCTCCGCCGCCCGCTCGACGTAGAGCCGCGCGCCCGCGAAATCTCCCAGCTCCATGAGCACGTTGCCGAGGTTGTTATTCGAGTCGGCGCTGCCGATCGATCCCGCGCCGAGCCGCGCCTCCTGGATCTCGAGGGCACGCCGGTAGTGACCGGAGGCCTCCTCCAGATCGCCGAGCTGATGCAGGCGTATGCCGAGATTGTTGCGCATCGATCCCGTATACGGATGCTCGTGCCCCACCGTATCCTCGGCGATCCGGAGCGCCTCTCGAAGAAGCTCCAGTCCTTCCTCGTCCTGTCCGGAGGAGTCCAGCGAACCGGAGAGCTCGTTCAGGACGTTGGCGACCCGGAAGTCCGGCCCCGAGGCGAGCCGGCGGCGGATTTCGAGCGCCGCCCTGAAGCGCTCGGCGGCGTCGGCGTAGTGTCCGAACGAGTGGCGGACCATACCGAGCAGAAGCAGCAAATCGGACGCCTCCGCAGAGTCGACCCCTGGACCGCGCTCGACGAGCACCATCGCCTCTTCGAGCACGGCTTGCGCGTCTTCGTAACGCCCCCAGCCGTGAAGGGCCGCCCCGAGGCGCGTCAGCGACTCGAGCACACGTGGGCTCCGGTCTCCGTACAGCGTGCGGCGGTCGGCGAGCACCTCGCGGTGGAGCTCGACCGCGGCCTGAAGTCGGCCCTGCCCCTGGTAGGCATTGGCGAGCGCCACGAGCAGGTCGGTGCGGATGGCAGGCTCGGCCTCGAATTGCTCGCGCACCCGCGACTGGCCGCGATCGAGCAGCTCGAGCACGGTCATCTCTCGGGCGCTTCCCTCGTAGGGGTCACCGTCCGAGAAGATCGAGGTGAGGAGCTCCGCCACCAGGGTGGCGCGCTCCGCCTCGCGCGCGGCGCGGCGCGCCTGCCAGGTGATCCCGGCGAAGGCCACCGCCACGGCGACGGCGACCGCAGCAGCGGCTGCCGCACCGACGCGGTGGCGCATCAACAGCTTGCGCGCGCGGTATCCCCAGGTCGGCTCGCGCGCGCTGATCGGCAGGCCGCGCAGGTAGCGGCGCAGATCCTCCGCCAGCGCCTCCGCCGTCGGGTATCGACGGGAGGGCTCCTTCTCCAGCGCCTTGAGTAGGATGCGATCGAGGTCGCCGCCGAGGCGCCGCGACCAGCGGGAGACGTCCTCCAGCGCTCCTCCGTCGGACTCCGCGGAGCCCGCGAGCGCCGCCTGGCTCGGGCGCGCGGGCTCGCGATCTCGCACCACCGCCTCCGCCTCGGTTGCCGACAGCCCGTCGAAATCGTACGGAGGACGCCCGGTGAGCAAGCGATAGAGCACGACGCCGAGCGAGTACACGTCGCTCGCGGTCGACACTCCTCGGTTCGCGATCTGCTCGGGCGCCGCATAGGCCGGCGTGCGGGGCTGGAAGCGGGTCGCGCCGCCGGTCGCACCGGCGGCGTCCTCTTCGATCAGCTTCGCCACGCCGAAGTCGAGGAGCTTGACCGATCCTTCGGAGGTGACCAGGATGTTCGCCGGCTTGAGGTCGCGGTGGATGACCAGGTTCTGGTGCGCATACTGGACGGCGTCGCAGACGCCCAGGAAGAGCGCGATGCGATCGCGCAGCCCGAGCGCGCGGGTCCGGCAGTAGACATCGATCGCCTCGCCGTCGACGAGCTCCATCACCAGGTAGGGATAGCCCTCGTCGGCGACGCCGCCGTCGAGGAGCCTCGCGATCGAGGGATGCTCGAGGCGCGCCAGGACCTGCCGCTCCAGCGCGAACCGCCGCGCCGTCTCGCGAGTCTCGAGCCCCCAGGGCACGAGCTTGATCGCCACCGCCTTCTCGAACTGGCGATCGGCGCGCTCGCCGAGATAGACCACTCCCATCCCGCCGCGGCCCAGCACCCGCAGCAGGCGGTAGGACCCGAGGCGGCGATTCTCGAGGTGGCCGTCTTCGGGCGCGTCGAGTGAGCTCTCGACGTCGCCGAGGAGCTGCGGGAAGGCATCGCGCAAGGCCCGGTCGAGCAGATCGCCTGCGGGCGGGTCGATCCCGGAGAGCAGCTCCATCGCCTCGCGGGCAATCTCCGGGTCCACCCGTTCGGCGTCCGCGAGCAGCGCGGGACGCTCGGCCTCGGGCAGCTCGAGGAGCCGATCGAGGAGTGTTTCGACTCGGGGCCAGCTTGGCGTATCGGCTCCTCTAACGCGCGGCGATTTCTCGCGACGACGGCGTGAGCTCGCGCAAGGCCCGGGCCGCGGCGCGCACTCCACCCACGATGTCCTCGTCGGAGGAGGCGAACGAGAGGCGCAGGTAGCCGTCCTGCATGAAGGCGCCGCCCGAGGCGGTGACCACTCCGGCTCGATCGAAGAGATAGCGCGCCACGTCGTCGGAGCTCTCGAGCACCTGGCCGCCGGGAGTCTCGAGCCCGAAGCAGGCCCGCACGTCCCAGAAGGAGTAGAAGGTGGCCGGCGTTGGCCAGACGTCGACCAGGGGGAGGTCGACCGCTTCGCGGTGCAGCAAGTCGCGCTTGCGCTCGAGGTCGTCGCGCAGGTTGTTCGAGTACGGCCGGCGCAGCGCGGCCAGGGCCGCGAACTGGGCGGGCGACGACGGACCCGACGTGTAGTGGCTCTGCAGGTTCCCCATCGCGCTCGCCACGTCGGTGGGTGCCACCGACCAGCCGATGCGCAGCCCGCCGGTGCGGCGGAAGTTCTTGGACATGCCGTCCACCTGGATCAGCCAGGGCAGGGTCTCGGAGTCGACGCGCGGCTCGGGGTAGCTCCGGCCGTCGAAGAGCAGGCGCCAGTAGAGCCTGTCGAGCACGAAGTAGACCCGGTGCTCGACGCAGATCGCGAGCAGCTCCTCGACCTCGGCCGCGTCGTAGAGCTGCGCGGTGGGATTGCAGGGGTTGTTGAGCAGGAAGAGCCTGGCGTGCGGGCGCATGCGGAGGTTGCGACGCAGATCCTCGCCGGTGACCTTGAGGCGCCGATGGTCGGACGCCGCGGGCTCTCCCTCCTTGGGCAGCCCCATCACCGGAAACGCGTAGGCGGCGACCGCCAGTGGCTGATAGCTCACCCAGGGGGCGGCGTCGAAGATCACGCAGTCGGCGGGGTTGCAGAGCGCGAGGAAGATGTTGAACAGGCTCTGTTTGGCTCCGGAGGTGATGACCACGTTCTCGATGCCGTAGTGCGCCGAGAGCCCCAGCCAATCGAGCACCGCGGTGCGCAGCTCGGCGAGCCCGACCGGATCGCCGTACATGGTCTGCCCTTCTCGGTAGGCACGCTCCGCCCCCTCGCGGATGTGGGGCGCCAGCTCGCCGTGCGTCTCGCCGAGCCCGAAGTCGTAGACCGGCAAGCCCTGCGCCCGGCGCTCCTGCGTCAGCCGCTTGAGCTCGAGGGTCAGCGACGGGCGGAACTTGCCGAGCTTCGCCGAGAGGCGCTCGCTGTCGAGCATTGGCAGAAGCGATTCTACGCCACCCAGGCGGGCGATTCGTGGCGCGCGTCGCGGCTGAGCGCTCCCGCTTCCTCGAAGAAGAAGCGATCCTCGCCGAACGCCGGTTCGAGCTCGTCCAGCCAGGTGGCCTTCTCGTCGAAGCGGGCGAAGAACGGGCGACGCACCCAGGCCGGATCGCGCGCCTGGAGGAAGTCGAGCACGAACACGTGCTCCCCGGCCACCTCGCTGATACCGAGGATGCGCACCTTGCCCGGCCATGCCGACATCGACGGGCCACGAGCCGTGCGCGCCAGTCCGCTCACCCGCCGGTAGGCCTGGCGGAAGATCTGGTGGGCGCGCGCCAGCGGGACCTCGAAGTAGTTCTTGGGGCCGGTGTCGCGCTCGACGAACATGTAGTACGGCACCATCCCGAGCCGTACGCCGCGGCGCCACATCTCGGCCCACGCGCCGGCGTGATCGTTGACGTGCCGCACCAGCGGCGCCTGCATGCGCACCTCGGCTCCGGCCGCGCGCACCCGCCGCACCGCCTCCTCCGCCAGGGGCGTGGACAGCTCCACCGGATTGCTGTAGTGCCCCATCAGCGCGACGTGCTTTCCGGCCGCGATGATCTCCTCGATCAGACGCAGGAGGTCGTCGGCATCGGCGTCGGTGGTGAAGCGCTGCGGCCAGTAGGCGAGCGCCTTGGTGCCGAGACGGATGGTCTGGACGTGCTG
>DATKDQ010000010.1:0-4209 GCA_035544635.1 Thermoanaerobaculia bacterium
GGATCGGCGGCCGGTGCCGGGATGAGGGCGACCTCCAGCAGCTCCGCCATGTGATCGACGAAGCGGAAGCGGAGGTCGCGGCGCACGGCCGGAGGGACCTCGCGGAGGTCGCGCTCATTCTGTCGCGGCAGGACCAGTGTCTCGACCCCCGCCGCGTGGGCCGCGAGCACCTTCTCCTTGACGCCGCCAACCGGCAGGATCTCGCCGCGCAACGTGATCTCGCCGCTCATCGCCACGCTGCGCCGCACCGCCCGGCCCGAGATGAGCGAAACGATGGCCGTGGCGACCGTGACGCCGGCCGAGGGCCCGTCCTTGGGGATCGACCCTGCCGGCACGTGGATGTGGACGTCGCGGCGCCGCAGGCGGTCGGCGAGGTCGTGCTCGGCGGCGAACGAGCGCGCGAAGGAGAGCCCGGCCTGGGCCGACTCCTTCATCACGTCGCCGAGCTGTCCAGTCAGTAGCAGCTCACCGCGACCGGGTAGCGACAACGCCTCGATCAGCATGAGGTCGCCGCCCGCCGCGGTCCAGGCCAGACCGGTGGCGACACCGACGCGGTCGCGGTCGAGCAGCTCGTCGCTCTGGTGCCTGGCCGGTCCCAGCAGGCGCTTGACGCGCCGGTCGTTGACCACGATCTTCGCCTCGCTGCCCCGTGCGACGCGCATCGCGACCTTGCGGCAGATCGCGGCGATCTCACGCTCGAGGCCGCGCACGCCCGCCTCCCGGGTGTAGTCGGCGATGATGCGCTCGAGACCCCCACGCGGGAAGGAGACGTGGCGCGGCGCGAGCCCGTTCTCCTCGATCTGACGGGGGACCAGGTGCCGCGCTGCGATCTCGAGCTTCTCCGCTTGCGTATACCCCGACAGCCGGATCAGCTCCATGCGGTCGAGGAACGCGGGCGCGATCGGCTCGATCAGGTTCCCGGTGGTGATGAACATCACCTTCGAAAGGTCGTAGGCGACGCCCAGGTAGTGGTCGCGGAACGCGCCGTTCTGCTCCGTGTCCAGGACCTCGAGCAGCGCCGACGCGGGATCGCCCCGGAAGTCGGCGCCGATCTTGTCGATCTCGTCGAGCATGAAGACCGGGTTCGAAGTGCGCGCCTGGTGCACGCCCTGGATGATGCGGCCGGGCAGCGCGCCGATATAGGTGCGGCGGTGGCCCCGGATCTCGGCCTCGTCGTGCACGCCGCCGAGCGAGAGACGCACGAACTCGCGCCCCAGCGCTCGAGCGATCGAGCGGCCGAGCGAGGTCTTGCCGACCCCGGGCGGCCCGATGAAGCAGAGCAGGGGCCCGCGCGCGTCACCTTTGAGCTTGCGCACCGCCAGGTACTCGAGAATGCGCTCCTTGACCGCACGCAGGTCGTAGTGGTCCTCGTCGAGCACGCGGCGGGCGTGGTCGAGGTCGAGGTTGTCCTCACTCACCGCGCTCCACGGCAGCGTGGTCAGCCAGTCGAGAAAGGTGCGGATCACTCCTCCCTCCGCACTGTCGGGATGGGCGCGCTCGAGCCGGCGGAGCTGGCGCTCGAGCTCCTGGCAGGCCTCCTCGGAGAGTCGGCGCTCGGCCGCCTGCGCGCGGTAGGCGGCGATCTCGTCGGAGAGGTCGTCGCCCTCGCCCAGCTCGGTGTGGATCGCGCGGAGCTGCTGGCGCAGGAAGTACTCGCGCTGCGAGCGGTCCATCTCCTGCCGCGCCTCGGAGGAGAGCTGCTGCTGCATCTGCAGCAGGTGGATCTCGCGCTGGAGCAGCTCCGAGACCCGGCGCAGGCGCTCGAGCCCGTCGGCGGTCTCGAGCAGCGCCTGGGCGTCCTCGAGCTTGAGCTCGAGGTTGGAGGCGGCGAGATCGGCGAGGCGGCGTGGGTCCTGCAGGTTGGTGGCGACCACCATGACCTCGCTCGAGATCGAGCGTCCCAGCCCCGCCACTTCGTCGAGCTGGTCCTTGACGATGCGCACCAGCGCCTGGCTCTCCATGTCGTCCGGCGCCGCGGGCTCAGCGATGCGCGACAGGCGCGCCGCCAGGAACGGCTCGGTGTGCGACAGGTAGTCGAGCGAGGCGCGCGCCAGACCCTGCACCAGGATGCGGACCCTGCCGTCGGGAAGCTTGAGCATGCGCACCACGAGCGCCGCCGTTCCCACGGCGTGGAGGTCGCGCTCGCTGGGATCCTCGTCGTTGGGGTCGCGCTGCGCGACCAGCATCAGCATGCGGTGATCGGCCAGGGCGTGGTCGACCGCCACCGCGCTCTTCTCGCCGCTGACCGACAGCGGCATGATGCTGTAGGGAAAGAGAACGGTGCCCTGCAGGGGAAGGACGGGCAGCACATCCGGCAGCGCGCGGACCAGCTTCTCCTGATCGCTGATGGATACGCTGCTCATCCGCCGGAGCCTAACTCTGTTGCCCCGGAGACTACACCACGTTCCCTGGATTCGAGGGGACCGTCTGCTGGGGGGGGGCGTCCTCGGCGCCAAAGGGAATAAGTAGCGGAGGACATGCTAAACAGCATGTCCTCCGCTACCCGCTCTTCTCACGGATCAGCGTATCGACCTCGTCGAGGAACGCGCCGATATCCTCGAACTTGCGATAGACCGAAGCGAAGCGGACGTAGGCGACCTCGTCGAGCTCGCGCAGTCGCTTCATGACGAACTCGCCGAGCTCGCGGGTCGAGAGCTCGCGGTCGGGCTGGTGGTGGAGCAGCGATTCCGCCTCGTCGACCAGCGCTTCGAGCCGGCGCATCGGGACCGGCCTCTTCTCGCAGGCCTTGAGCAACCCGCCCAGAAGCTTCTTGCGGCTGAACTCCTCGCGCTTGCCGTCCTGCTTGACGACCATGTACGGGATGTCGTCGATCTGCTCGTAGGAGGTGAACCGGCGCCCGCAGTGCAGGCACTCGCGGCGCCGGCGAATGATCTCGCCGTCACGGCTCTCGCGCGAGTCCACCACCCGGTCGGAGTTCTCGGAGCAGAATGGACACTTCATCGAGGCCCCCCGCTCGCCGCTCGAGGTCGGGCGAGCCGCCGGTACGGGCCGCCCTGGAGCCAGCCCCGGCCCGTTCCCCACCCGCGGGGAGTCTACCCCCCCGGCTCGTCACCGGGGGTGACGGAGACCTGAAGCCGGAGCAGGAGCTCACGCAGCTCGGCGTGGCGCTCCAGGTCGTAACCCTGCCGGAGGTCTCCCACCACGTTGTGGTGCTCGTCCTCCAACCGGAGGTCGAGCGAGATCCGGCGGGCGCGCTCGAGCGCGGTCCGCGGCAGCCTCAGGGCGAGATCGCGGCTCATCTCGACATGCCCGTTGGGGGGCGCGGGCGGGGCCTCGACCGAAGTGGCGACGGCGGCCGCGGCGACCCGGGGGGCCGACATCGGTGCCGGCTGAGCGCGGGGCGGGCCCGCCGCGACAGCCGGCGTCGTGGCGGGACCGGCGATCGGAGGCGGAGGCGGCGACGGGAGCGGCTTGCGCGCGGGGCGCGGAGCCGACGGACCGGCCTGGGCCCGCGGGGTGGTGCGGCCGGCCATCAGACGGTCGCGCAGGGATGCCAGCGTGAGCTTGGCGATCCCGGTCAGGGTCTCGAACACACCCTGACCCGAGAGGGCACAGGCCTCGTAGTAGGGCAGGTTGTGCTGGTTGAGCGCGGCCTGGAGCTGGTCGAGGGGGGAGACGTCAGGAAGGTCGCGCTTGTTGTACTGGATGACCACCGGTAGGTCGGAGATCTTGAAGCCGATCTCCGCCAAGTTGACCTCCAGGTTGGCCAGCGAGTCGACGTTGGCGTCGAGCATGAGGCGCTGGGAGTCGGCCACGAACACCACGCCGTCGACGCCCTTGAGCACCAGCTTGCGCGTGGTGTTGTAGAAGACCTGGCCGGGGACGGTGTAGAGCTGGATCTTGGTCTTGAATCCCCCGATCGAGCCGAGGTCGATCGGCAGCAGATCGAAGAAGAGCGTGCGGTCGGTCTCGGTCTGCAGGGAGACCATCTCGCCCCGGGAGTCCCCGGTCGTATGGTCGTAGATGTACTGCAGGTTGGTCGTCTTGCCGCAGAGACCGGGACCGTAGTACACGATCTTCGCAGCCACCTGCATCGTGCTGTAGTTGAAGAACACCATGATCTGAACCCGCCCGCCTTCCGCCCGCCCCGGCCGCGTCCTCGCCGATCCATCCTCGAACGGGGCGCACCGCGCGAGCGTTTATTGACGAAGTTCGATATGCTAACACCCGCGTCCCCGGCGGGTCAAG
>DATKDQ010000011.1:0-5387 GCA_035544635.1 Thermoanaerobaculia bacterium
TCGGCGAGCGCCCGCGCCTCGTCCATCAGGCGGTCGTGCGGGACCACCTTGCGCACCAGGCCCATCTCGCGGGCGGTCTCGGCGTCGACCCGCTCGCCGGTGAGCAGCAGCTCCATCGCGGCCTGCCAGCCGACGAAGCGAGGCATGCGCACCGCGCCCTGGATGGTCGGCACGCCGAGCAGCACCTCGGGGAAGCCGAACTCGGCGCGCTCGCTCGCGATCACGAAGTCGCAGGCGGCCACCAGGGTCAGGCCGAAGCCCAGGGCATAGCCGTTGACGGCGGCGATCAACGGCTTCCAGATCTCGAGCCCGTTCTCGAGCGAGGTGAGGCCGGGCACCTCCCAGAACGAGTGCTCGACGGCGTCGCCGGCTCCGCCTTCCTTGAGGTCGGCCCCGGCGCAGAACGCGCGGCCGGCCCCGGTGACGATCCCCACCCAGGCCTCGTCGTCGTCGCGCAGGCGGACCCACGCCGCGTTGAGATCGGCGCGCAGCTCGGCATTGACCGCGTTCATGGCGTGCGGCCGGTTGTAGGTGAGGGTCGCGACGTGGCCGGTGCGCTGGTAGAGGACGGTGTCTGGCACGAACGCCTCCTTGTCGATGCTCCTCGGGTTTCTCGGTGCAGCTCGGAGGGAAGAATGCCATCAACGCCTGATTCGTCCCTCGCGCCCGGGGCGCTGCGTCACTCGCTGCGCAGCAGCTCGGCCGGGTCGACTCGAGCCGCCCTCCGAGCCGGCAGCCAACTGGCAGCAAGTCCCGAGGCTCTCGTCTCGCCAATGGATTCGCCGTGGGCAGTGTGCGGCGCGCCGGCGCCTCCCGCTAGAGGGGCTTTCGATAGCGAACGGCTCGCTCGACCTCGAGGAAGCCGATGTGCTCGTGTGCGCGGTGACTGAGGGTGTTCTCCAACAGAGCATCGGAGGCGAGCTCCGTCAGTCCACGCTCGCGGGCCCACGTCTCCACCGCCTCGACGAGACGTCGCCCGACGCTCTTGCGCCGCAGGTCGGTGTCGACATACCAACCCTCGAGGAACGCGACCGGACTGCTCTCACATCCATCCGCGTAGGGGCGAGTGCCGGCCTCGGCAAACCCACCGAGGCCACCAGCGGGACGGACTGCCACGAACACGGAAGTGTCCGCCCGCGCCAACCACTCGTGCATCTCGGCCTCGTGAGCCCGCGGATCCTCGGGCCACAGGGCACACCGCAGGCGAAGCCATTCATCCCAGTCAGCGCGCTGCAGCGCTCGCACGATCATCGCAACTTCGCTTGGTGCGATGCGGCTCGTCTCGCCTTTCCGTAGCGCCGAGGGGGCACCAGGTCGATCGGCGCTCGCGTCGCCGCGGCGATGTCGGCGCGAAGCCGCAAGCGCTCGTCGAGCTCGAGGGGCGGGACCGCGACGACCGCCAAGTCTACGTCCACGACCTCTTCACGCCGCTCCCGCCCTCCGGCGTAGCGCCCCGGGGGATGGCGCCGCGACTCTTGGCGGCGCTCGGCTCAGCGCGCGGAGCCGCCCGACGGCGCGCTCTGGTCGCGGAGGCAGTACAGGCTGTGCTCGGTGCGCAGGAAGAGCCTGCCGTGAGACACCGCGATCGAGGACAGGGTGTAGCCGTCGAGCCGGTTCTCGGCCAGCACCTCGAACTCCGGACCGGCGCGCATCACCGTGGTCAAGCCCTCCTCGTTGGTGACGTAGACCTTGCCGTCGGCGATCACCGGCGACGCGCTGTAGGTGCCGGGGGCCACGCGCTGGTCGACCCATACCGGCTCGCCGGTCTCTACCCGGTAGCAGGAGATCGTTCCCTGGTCGCGCAGCACGTAGAGATGCTCGCCGTCGGTGGCGGGGGTCGGCACATCGGGGCCCCGCTCGAGCGACCAGGCGAGGTGGCTCGCCGTCACGTCGCCGCTGCCTCCCGCCCGGTAGACCAGGAAGGGCGACACGCGCGACGGCACGAAGATGAGGTCGCCCGACACCACCGGCGAGGCCACGACGCGGTACATCGGAGCGTCGCTGGGGTTGAGCCCGCCGCCGCGCCACAGCTCCCTGCCGGTCTTGGGATCGTGGCCGGTCACGTAGTTGCCGCCGCTCACGACGATCTGAGTGCCGGCCGCGGTCTCGAGCCGGGCGGGGGTGGTGTAGGCGTCGGGCGACTCGGCCTTGGCGTCGGTCGGCCGCTCGACGTGCCACCGGGTCTCGCCGGTGACGCCGTCGAGCGCGATCACGTACGAGGGATCGTCGGTCTTCATCCCGTGGAGCACCTGGACCACCAGCAGGTCGTCGAGCAGCAGGGGCGACGAGGCGTACCCCCAGTTGAGACCGAACTTCCCGTGGTCGGCCACCAGGTTGCGCGCCCACAGCTCCTTGCCCGCGAAGTCGAACGCCTTCACCACTCCGGTGCCGGTGAGCACCCACACCCGCTCGCCGTCGGTCACCGGCGAGGGCGACGACATGTTCTGCTTGCGGGTCAGCACGTTCTCTGCTCCGAGCCTGCTCTTCCACAGCACCTCACCGCGGTCGCGGTCGACCGCCCACAGCCAGAGCTCGTCGCCGTCGCCCACGCTGAGGAAGACGTGGCGCTCCCAGATGATCGGGGTCGACCCCGACCGCGCCGGCATGGCGAGCTTCCAGGCGACGTTCTCGGTCTCCGACCAGCGCACCGGCAGGCCGGTCTCGGCGCTCGCTCCGGTCGCCGCCGGGCCGCGCCACTGCGGCCAGTTGTCGGCGCCCACCGCGGAGGAGGCTCCGAGGAAGACACCGGCGAGGATCATGGCGATGGTTTCCCTCACGGCGGTTTCCCTCACGGCGGTCCCCCTTCTTCGATGCGGTGCTCAGCGCGACGACGCGGGCGCGGGCGCCATGCGCTCGGGCAGGAGCGCCACCTGGACGTAGTTCTTCTCGTCGAGATACCGCCGGGCGGCGTCGCGGATGTCCTCCGACGCGAGGCCGGCAATCCAGGTCTCGAGGTCGAGGATCTGCCCTGGGTCCTCCCGGTGCAGGTCGTAGAACCGGAGCGTCGAGAGCCAGAACCCATTCTCCTCGAGGTCGGTCTCGCGCTGGCGGCGCTGCGTCTCCTTGATCTTGGTGAGGAGATCGGCGGGAACGCCCTTCTCCTTGATTCGATGGATCTCGGAGAAGACGCGCTCCACCAGCTCGTCGATCCGCTCGGGCGCGCATCCGAACGAGATGGTCACTCCATAGCGCGCGCGGGGGTAGAGCGACGTCGAGCTCGAGGCGCGAACGCCGTAGGTCCCGCCGAGATCCTCGCGCAGGCTCTCCCGGAGCCGGATCGACAGCGCCTCCGCCATCGAGGCGAGGTAGTACCGGTTGGCGCGCGACCATTCGAGCTCGCCGTCCCACACGATCCGGACCTGGCTCTTCTCCTCGAGCCCGCGATAGACCCGCTCCACCACCACGCCGCGCGGCGGCACCACGCCGATGTCGCGGAAAGTCTCGGCGCGGCCGTTCGAGGGCAGATTGCCGAGGTACCTGCGAGCCAGCGCCTCGAGCTCGCCGAGCTCGAACGCGCCGACGAAGAAGAAGGTGGAGTCGCCGAGGTCGGCGAAGCGATCGGCGTAGATGCGATACGAGCGCTCGAGGTCGAGCTCGTCCAGGAGCTCGGAGGTGAACGGCCGCCGGCGCGCATGACCCTGCGACAGGATCTCGCTCAGCCGGTCCTCATAGACGGTCTCCGGGCGCGCCTCGCGGTTGGCCACGATCCCCTTCATGCGCGCGCGGTAGGAGTCGAACGCCTCGGCGTCCTTGCGCGGCGCGGTGGCGTAGAGGTACACCAGTTGGAACAGGGTCTCGAGGTCCTCGGGCGAGGCGCCGCCCGAGAGACCCTCGGTGAGCTCGGAGATCGAGGGCGTCACCGACACCACCTTCCCGGTGAGCGCCTTCTGCAGCTCGATCAGCCCGAACTCCCCGACGCCGCTGAGCGCGGTGATCGCGTCGGCCGTGATCGCCGGCACCCAGTCCTCGTCGGCGACCAGCGAGTGCCCACCCAGGCTGTAGGCGCTGAACAGCACCTGATCGTTCTTGAAGTCGGTGGGCTTGGCGATCACGCGCACACCGTTGGCGAGCTTCCACTCGGTGGTGCCGAGGTCGTCGCGCCGCTTGCGCTCGAGGACCTCGACCGGCTCGAGCTCGGCCGCGAGCAGCGGCCCGTCCGTCACCTTGTCGATCCACGGCTCGATGTCGAGCGCGGCGACGCGCTCGAAGGTCGCGAGCAGCGCCTGCTCGGTGGGCTTCTCCACCGCGCTCTCGGGTCCGGCGACCAGGATGACGCGGTTGGTCTCCTTAAGGAAGCTCTCGGCCAGGCGGTTCACCTCCTGGAGCGGGATCCCGGGCACCAGCCGCCGCGCGAGCTCCGCCTCGAACTCGATCCCGGGGATCGGCTCGTCGTCGAGGAAGTTGCCGACGTACTCGCTGGCGAAGGAGCGGGAATGGGTCTTGTCGCGCTCGCGCAGCGCCTGCTCGTAAGAGCGCAGGAGCGCCGTCTTCTCACGCTCGAGCTCGCTCGCTAGGAACCCGTGGCGCCGCGCCCGCTGGGCCTCGACCAGAAGAGTCTCGAGCCCGCGGTCGAGACCGCCGTCCTCGACCGTGGCCGACAGCATGTTCACGTCCTTGGTGCGCACCATCGAGCCGCCGCTGGCGGAGGCGCCGAGGAAAGGCGGCGCCGCCTCCTGACGGCGCTCGGCGAGGCGGCCGTCGAGCATCGCGAAGAAGAGCGCCTCGACCAGGGCGCGACGGTAGTCGCCCACCGTTCCCTCGGGGTCGCGATCGCGCTTCCACGCGATCGATACCGAGGTGCGCTGGAGCTCGTGATCGCTGACGATCGAGAACAGGGTCTGGTCGTGATCCGGCACCTCGGCCTCGATCCGCGGGCGCGGCTCGGCCGGCGGGCGCAGCTTCGCGAAGCGCTCACGCACCATCTTCTCGACCTCGGCGGCATCGAAGTCGCCGACGGCGACGATCGCCTGGAGGTCGGGCCGATACCAGTCGCGATAGAAGCGCCGGAGCTCGTCGTGCGGGAACGACTGGAGCACCTCGACCTTGCCGATCGGCAGCCGTTCGGCGTAGCGCGAGCCCTTGAACAGCACCGGGAACTGCTGATCCTGCACGCGCGCGCCCGCGCCGCGGCGGCCGCGCCACTCCTCGATCACCACGCCGCGCTCCCGGTCGATCTCCTCCCCCGCGAACGTGATGCCCTGGGCCCAGTCCTCGAGGATGTCGAGGCCGCGCTCGAGGATGGCCGGGTCGGTGGGCACCTGCAGCATGTACACGGTCTGATCGAAGCCGGTGTAGGCGTTGAGATCGGGGCCGAAGCGCATGCCGATGCCTTCGAGGTAGTCGACCAGCTCCTGGCGCTCGAACCGCCGCGTGCCGTTGAACGCCAT
>DATKDQ010000012.1:0-14581 GCA_035544635.1 Thermoanaerobaculia bacterium
GCCACCTACGCCGAATCCGCCGGCGACGTTCCCGCCGCCAGCCGCGATCGGGATCGTCACCGGCTGTCCGGGCTGCCCCTGGTCCGGAGTCCCCGGGGCGCGCGGCTGCCCCGCCCCCTGCGGCGGCCCCTCGACGACGAGGCCGAACTCGCCGTGCTCGGTCAGCGGCTCGCTCCAGAGCTGGCGGATCGACCGCGGCTCCATCCCGACCAGCTCCTGGAGCGAGGTCGGGTACCTGCCGAAGCGCTGGTGGAAGACACGGACGCCCTCGGCGTACTGCAGCCCGCGGAAGATCGTCTCCTCCTCCTGGTCGCGCCGGATGAGATAGCTCCAGAGCGGCAGCGCGACCGCTACCAGCACGTTCAGGATGGTGATCGCGACGACGAGGATGACCAGGTTGTAGCCGTCCTCACCGCGGCGGCTCGGGCGGACGACACCGACGATCGATCCGGAGCCGCCGGCGCGCGCCGCTCCGGCGCCGGCTCCCATCGCACGGCTGGACCGTTTCACGCGACGCTGCGGGCGCCTCACCATTCGCCGTACGGCTCCCCGTCGATGCTCACGAGCTCCGACCCGGAGTGTACGTCGACGATCCCGGGCTCCTCTCCGTCGAGAAAGCCCTCCTGGCTGAAGAAGTCACCCGCGCCGGTCTCCTCGTCCTCGTAGGTCAGGATCCAGGTCTCCGTGGACCTCGTGATCGGGTCTCGGGGGACCCCCCGCAGGATCCCCTCCTCGACCAGCGCCTCGAGCGTCGGCGGGTATTTCCCCTTGTCACCGTAGAACTGGTCGATGGCATCGCGCAGGGTGCGCAGGTTGGTGCGCAGCACCGCCTCGTGAGCCCTGCGCGGCAGGTTGCGCAGCGCCGGTAGAGCGATCGTCGCCAGGATGCCGATGACGGTGATGACGATGATCAACTCGAGCAGCGTGAAACCGGCCTGACGCCGGGTGCGAAGGGCGCCTTCCAGGTTCGCCCCGCGCGCTCCCACACCCGCGAACGGCGATTCGGTGGCGCAGCTACCACTGCACATACGGGATCCCGTTGAGGCCGACCTTCGGCGACAGCGAGCGGACGTCGTAGACGTCCTTGCCGCCCCACGACGTCGCGTCGGGCTCGTCCTGGTAGCTGCGTAGCCCCCATTCGGCCTCGCCGGTGAACGGATCGACCGGAATGCGGCGCAGGAACTTGATCTTGCGGTCGATCTGGCCCACCACGTCGACGCCCTCGACCAGCGTCTCCAGGGTCTTCGGATAGCCGTCGGTGCCCAACTCGACCGGCAGGAGGCCGGCATCGCTGTAGCGCTTGTGCTCGTCGATCGCATTGCGCATCTGCCTGAGCGCGGTGCGCAGCTCCGCCTCCTTGAGCCGCTGGTGAGTGAACTTGGTCACCGGCAGCGTGATGCCGGCGAGGATGATGAGAAGGGCGCACACGATGACCAGCTCGGCGATCGAGAAGCCCGCCGCCGTGTCGCCGCCGATCGGCCCGGCGCGTTGTAAACCTGCGGCCCGCACCGCGCTGCCGGCGATCCCTCGGCGCTCCGCGATCACGGGCTCTCCGGCCTCGTGGTCTGGTTCGGAACCCGGTCGAGCGGCGGCTCGGGGGGGCTCGTCGGCGACTGCGGCGCCGTGGCCCCGCCGCCGGTGACCACTACCTTCGCCGGCAGGGTCGACAGCGGCCCGACCACGTCGAGGAACGCGTCGAGCGCCCGCTTCTTCTCGAACCACACCTCCGCCGCGCCGGGCCTGCGCGCGCGGAAGCGGAGCGTGAGGAGCTCCCCGCGCCCGGCGACGCCGTGGGTGCGGCCGAGACGGCTGGCGCCCAGCACCACCCGGCCCGCCGTCGCGGTGTCGATCAGCGTCTGCGCCGCGGTCTCGTCCCCGAAAAACGTCCCGGGAGCCGCTTCGAGCAGCTCCAGCGCCTCGGGGTCGTAGGCCAGGGTCACGGGCAGGTGGGACACCGCGGTCTCCGCTGCGACCTCGAGCGTCACGTCGAAGGTCTCGCCCATCGCCACCTCGGGCCGCGCCGGCTTCAGCGCGAGACGAACGCCGCCGCCGGGATCGCGCGGGGTCACCGACGCGAAGAGCACGCCGTCCTCGGGCGGCTCCGCCGGCTCGAGGACGTCCGGTAGCTCCACCGGCTCGAGCGCCGACTGATTCTCGGGCTCCTCCTCCGTCGGTCGGTTGAGCGATGGGCGCCGGGGAAGGCCCGAAGACGGCGCCAGCTCGATGCCGCGATCGCGCTCCCGCTCCTCCCGCTCCTCCTCGCTCGGCGGCTCCGACTCCTCGGGCACCGCCTCGTCCTGGCGCAGACCGGGAGGGAGCTGCTCGAGCTGCTGGCGCAGTCGCTCCTGCGCCGCGTCCTCCGCGCTCATCTCACCGTCGAACGGGCCTTCGGTCTCCGATTCGACCCGCGGGCTGCCGCCGCGGAAACTGAAGTTGGTCTCGGTGCCGACCCAGATCGGGAGCAGATCCTCGGCCGTGATGTCGGCACGGCGGATGATGTGCGGCGTGAGCGTGAGCACGATGTCGGTGCGCTGCACCTGGTTCGACCTGCGGCTGAACAGACGCCCGAGGATCGGGATGTCGGCGAGGCCCGGGATCCCGGTCTCGCTCTGCAGCTCGTCGGTCCGGATCAGCCCGGCGAGGAAGTTGGTCTCCCCGTCCTTGAGCCGGATGGTGGTGGTGATGTTGCGGGTGCCGATGATCGGCTGGTTGCCGATGTTGCCGGAGATGTTCGACACCTCGACGCCGACCTCGAGCGTCACCTCGTTGTTGTGGTGGACGCGAGGCTGGATATCGATCGTGATGCCGACGTCGGTGTACTGGAACGAGGTCAGCGGCACGATGTTGCCGCCGATGGTGTTCCCGGTGTTGAAGCTGGTAACCGGGATCGGCACCCGGTCGCCGATGACCAGGTTCGCCTTCTCGCCTTCGCTGATGCGCAGCTGCGGCTTGGCCAGGATCTGGGCGTCGGTGTTGTCCTTGACGAAGTCGACCAGGAAGCTCGGGATCGTGACCAGCCAGCTCGAGGAGTCGATGAACTCGAGCTCGGAGAGGCGGATGACGGCGCCGGCCCCGCGGCCGCCGTCGCCGCCCTCGTCGTCGCCGCCGACCTGCTCGCCGTCGAGCGTGAAACCGAGCTGATAGCCGGGGTCGAGCGACATTCCCAGCTCGCGCAGCTTGGACGAGTTGATCTGCATCAGCTCGACGTCGATCACCACCTCGGCACGCGCCTTGTCGTTGGTCTCGATCAGCCTCTCGGCCACCTTCACGCGGTCGGCGGTGTCACGGAGGATGATGGCGTTGAGCCGCTCGTTGGCGGCGACTTTCCGCGAGTCGACCAGACTGCGCAGCATGGTCATGACGTCGCGCACCTCCGAGTTGGAGAGGAAGAAGGTCTGGATCATCAGATCCTCGTAGGCGCGGCGGTTCTGCGGCGTATCGGCGGCGATGATGATCGAGTGCTGGTCGACGACCTTGTAGAAGTGGCCGGAGGCGCGCATCAGGATCTCGAGCGCATCCTGCGCCGTCACCTGCTTGAGCTCGATAGCGATCTCCTGGTCGCGCAGGCGGGGGTCGAACAGGACGTTGATCCCGAACGCCTTCCCCAGCGCGCGGTAGATGTCCATCACCGACACCGGCTCGGGGAAGTCGAGGTCGATCGGCTCGTCGGAGCGAGGATCGAGAGTCGGCGGCTGCGCCAGCGCTCCGCGGGTGCGCTGCTTCAGGGTGTCGAGACTGGTGGCGTAGTCGCGCTGCTCGCGCGCCGCCTTGAGCAGCTCGCGCACCTTCTCGAGCTCGACCTGCGCGTACTGATTGGTGGGGTCGAGCTGAACCGCCTCTTGGAGCTCGACCAGAGCGCGCTCGAGCTGGCCCGCCTCCTGGTACTTCTTCGCCAGCTCGAAGTGGGCGAGCGACGCCTGCAGCTTCGCGCGCAAGAGTCCGGCGCGGTACTCGATGTTGCCGGGTTCGGCACGCACCAGCTCGATGTAGTGCAGGACCGCCTGGTCCCAGTCGCCGATCTGCTCCGCGACCCTGACCTCGCGCTCGAGGCGGTAGCTCGCGCAGGAAGCGGCGAGCACGGCGACGGCGAGGACGGCCCAGACGTTGCGAGCGGAACGCATCTCGGTGACTCCTCCTATCCCCCGACCGCCAGTCGCTGTGGCGGAACATCGGGAAAACCGACGAAGGTGAGGTCGACGGACTCGTAGCCGATGGCATGCACGACGAACTTGCCGGCGAGGGTCTCGCCGTGCATGGCGTTGTAGATCGTCCTGCCGTCGGAGAACACGGCGATGCGGCGCTGCGACTGTCCGAAGCTTCCCAGGTAGGAGAGATCGACGTCGGGCGGCCGCGGACCCGATGGCGGAGGCGGCGGCGCCTGGATCGGCGGCGGCGCCGGTTGGGGAGGAGGCGGCGGCGGGGGCCGCGGAACAACGAAGCGGAAGGGGTCGCGGCCGACCTCGATCTCGCCGGAGCGGCCGGCGAGCGCCTCGAGGTCGAGCGTGCGCGCGTCGGCGACGACCAGGGCCTTGGCGGCGCCCCTCGCGCTCGAGGGTCCGCTTCCGGCGGCTCCCAGCGGCGCGCCGCCGGAGAGCGGCGACAGCATGCGGAAGCCCTGCACCAGGAGCACCAGGGCGAAGACACCGAGCAGGAGCCGCTCGCGGCTCTCGAGTCGCCTCACGACTCCGAGCTCCTCGAGGGGGCGCGGGGCGCGTTCGCGGACCGGCGGTCGGGCTCGCGGACGAAGAAGGTCGAGACCTGCAGATTGATGCCCAGTCCCGAAGCGGCGCTGGGGCGCAGCCCGACGCGCTCGAGCACCAGGAACAGATCCGACAGCTCGAGCAGGTTGATCAGCGTGCGGAGCTGCGCGTAGGTTCCCTCCACGCCGAAGACGAGCGACATCCGCACCAGTCCGTACTCGTCGATCGACTCCTCGGGATAGGAGATCGCCTGGGGCTCCAGACCGGCGCGCTGCGCCAGCCGCTTGACCTCGGTGATCAGCTCCGTCAACCGCTCCTCCTGGGTGGAGAAGCGCTCGCGGTACAGCTCCTCGAGCGCGTGCTGGCTGGCGCGGGCATCGGCGAGCACGTGCTCGATCGTCTCCTCCTTCTCGGCGAGCGCCGCGAGCTCCCGGGTTTCCGCCTCGAGCTGCCTCTCCATGTCCGCGAACCCGGCGCCGGTGCGACCCGGATGCAGGACCAGAATCGCCGCGTTCGCGATCGCGAACGCCAGCGGCAACCCCCACACCCACCACCGCGCACGCCAGGCGGTGGAGAGTCTCATCGACTCACCTCGGAGGCGGGGCCGCGCCGATCGTTCGGTAGCGCGGCGGTCTCGCCCGCGGCCACCCCCGCCGATTCGTCGTCGCCATCGCCGGCGTCGGCCGGGGCGGCCTGGCCCAGATCGAATGTGCCTGCGAGGTCCACGGCGGCGGCGGGCCGGTGCGACTCCTCCGGCGCCAGCCGCGGCCGGTAGCGGACGTCGACGGTGAACTCCACCTCGCCGGCGGCGCTGCTCTCCTGGTACAGCCGCGGCCGCTCGAAGGCGGGCGCCGAGAAGAACGCGTCGATCAACCGATAGAGCTCCTGGTCGCTCCTCGCCACACCCCGGATCTTGAAGTCGACCATCTCCTCTTCCGGCCGAGCCGCCGGCGCGCCGCGCGCCGTCCTCCGGCCGCGGTCCTGGAACACCGGATTGAGGCCGACCAGACGCACCCCGTCGGGCAGTGTGGTCGCGATGCGCTCGAACAGCAGGCTCCACGGAAAGGTGCGCTCCGCGATCCTTTGGTTGAGGAAGTCGACCTGGTCGTTCTGCGCCGCGAGCTTCAGGCGGCCGAGCTCCTCACCCGTGCTCACGATGTCGCGGCTCCGCCGTTCGATCTCGCTTCGCGTGGCGGCGAGTCGGGCGCGCAGCGCGGTCGATTCGTGGCGATACTGGAGCCACAGGAAAGTGTTCACGCCGGCCAGCAGCGCACCCAGGATCCACATCGCCAGAGTGAAGCGCTGCACCGGGCGGCGGTTGACGAACGGCGCCGCCGCGAGGTTGACCAGCAGAGAGCTGGCACCAGGAGGTTGGGCGGGGCGCGGGTCGGCCGATGGCCGCCCGGACAAGCGGGAGCTCACGCGACCTCCAGCGCCGCGGCGGCGAGAAGGGGTGCGAGTCGGTGCCAGGCGGCGCCGGTCGATCCCGACGGCGGCCCGGAGACGCCGGCGATCGCGCCCGCGCCCGGCAGATCGGCCGCGCCGAGCGGCCGCGCGGCGAGCGAGAAGCGATCGCGCAGCAGCTCGACCCAGGTGGTGGCGGCCGCCGGCGCGCCGCAGACCAGGACCTCGCCGCCGAAGCGCCCCGGCAGATGCTCCTCGAGGAAGCCGAGCAGGATGCGGAGATCCTGCGCCACGTGCGCGGCCTGGCCGGGATCGCCGGGATCCACCTGGAGCGCCCGGTAGCGCACTACGAACGGCGCCCCGCCGGCGAGATAGCAGAGGCAGTATCCATCGGGCTCGAGATTCACCAGGAGAAGATCGGCATCGGGATCGCCAGGAGGTTCAGCTGCTACCGTTCCGGCACGATGGCGGAGCAGCGACATCAGGTAGAGACTGCGGCTCGCCACCTGCCCGATGCGTACACCGCGCGCCTCGAAAACCGCCTCCAGATCGCGCAGCACCTGCTCGAGGGCGAACGCGAAGAGGAGCCGGGCGCCGGTCCCGGAGGGTCCCGCGACCGCTGGCACCACGGTGGCGCGCAGCCGCAGGTCCTCGACGCGGAACGGAACCAGCTTCTTGAGCTTGAAGCGGAGGATGTCGTCCCCGGGGTTCGCTCCGAGCTCGTCCTCGAGCGGCGCGAACAGGAGGCGCAGCCAGCGGTCGGGCAGCACCAGCGAGGCCTCGGTCGGCGCCGGCGAGGTCTCGGCCAGCACGGCCTCGAGCGCGTGGTCGAAGGCCTCGCGGCCGCGCAGCGGTCCGCCCAGAGGACCGGCGTGGAAGGTGTCCGGAGGGAGCTCGACCTCGGCCAGGCGCTCGAGATCGAAGCCGCCCCCGCTCCGTGCGAAGCCACCGTAGCGGATCGCCCCCGCCTCGATCGCGAACACGTGGGGCGGCACCGGCACCGGAGCGAGCCCGAGCAGCCGCGCCATCGCGCTCCCGCGGCGGGCGACTCCGGTCGCGGTAGGCGGTCCGGCGCCCCTGCCGCGCTGCAGCGGATTCACGCCACGCCTAGTCGACAAAGGTCACCTTGTTGATCTCGCGCAGCGTCGTCACTCCCTGCATCGCCTTCTGCAGCGCCGACTCGCGCAGGAACACCATGCCCTCCTCCATCGCCGCGCGCTTGATCTCCGACGCGGGGCGGCGCTCGATGATCAGCTCGCGGATGTGATCGGAGAGGTCGAGCAGCTCGGAGACCGCGGTGCGCCCGTAGAACCCGGTGCCGTTGCACTCCAGGCAGCCGGTCCCCTCGTGAAACGTGAAGTCGCCGTAGACCACGGGATCGAGACCGCTCTCGATCAGGAGCTGCTTCGACGCGCGGTGCGTCACCTTGCAATAGCCGCAGATCCGGCGCACCAAGCGCTGCGCCAGCACACAGTTGAGCGCCGATACGAAGTTGTAGAGGTCGACCTTCATGTTGAGGAAGCGGCCGAGCACGTCGAACACGTTGTTGGCGTGCACGGTGGTGAACACGAGATGGCCGGTTAGCGCTGACTGGATCGCGATCTGCGCGGTCTCCTCGTCGCGAATCTCGCCCACCATGATCTTGTCGGGATCGTGGCGCAGGATCGAGCGTAGGCCGCGCGCGAACGTGAGCCCCTTCTTCTCGTTGACCGGGATCTGCACGATACCGCGAAGCTGATACTCGACCGGGTCCTCGATGGTGAGGATCTTGTCCTCGGCCGACTGGATCTCGGCGAGGCAGGCGTACAGCGTCGTGGTCTTGCCCGATCCGGTGGGTCCGGTGACCAGCACCATGCCGTACGGCTCGTGGATGAACTTGCGCAGCTTCACCAGCATCTCGTCCTCGATGCCGAGGATGTCGAGGCGCAGGCTCTTGAACTCGCGGCTCATCGACTCCTTGTCGAGAATGCGGATGACGCAGTCCTCGCCGTGAACCGACGGCATGACCGAGACGCGGAAGTCGATGGTACGCCCGCGCACGCGCAGCTTGAACCGGCCGTCCTGTGGGACGCGCTTCTCGGCGATGTCGAGCTCCGCCATCACCTTGATGCGGCTGATCACGGTCTGGTGGTGGCGCTTGTCGATCGGCTCCATCGCGGGGTAGAGCGCGCCGTCGATCCGGTACTTGATCATCACCTCGGTGTCGAGCGCCTCGATGTGGATGTCGGAGGCGCGACGCTGGATCGCGTTGAAGATGGTCGAGTCCACCAGCTTGATGATCGGGCTGGTGTCGGCGGTGATGCGGTCGATCGAGAGGACCTCCTCACCCTCCTCGTCCTCCTGCACCAGCTGCAGGCGAAAGTCCTCGGTGGCCTCGTCGAGGACGCGCTGCGAGCTCTCGCTCTTCTGCAGGATCTCCTGGATCTGGGCCGCCGAGCCCACCCGCACTTCGACCGGCTGCCCGAGCAGGAGCTCCATCTCGTCGAGCTTCTGCACGTCGGAAGGATCGGCCATCACCACCGCGAGGCGGCCCTCGAGCTGCTGCTGGGGGACGAACCCGTAGCGCAGCATCACGTCGAACGGAACCCGCCGGAACAGCTCGCTGTCGATCCGGAACTGACGCAGGTCGACGAGCTCGAGGCCGAGCCGGCCCGCGATGCGGCGCGCGGTCTCGGCGGCAGCCTGGTGCCCATTGCCCCTGGCGAGCACGGCGGCGCCGTTCGGATCGGACTCGTGAATCACTGGATCTCCCATCAGCGCAGCTCCTGCCAGGCCGAGAACATCGGCAGGTACATCGCGATCAGCAGGGCGGCGATGATGCCGCCCATGACCACCAGCATCACCGGCTCGAGCAGCGCCAGGATACGCTCGACGCGGGTCTCCACCTCCTCGTCGAGGAAGTCGGAGACCTCGTTCAGCATGTCGGCGAGCGCGCCGGTCGACTCGCCGACCTTGATCATGTCGATCGCGATGTCGGTGACGACGCCGGAGCGCGTCATGGTCTCGTGGAACGCGCTGCCCTCCCGCAGCTGCCCGGCGGCGGGCTCGAGCCGGGAGCGAACGAACCGATTGCCCACGGCGCGGGTGGATACCTCGAGCGACGGCACCAGCGGGATGCCGCCGGAGAGGAGGGTCGAGAGCGAGCGGGTGAACTCCGAGAGCGCGAAGCGGTGCAGGATGGGGCCGACCAGCGGGATCCGGAGCTTGGTGCGGTCGATCATGAGCCGTCCCGCCGTGGTGCCGCTCCAGCGCTGCCACGCGAAGGCCGTGCCCGCGAGCGTGAGCAGGAGCAGGACGGCGTGGCGCCGCACGAAGAGCGAGGCGGCGAGGACGGCGCGCGTGACCCCCGGCAGCTCGACGTCGAGAGCGTCGTAGAAGTCCTCGAAGCGCGGGATGACGTAGAGCGACATGATCGCGATCATCCCCACCGAGAGCGCCACCAGGACCGCCGGGTAGACCAGCGCCGAGACCGCCTTGCGCTTGGCCTTCAGCACGAGCTGCAGGTAGCGGATGAAGCGCCGGATCACCTTCTCGAGCTCGCCCGAGCGCTCGCCGGCCTTCAGGCTCGCCGCGTACAGCGGTGGAAAGAGGTCGCCGTAGTGGGCGAAGGCGTCGGAGAGGTCCTCGCCGGCCTTCACCCGCTCCCGCACCTCCGCCAAGAGGCTCTTGAAGCCCGGGTGCGTGCGCCGCTCGAGCAGGAGATCGAGCGATTGCAGCAGCGGCAGGCCGGCGCGCAGGAGCGCCGCCAGCTCTTGGTTGAAGACCAGGAACTGGCGCTCCGTGACCCGGCGCCGCCTGAAGGAGGGCAGGCGGAACGCGATCGGGAAGCCGCGGCGCTCCAGCGCGAACACGTGGAAGCCGCGGCGCTCCAGCGCTCCGCGTAGGCTCTCCATGTCCGAGGACTCGTGGATCTCCTCGACCACCCGCCCTTCGGGCGTCCCCAGCCTGCAGAGGAACTCCATGGTGAGCCGTCAGTCCCCGGGCTCGGCCACGGAGTCGCAGTTGATCGCGATCACGAGCGCGCTTTCGGCCGCTTCGTCGCGCATGAGCACCAACGCCAGGGTCTGGCCGAGACGCACGACGAGGTTGGCATGGAGCACCGCGAGCGCGGCGCCGCCCTCGCCGCGGCGCAGGACGCGGAAGTTCTTGAGGCCCACGCGGGAGTCCTGGAGCACGGTGCCGACCCGAAACTCCATGCCCAGGTCGTCACCGAAGTCATAGGCGACCTGCTCGCCCTCCTCGCTCCGGAAGCCGACGTCCGCCAGGCTCTCGTAGGTGTCGTAGCGCAGCACCTGCTTGAGGCGCTGGACCAGCGCCGGGGAGACCCCCTCCGAGAGCTGCTGCGGCGAGAACGGGACCTTGTGGGCGCGCAGGAGTTGGAACTCCAAGCGCAGCGCGCGACGAGGGTGATCGAAGTCGCGCAGCGTGCGCAGGATCCGGTCGAGCTCGCCCCGCCGGTCGCGCAGGATCACGGTGTCTCCGCTCGGCTTGAGCTCCACCGAACCGCGGTCGGAGAACAGCGGGCGGATCTCGCCCAGGGCATCGTCGGCGGATTGATGCTCGAACGTGAACACGTGCACCTTGAGCGGCTCGTCGTCGGTACGGGCCGCGGCCTGGCCCCGCGCCTCGGTGACGGCGGCCGCCAGGGCGAGGACGACGACCGCCCCGCGACGCAGGAGGGCGCTCCAGTCGATCATCGTCACTTCTACGGCTCTACCGCCCCGCCACGTCCACGTTGGCGAGGATGACGAGCGTGAGATCGTCTTCGCTGACCTGGGTCGCGACGTAGGCGCCGGAGGCGCCGAGGGTCTCGACCGAGGCCAGGTACTCCGGCAGCGGCACGGGTCCGGCCAGGCGCGCCTCGGGCGCGCTTTGGGGAGGGCGGGGCTCGTGGCGGGGCGGCCCGGGAGCGAGCCACAGCCCGGCAGCGGCCACGATCGCCGCGGCGAAGCGGAACGCCATGCCGGCTACGCGCGGCGGCTGGGGGTCTGCCGGCGCCCGGCGCAGGATCGACACCGCATCGCGCACCCGCTCCACCTCTCGGGCGGACACCGCGAGCTCCGGCAGCCGCCGGAACAGGAGGACCGGATCGAGCCTCGGGGCCAGCGCGGCGCACTCTCCGCAGTGATCGAGATGATCGAGCGCCGCGTCGCGATCGCCGGGCGCCGCGGCATCACCCTGCTGGAGGAGGCGTCGTGCTTGCGTGCAATGCATCGAAGGGTGCCGTTCCCGGCCCGTGGTTCCGGCGCGCGGCTCACACGCGCAGACGCTCCGGAACGTACTCCGGATAGCGCTCGAGCATCCGATCGCGCAGGACCTTGCGCGCGTTGAACAGGTGGTTGCGCACGGTCGACTCGCGGCAGCCGAGGATGCGGGCGACCTCGTGCGATGGCCGCCCTTCGATCTCCCGCAGCACGAAGACCACGCGCTGCTTCTCGGTCAGACACTCGGCGAGCTCGAGGAAGATCTGCTGCACCTCCTCGCCCGCGAGGCGCTCGCCGTCGCGACGCTCCTGCCGGACGCCCGCCTGGCGCAGATGATGGAGCACGCCGGGCGCACTGCGCTCACGACTGCGGCGGGAACGCAGCGTGTCGATCGCCATGTTGGTCGCGATCCGGAAGATCCAGGTGTTGGGCTGCCATCTCGAGTCATACTCGCAGCGACGCTGCCAGACCCGCAGCAGCGTCACCTGCACCACGTCACGCGCCTCCTCGAGATCGCCGAGGATGCGGTAGACGACCTGGAGCAGAGGCTGGGTCTTGCGTGTGATGAGCTCGTCGAGGGCGAGGTGGTCGCCGTCGCGCAGACCCTCCATCAGGGCGAGGTCGTGTTCTTCCGCCCACCTCGCGCGGGCGCCCCTCTCGGAGTAGGCGAGCTGTGGCAATGTGTCTCTCCGTAGGCTCATACGTAGATCGCTCGCGCCTCGTCCAACCGGGCACTCGGCTGCCAAGGGTCGTTCCGGCGGCGACCGAAGGGGGGAATTATACTGCCGGACCCGAGCCGGAAGCGCCTTCCCGCGCGCGGCGACCGAGGGCACCGTACAGGAATGGGCTGGCTGCTGTATCAGGCTGGGATGCTCGGCCTCCTCACCGCGGCAGCACCCTTTCTGCTCCTGCGGCGCGGGAGCCACTACCTTCCGACGCTGCGCCGCCGGCTGGGAGGCCACCCTCGGGTCGAGAGACGCCCACGCCTCTGGCTGCACGCGGTCTCGGTCGGCGAGGTCGGCGTCGCGTCGACGCTCATCCGGGCGCTGCCGCCCGCCACCTCGGTGGTGCTGACCACGGTGACGCCCACCGGGCAGGCGGTAGCCAGGCGCTCGGTCTGCGCCGCCGCCGCCGACGTGACCTATCTCCCCTTCGATCTCGGGCTGCCGGTGCGGCGTTTCCTCGACGCCTACACCCCGCGCGCGCTGGTGCTGGTCGAGGGCGATCTCTGGCCGCTCCTCCTCGAGCGGGCCAAGCGGCGAGCGCTGCCGGTGGTGGTCGTCAACGGTCGCGTGAGCGACCGCGGCTTCGCCCGGCTTCGCCGCCTGGGTCGCTGGGTGCGGCCGGTGCTGGGTCCGGTCGACCTCTACGGCGTGCAGACCGAGCGCGACCGCGAGCGACTGGTCGAGCTCGGCGTCGCCCCCGAGAAGGTGCGCGTCACCGGCAACCTCAAGTTCGAGAGCCCGGAGCCGGCGGCGCTGCCGGAGCTCGAGGCCGAGGTGCGCCGCCTGGCGGCGGGCCGGCCGGTCCTGATCGCGGGCTCGACGATGCACGGGGAGGAGCCGGCGGTCCTCGACGCCTTCGTGCGGGTCGGCGCCGCGCGCGCGCTCCTCGTGCTCGCGCCGCGGCATCCCGAGCGCTCGATCGAGGTCGAGGAGCTGCTCGCGGAGCGGGCACTGCCTGCGGTGCGGCGCAGCCGCATCGACGCGCCGGCGGCCGGTCCGACGCGCTCCGGCGCGCGAGGCTCGGCGACCGCGCCCATCGGATCGGAATCCTCCGTGGACTCGGCGGCGACACCGGGTGCCGGCGCGCGCCCGGCGGTGCCGGCGGGCGGCGCCGGCGCACCGGCGGTGGTGCTGCTCGACACGATGGGAGAGCTGGCCTCGCTCTACCGCCTCGCCGCCGGGGTCTTCGTCGGCGGAACGCTGGTCGCGACCGGCGGTCACAACCCGCTCGAGGCCGCCCGCTTCGCGGTGCCGATCGCGGCCGGCCCGTCGATGGAGAACTTCGCCGAGATCGCGGCCATGCTCGACGCGCGCAACGCGTGGCGCCGCGTGAGAGACGCCGGCGAGCTGGCCGCGGCGTGGACGTCGTGGCTCGACGATCCCGCCTCCGCGCGCGCGCTCGGGGAGCGGGGAGCGACCCTCCTGGCGGAGAGCCGGGGCGCGCTCGAGCGCACGCTGGATCTCCTGCGGCCCCTCCTGGGCGCGCCCGATCGATGAGCGCCGACGGCGCCGTGGCGACGCGGGGAAACGAGGCGGCGGGCGGCCCGGCGGCGGGCGGCGACACGCCGGTGGGAGTACCGCCGCCGCGCCGCCGGCGTAGCGCGTGGGAGCTGTTCTGGGGCGGTGTGCTGTCGCGGCGGCGGCGGTTCTGGGCCGGCCGGGCGCGGCGCCTACCCGCGCCCGTCCTCTCGGTCGGCAATCTGCACCTCGGCGGCAGCGGCAAGACACCGCTGGTCGCGGCCGTCGCCCGTCATCTTCGTGACCGGGGCACGGCGGTGACGATCCTCTCGCGCGGCTACGGCCGCGATACCCGCGGGGTGTTGATCGCATCCCGGGGGCGGGGCGCCGAAGCCTCGGCGGCCGAGGTCGGCGACGAGCCGTTCATGCTCGCCGAGCAGCTCCAGGGCGTAGGGATCGTCGTCGGCGAGGATCGCGTCGAGGCCGGGCGCCACGCGCTCCAGGTGCTGGCTCCACGTCCCGAGGTCTTCGTGCTCGACGACGGGTTCTCCCACCTCGAGCTCGCGCGCGACCTCGACCTCCTGGCGTTCCCCGCCCACCGCCCATGGGGCAACGGACGCCTGGTGCCGTTCGGTTCGCTGCGCGAGCCGCTGGGCGCGGCGCGAGCCGCCGACGCCGTGCTCCTCACCGGAGTCGAGGGAGCGGCGGCGGACGCCGGGCGCGAGCTGGCCGAACGGCTGCGCCCCTTTGGATTCACGGGACCCGGCTTCGCGGTCGGCCTCGAGGCCGCGCTTCATCCCGACGTGGACGGACGCGTGCTGCTCGTGACCGGTGTCGCGAGTCCCGAACGCGTCCTCGCGACGGCCCGCGCTCTGGGGCTGGACGTGGCCCAGCACCTCAGCTTCGGCGACCACCACCGCTTCGGGCGGCGAAGCCTCGAGCGCATCGAACGGGCGCGCGCGCGCACCGGCGCCGAAGCGGTGGTGGTGACCGCGAAGGATCGCGCCAAGCTCGAGGGGCGTCTCGACGCCCCGATCCGCGAGCTGCGCGTCGAGGCCACGCCCGAGCCCGCGTTCTGGGTCTGGCTCGA
>DATKDQ010000013.1:0-6595 GCA_035544635.1 Thermoanaerobaculia bacterium
CGTCGATGCCGAGCTCGATCTCGAGGTCTTGGACGCGGTCTGGAGGATCCTGGCGGAGGGCCGGCAGGTGCTCGCGACGAGCACCCGGCGCGACGTCCCGGAGGTGCTCGCAGGGGTCGCCGGAGGGGTCGTCCAGTGGGCCTTCGAAGGGGGCCGACCCGTTCAGAAATCTACCTTGTAACCAGTTGAAAACAGGAGACTTAAATATTGTGGCTCCGAGTCTCGTGTGGTATGCTGCACACGCATCGTGGCGGGTGGGTGGGCGGATCCCTCAAGAACGCAGGATTTCGAGGTCAACGTGACGGTAACCCGGTCGGATTACACCGCCGAGAGCATCAAGGTTCTCAAGGGCCTGGAGGCCGTTCGCAAGCGTCCCGGCATGTACATCGGAGACACCGACGACCTGTCGGGGCTCCACCACATGGTCTTCGAGTTGGTCGACAACTCGATCGACGAGGCGCAGGCCGGCTACTGCAGCACGATCCGGGTCGTCCTGCACGAGGACAACTCGGTCACGGTTTCCGATGACGGCCGCGGCATCCCGGTCGATCTCCACGTCGAGGAGGGGCGCTCGGCGGCCGAGGTCATCATGACCGAGCTCCACTCTGGCGGTAAGTTCGACCAGAACTCGTACAAGGTGTCCGGTGGTCTCCACGGCGTCGGCGTCTCGGTGGTGAACGCCCTGTCCGAGAAGCTCCTGCTCGAGGTCCATCGCGACGGGCGGGTGTGGCGCCAGACCTACCGCGGCGGCGTGCCGGAGGCCCCGATCCAGCCGGGCGAGCCCACGGCCGCGACCGGCACCCATGTCCGCTCCTACCCGGACCCGGCGATCTTCTCGGTGCTCGAGTTCGAGGCCGACGCTCTGGCGCAGCGCCTGCGCGAGCTGGCGTTCCTCAACCACGGCGTCCTCATCGTGCTCGCCGACGAGCGCACCGGGAAGGAGACTCGGCTCCAGTACGAGGGCGGCATCCGCAGCTTCGTCGAGCATCTGAACAAGAACCGTACGCCGCTGCACCCCGAGCCGATCCACCTCACGCAGGTGCGCGACGGCGGGAGAGCCGGCGAGACGGTCGAGATCGCCATGCAGTGGACCGACGGCTACCAGGAGCAGGTGTTCTGCTTCGCCAACACCATCAACAACCGCGACGGCGGCACGCATCTGGCCGGGTTCCGCACCGCGCTCACCCGCACGATAAACGCCTATGCCACCGCGTCGGGGCTGGCCAAGGATCTCAAGGAGAACCTCTCCGGCGAGGACGTGCGCGAGGGTCTGACCGCCGTGGTGTCGGTGAAGATCGTCGACCCCAAGTTCTCGAGCCAGACCAAGGACAAGCTGGTCTCGTCCGAGGTCAAGGGATGGGTCGAGCAGGTGGTCACCGAGCACTTCGGGACCTACCTCGAGGAGAACCCGGCCGTCGCGCGGCGGATCGTGCAGAAGACGATCGATGCCGCCCGGGCGCGCGAGGCGGCGCGCAAGGCGCGCGAGCTCACCCGTCGCAAGGGAGCGCTCGACAACACCAACCTGCCCGGCAAGCTGGCCGACTGCAGCGAGCGCAACCCGGAAGCGGCCGAGATCTTCCTGGTCGAGGGCGAGTCCGCCGGCGGCTCGGCGAAGCAGGGGCGCAACCGGCGCTTCCAAGCCGTCCTGCCGCTCAAGGGCAAGATCCTGAACGTCGAGAAGGCCCGCTTCGACAAGATGCTGTCGTCGACCGAGATCCGGACCCTGATCTCCGCGCTCGGCACCGGCATCGGCCCCGAGGAGTTCGACGCGGCGCGGCTGCGCTACCACAAGCTGATCATCATGTGCGACGCCGACATCGACGGATCGCACATTCGCACGCTGATCCTCACCTTCTTCTTCCGGCAGATGAAGGAGTTGATCGAGCGCGGCCACCTCTACATCGCGCAGCCGCCGCTCTACAAGGTCGCGCACGGCAAGCAGGAGACCTACCTCAAGGACGACGACGAGTACCGGCGCTTCCTGATCGACCGCATCAAGGGTGAGTACGAGCTGCGCTACCTGGCGCCGGCCGAGCACGCGGGCGGCGGCGAGGGGTCGAGCACGACCGGTGAGGGTGGCGTGAGCGACGACGGCGAGGGCAACGGCGGCGGGGAGGGGCTGGCGGCGGTGGTCCACCGTGGTGAGGCGCTGGCCGGCTTCCTCGATCGGATCGAGCGCTTCCGGCGGGCGATGACGAAGCTGCAGTCCCGCGGCTATCCCGAGGACGCCGTGGGGGTCGCGCTGCTCTACGGCCTGCGCGAGCGGCGCAGCCTGGGCGACCCCGAGATCCTGGCGCGGATCGCTCAGATCATCGAGGCGTCGGGATTCCATCGCGTCGAGGTGCACGCGGGCGAGGAGGACGGCTTCGGCTGGGTCGAGTTCACCAGCCGACGCGACGGCGTAGAACGCCGCGTCCGGATCGACAGCGACCTGGTCGGCTCGAGCGAGTACCGCTCGCTCGCGCACTCCGCGGAAGGGCTCGCCGCGCTGACCAGTCGCGAGTTCGCGCTCACCCGGCTCGCCGCCGGCGAGAGCGAGCGCTACGGCTCGCTGAACGAGGTGGTCGAGGCGCTCTACGCCAGCGCCAAGAAGAACCTCTCGATCCAGCGCTACAAGGGGCTCGGAGAGATGAATCCGGAGCAGCTCTGGGAGACCACGATGGACCCGACGCGCCGGCGTCTGCTCCAGGTGCGGATCGACGACGAGGTCGCGACCGACCAGGCCTTCACCCTCCTCATGGGAGACGTCGTCGAGCCGCGGCGCGAGTTCATCCAGGAGAACGCGCTGCACGTGACGAACCTGGACGTGTGATCGAGTCGCCTCGCCTCGCCTCGTCGCGGGCGCGGGCGCCTACGAACCAACAACTTCGATGCTCTGAGCCTTCATGACCGACGAATCCACTCTGCCGCCGCAGCCACCCGCTCCGCCCGAGAACACCCTGCCGGTGGATCTCGAGCAGGAGATGAAACGGAGCTATCTCGACTACGCCATGAGCGTCATCGTCGGGCGCGCCCTTCCCGACGTGCGCGACGGGCTCAAGCCGGTGCACCGGCGCGTGCTCTACGGCATGTGGGAGGCCGGGAACCTGTCGAACCGGGCCTACAAGAAGTCGGCGCGCATCGTCGGCGACGTCATGGGCAAGTACCACCCGCACGGCGACAGCCCGATCTACGACACCCTGGTGCGGATGGCACAGGAGTTCTCGATGCGCTACCCCCTGGTCGACGGCCAGGGGAACTTCGGCTCGATCGACGGCGACAACCCGGCGGCGATGCGCTACACCGAGGTGCGGTTGACCAAGCTCGCCGAGGAGATGCTGCGCGACGACATCGACAAGGACACCGTGCCGTGGCTGCCCAACTACGACGGCAGCGAGCGCGAGCCCCACCCGCTGCCGGCGAAGGTGCCGAACCTCCTGGTCAACGGCTCCTCCGGGATCGCGGTCGGCATGGCGACGAACATCCCGCCGCACAACCTGGCGGAGGTCATCGCCGCGCTGCGGCTCTACATGGACGACCCCGCGGTCCCGCTCGAGCGCCTGATGGGCGTCCTACCCGGGCCCGACTTCCCGACCGGCGGCACCATCCACGGGCGGGCCGGCATCCGCTCGGCGTACGCCACCGGCCGCGGCACCATCCAGGTGCGCGCCCGCGCCGAGATCGAGGACATGAAGGGCGATCGCCAGGCGATCGTGGTCACCGAGATCCCGTACCAGGTGAACAAGGTGCGGTTGATCGAGCGCATCGTCGAGCTGGTGCGAGAGAAGAAGCTCGAGGGCATCACCGACCTGCGCGACGAGTCCGATCGCGACGGCATTCGGGTGGTCGTCGAGCTGCGCCGCGGCGAGATCCCCGAGGTGCTGCTCAACAGCCTCTACAAGCTGACTCCGATGCAGATCAGCTTCGGCATCAACGTCCTCGCGATCGTGGACAACCAGCCCCAGGTGCTCAGCCTGAAGGAGCTGCTGCGCCACTTCCTCGAGCATCGCAAGACCGTGGTGGTCCGGCGCACGCGCTTCGACCTGCGCCGTGCCGAGGAGCGGGCTCACATCCTCGAGGGCATCCTCAAGGCGCTCGACCACCTCGACCAGGTGATCACCACCATCCGCACCAGCCGGACGCCGGCCGAGGCCAAGGAGCGCCTGCAGCACGAGCTCGCCCTCTCCGAGCCGCAGGCGCAGGCGATCCTCGAGATGCGCCTGCAGCGCCTCACCGGTCTCGAGCGCGACAAGGTGGTCGAGGAGTACCGCGAGCTGAGCGCGCTGATCGAGCGCCTGCGGGCGATCCTCGCGTCCGACGCCCTGGTGCTGGAGGAGATCCGCCGCGAGCTCGCCGAGCTCGCCCTGGCCTACGGCGACCGGCGTCGGACCGAGATCGTCGACGCCTCGGGCGACATCTCGGTCGAGGACATGATCGCCGACGAGGACATGGTGATCACCGTCACCAACACCGGCTACATCAAGCGCTCCCCGGTGTCGGCGTACCGCGCCCAGCAGCGCGGCGGCAAGGGGCGCACCGGCATGGCGCCCAAGGAGGACGACTTCGTCGCCAGCCTCTACGTCGCCTCGGCGCACAGCTACATCCTGGTCTTCACCGAGAGCGGCCACGTGCACTGGCTCAAGGTGCACCAGATCCCCGAGCTGTCGCCGGCGTCGCGCGGCAAGGCCATCGTCAACCTGCTGCAGCTCGGGCCCGAGGAGAAGATCGCGACCACGGTCGCGGTGCGCAGCTTCGAGCCGGGCCAGTACCTGTTCTTCGTGACCGAGCAGGGCACGGTCAAGAAGACCGAGCTCACCGCGTTCGCCAACCCGCTGGTGCGCGGCATCATCGCCATCGGGATCGACCCGGGCGACCGGCTGCTCGACGTCCGGATCACGGACGGCGAGCGCAACCTCCTCCTCGCCACCCGCAAGGGGCTCGCGATCCGCTTCCCGGAGACCGACGTTCGGCCGATGGGCCGGCCTGCCCACGGCGTGCGCGGTATCCGGCTTCTCGGGGGCGACCAGGTGGTGGGCATGGAGGCGTTGCGCGGGTCGGGCGACATTCTCACCGTCACCGAGCGCGGCTACGGCAAGCGGACGTCGATCGACGAGTACCGCGAGCAGGGCCGCGGCGGCAAGGGCATCATCAACCTCAAGGTTTCGCGCAAGACCGGCGAGGTGGTCGGCGTGCTCGAGGTCGAGCCGTCGGACGACGTGATCCTGATCAGCTCGGAGGGGAAGCTGATCCGGATCGCGGTCGAGGGGCTGCGCACGATCGGTCGCTCGACCCAGGGGGTGAAGGTGATGGACCTCGACGGCGAGGACATGCTGGTCGCCATGGCCAAGGTGGTGGAGCGCGATGTCGAGGACGTCGACGGCGGGGAAGGCGGCCTGAGCCTCGCGGGCGCCGAGCTCGCGGCCGGCGGTCCGGCAGCGGGCGAGCAGGGCGACCAGGAGCAGGGCGAGCTGGGCGAGGACGAGAGCCACGAGGACGGCGCGAGCGCGGGCGACGAGCCCGGAGACGGCGGGGACGGTCCGATCAATTGAGTCGAGGCGCGGGAAGGCGTGCGCAGAGGAGGGTCGCATGCAGCTGTTCCTGGATACGGCGAAGGTCGCTGAGATCGAGAAGGGTCTGGAGTGGGGGATGGTCGATGGGGTGACCACCAATCCGAGCCTGATCGCGAAGGAGGGGCGCGAGTACCTCGACGCCGTCAAGGAGATCGCGGGGCTCGTCCCCGGACCGGTGAGCGGCGAGGTGCTCGCCACCGACTTCGACGACATCATGAGCCAAGGCCGGACCCTCGCGGCGCTCGCCGAGAACGTGGTGGTCAAGGTACCGCTCACCCCGGCCGGGCTGCGCGCCGTGCGCGCGCTGCGCGCCGAGGGCATCACCACCAACGTCACGCTCTGCTTCTCGGCGGCGCAGGCGCTACTCGCCGCCAAGGCCGGTGCCGGCTACATCTCGCCCTTCGTCGGGCGTCTCGACGACGTGGGCGAGAACGGCATGGCGCTGATCGCGCAGGTCTGCGAGGTCTACGACAGCTACGACTTCGACACTCAGATCCTGGTCGCGTCGGTGCGCCACCCGATGCACGTGGTCGAGGCCGCGCGCCTCGGCGCCGACGTCGCCACGGTGCCGTGGAAGATCCTCGAGCAGCTCTACCAGCATCCCCTGACCGACCTCGGCCTCGCGCGCTTCCTCTCCGACTGGAAGGCCACCGGCCAGACCGCGTTCTGAGCGATCCTCCCCGCCACGATCGCCCCGAGACCCTGGGCGCGTCGCGCCTGTACGGAGTCGCCTGGCTCTTCTACCTCGTGCTCGGCGTGGCCGCCGTGCTGTGGATCGGTCTGCGCCAGGGGCGCATCGAGGGCTCGCTCTTCTTCGATCCGCGGCGGTGGTGGATCGACGCGGGGCTCGGTGTCGGCTGTGGGCTCGCCCTCCTCGGCCTGTGGGAGATCGTCGGGCGCCGCCTCGACGCCGCGCGCCGTTTCGAGGCGCTGCTGCGCGGGGTCCTGGGCTCGCTCGACGCCAGCCAGGCGGTTGGCCTCGCGCTGCTCTCGGGCTTCGCCGAGGAGCTCTTCTTCCGCGGCGCGGTCCAGGGCGCCTGGGGCTA
>DATKDQ010000014.1:0-2912 GCA_035544635.1 Thermoanaerobaculia bacterium
GCAGCGGCTCGCCGAGGAGATGACCGAGGAGCTCCACCGCCTGCGCGACGAGGCGGCGGCCGAGGCCGAAGCGAACCCCGGCGCCACTGCGCGCCGAGATCTCGCTGCCAAGGGCGTGCGCTTCGGCGCCATCGCCGCCACGGCGGACGCCGCCGGCGAGGTGTCCTTCGACGTCTCCGGGCTCGAGGGCATCGACCCCGACCTGGTGGTGCGCCCGTTCGGCTGGAAGGGTGACACCCCGAACATCCGTCCGTTCATCGCCGGTCCCGCCCTCGGTGGGCTCGGCATGCAGCCCGAGGAGCTGCTGTGGAAGAACCCGGAGACCGCGGACGTGCCCGATCCCGACGGCGACGGCGTGGCGCGCGAGTTCTCGGTGGGCGACATCACCGCGATGACCGTCTACGACGCGGCGCAGGAGACGCCGGCCGAGCTCGAGCGGCTCGCCGCGCTCGGCCTGGTGGCGCCCCCGACCCCGGCGGACGTCGCACGCATCGCGGCCGGCCGCGCCGCCTTTTCATCGATCGGCTGCGCCACCTGCCACGTGCCCGAGCTGCGCCTCGAGGACACCGTGTTCGAGGAGCCGACTCTGCGCGGCGGCGGCAACTACTACGACGCGATGCTCGCCGAGCACGACCCCGGCTACGACCCGGCGCGCCCCTTCCGTTTCGATCTCCTGATCGACGCCGAGGCGCCGCGCGTCGAGCCACACCCCGATGGCGGCGCCATCGTGCGCCTCTACGGCGACCTCAAGCGCCACCGCATGGGACGGCGGCTCGCCGACCCGGCGGGGCCCTCCGAGTCCGGCCGCGCCGACTTCGAGCCGGTGACGCACGAGGGCGAGACCGTGATGATCGCCGAGGACGTGTTCCTCACCGCCGAGCTGTGGGGCGTCGGCAACACCGGCCTCTGGCTCCACGACGGGCGCGCCGGCACCCTGCGCGAGGCGATCGAGCTCCACGGCGAGGAAGAGCCGCCGGCTTTCGGCGAGCCCGGCCGCAGCGAGGCTCAGGAATCGCGAGACGCGTTCCTCGCGCTTCCCGACCAGGAGCGGGCCGCGGTGATCGCGTTCCTCAAGAGCCTGGTGACGTTCTCGGCGAACCCGTAACGCGAGCTCCGGGTCGTGCCTTGGTCGGCAGGGGATCCGCCACGATAGTGATCATAATCACTATCGTCGACCGAGGAAGGACCGTCGGCGCGGAGCTCTAGCAGCAAGACGCCGGCCGCGAGGAGGCTCTCGAGTGTCCGCGCCACCTGCACCGGTTGCACACGGTGCCAGCGGTGGCCGGGTCGCGCTCCGGGGCGTGCTACGATCTAGACAGTCTAGACAGGAGGCCGCAGTGGCGAAATCGTGGCAACTCCAGGAAGCGAAGAACCGATTCAGCGAAGTGGTCAACGAGGCGGTCGAGCGCGGACCTCAGATCATCACCCGCAACGGCGTCGAGACGGTGGTGATTCTCTCTCTGGCGGACTTTCGCAAGCTGCGACAGCGTACGAGCACGCTGGTGGAGTTTCTCATGGACTCGCCGCTGAAGGGCGCCGGCCTCGATGTCGAACGACTCCGCGATCTGCCTCGCGAGATCGATCTATGAGCTACCTGCTCGCCACCTGTTTCCTCTCCGAGTTTCAGAAGCCGATACCCCGGCCGAGCGTCGTCGCGTGGCTGCGGGCCCAGGAGGAGGACACCTTGTTCCTCAGCGTGCTCACGCTGGGTGAGCTGCAGCGGGGGATCGCCAGGCTGCCGGCGTCGCGCAAGAGGAGCCGGCTCGAGGCGTGGCTGAGCTCCGATCTTCGCCGGCGCTTCGATGGGCGCATCCTGCCGATCGACGAGACGGTGGCGCTCCGCTGGGGAGAGGTTCAGGCCAGCGTGGAGGCCGAGGGAGCGGCGCTCCCCGTGATGGACAGCCTCATCGCCTGCACGGCGCTGGTCCACGATCTCGCCGTCGTCACGCGCAACGGAGAGGACTTCGCGCGCACCGGAGTGGCAATCGCCGATCCCTGGGCGGCGCCGTGAGCTCGTAGCGGTTCGCCGCATTTCACCGCCGGCCGCTCCCGCCGGCTCGACCCGCTGGCATCTCGCGCTCGAGCTGCTCGCCGAAGCCGAGCACGACGTGGATGCGCGCGCCGTCCGGCGCCTCCACGTCGGAGGCGACGCGGGTCATCAGGAAGCGCCCGTCGGGCGAGAGGTCCCAGCCGTTGCCCAGCGAGAAGCGCTTGGTGTTGAAGAGCTTCTGCCGCGCCCCGACCCGCAGCTCCGGCCGGCGCTCGATCGTGGCGACGGCCGCGTCCGCTCCCTCACGATGGTAGTAGAGCCGACCGCCGTCTGGGCTCCAGTGCGGGTAGCTGGCGAGCTCGGCAGAGACCTGCAGGTGCGCGCCGGGCTGTGGGTAGGTGGTCACGTAGACCCGGCGCTCGCCTTCGCGGTCCGACACGTAGGCCAGAAGCTGGCCGTCGGGCGAGATGCGGGGCAGCGTCTCGTTGAAGGCGGAATCGAGCAGCACCCGCCGCTCGCCCCGCTCGAGGTCGACCGCCACCACGTCGTAGTCCCGGCGCTCCCGGTTCATCTCGGTGTAGATCAGCTCACGACCGTCGGATGAGACCGCCTCGGGGACGGCAGGAGTGTTCTCGGCGAGGACGCCGGGCACCGGAGCGGCGGCGCGGATCGCGCCGTCGGCCGTTATTCGGTAGGGGGACACGCGGGGCATGGACGTCCCCCCGGCGAAGAAGAGGTCCCGGGAGTCGACGTGCCAGACCGGTTTCTGGGCCCACGCCTCCTCGTAGGTGACGCGAGCGCGGTTGCCGTCCTGGTCGAAGACCACGATCGCGGCTCCGCCCGAGTCCTCGGCGACCATGCTGGCGGCGATCCGCCGGCCGTCCGGCGAGATGTCGACGTCCTCGTAGAACCCCTCGGCGAG
>DATKDQ010000015.1:0-2534 GCA_035544635.1 Thermoanaerobaculia bacterium
TCGGGAGCGCCCTCGCGATCCGAGCTGAAGAGGATCCACTGGCCGTCCGGCGACCACACCGGCACCGCGTCGTTGCCCGCGTCGAAGGTGAGCCGGGTGGCGGTGCGGCGCTCGAGGTCGTAGACCCAGCAGTCGCTCGCGGCGCCGAGGATCTGCACCGCGAGCCGCCTGCCGTCGGGGGAGAAGCGCGGCTCGACGAAGGTCTGCTGGTCGGAGGTCACCGGAGTCGCCGAACCCCGCCGATCGACGGCCACGAGATCGTACTTGGCGGCCCCGGCCTGTCCCTCGAGGTAGACCAGGGTGCCGTCGTCGGAGACGTCGAAGTGCGCACCGCCGGTGGTCGCGATGCCCTGCACCACCGGGGCCGGGGTTCGGGCGAACTCGCGCCGCTCGAGATCGAACGGGGCGGCGAACAGCGTGCCCTCGTTGACGTAGGCCAGATGGCCGCTCGTGAGGTAGCGGCCGTAGAGGCCTCCGCGGTGAACGACCTGGCGCTCGCCGGTCTCGAGGTCCACGATCTCGAGCGTGCCGCGGTCGTTCGCCTCCTCGCCGGAGAGCGAGGTGAAGAGCACGGCCCCACCCCCGGGCAGCACCTGCGGCCAGCGGTGGCTGAACTCCTTGCGCTCGCCGTCGAGCGTGGTCAGCGGCTCCGCCTTCCCTCCGGTGGCGGGAATGACCTGGAGCCCGCTCGCCGGGTCCGGCGCGAACACGATCACGTCCCCCTCGCCCCAGCTCGCGCCGCGCGCCCGGCTCACCGTCGCCAGCGTGAGTGGAGTTCCACCCGAGACGGAGACCTTCTTGAGCTCGCTCGGCGTGACGAAGCCGATCCACTGCCCGTCGGGCGAGAAGAACGGGTTATAGGCGACGTTGGTGCCGGGAAGAAGGGTGCTCGTGAGCTGTCCCAGGGAGCGGACGTAGAGGCTCCGATCCTGCTCGGAGCCGAGCACCAGCGCAACGGAGCGCCCGTCGCGGGACAACACGGCGCTCGCCCCCGATCCGAGGAAGAGCGGCTGCCCGACATCGGCGCGCAGCCGCGCCGGCCGCGACGGCGGACCGTCGCTGGGCCGCAGCGCCAGAACCGCGAAGACGACCGCCGCCGCGACGGCGAGCCCGGAGATCGCCCACGGCAGAAACGCTGCCCGCGAGCGTTCCGGCTCGGCGCCTACCGCCGCCGGTCTCTCCTCGAACACCGCAGGGTCGGCGACGTACTCCTCGAGCACCACCCGCGCGTCGCCGATCGCCTGGAGGCGCGACTTCACGTTCTTGGTCAGGCAGCGGCGCAGGAGCTCCTTGAGGCGGGGCGGCACCGAGGCGGGCACCGTCTCGAGGTCGGGCGAGCCGTGCAGGACGGCGGCCAGGATGTGGGAGACGGTCTCGCCGGTGAAGGTCTGCCGGCCGGTCAGCATCTCGAGCAGCACGACCCCGAACGACCAGATGTCGGAGCGGCGGTCCGCGCGCTGCGCGGCGGCCTGCTCCGGGCTCATGTAGCCCGCGGTGCCGAGGATGACGCCGGCCTGGGTCGCCGCCAGGCTGATCGTCGGCGAGTTGGTCAGACCGGCCGCGGACGAGGAGCCCTCGAGCGCCTTGGCCAGCCCGAAGTCGAGGACCTTGACCCGGCCCTCGGGCGTGATCTTGACGTTGGCGGGCTTCAGGTCACGGTGGATGATTCCGTGCTCGTGCGCGTCCTCGAGCGCCTGCGCGATCTGGAGCGCGATCGCGGCCGCCTCCTCGACCGGGATCGGGCCGCGCCGGATGCGATCGGCCAGCGTCTCGCCGGGCACCAGCTCCATCACCAGCGCGGTGACGCCCTGCCCCTCCTCGAGACCGTAGACCGCCGCGATGTTGGGGTGGTTGAGCCCGGCGAGGACCTGCGCCTCGCGCGCGAAGCGCGCCATGTGGTCGGGATCCTGGGCCAGCGCCGGCGGCAGCACCTTGAGCGCCACCTCGCGCTGGAGCTTCGAGTCGCGGGCGCGGTAGACCTCGCCCATGCCTCCGGCGCCGAGCTGGCCGGTGACCGTGTAGTGTGCGATGGACTGGCCGATCACGAGACGGGATCGTAGCGATGGAGCCCTGCAAGCGCAATTCTGCATGCTGGCTCGATGGCCGCCTGCGCGTCTTCGGGCGTCGGGGAGCAGCAGCTTGCCTCATCCATGATCGCAGGGAGAGACTGCACAACCTGGGGAACGACGGAGTCGAGCTTCGCCCCTACATCGAAAGAGGTTGTGCCGCGATGACGCGCTTCGGCCCGATGGTAACTCCGCTCGTCATCGTACTGGTCGGGCTCGCAGCGGCGCCCGCCGTGGCCGAGGAGGTGGACCTCCGCGCCGCCCGCAAGATCTACCGCCAGACCTGCGAGGAGTGCCACGGGCCCAAAGGGAATGGCGATGGCGAGCAGGCGCGCTCGCTCGGGTTTCGCGCCCGGGACTTCTCGCACAGCTCCTTCAAGTGCCGGTGCACGCCCAGCGGCGCGCTGCCCGCCGACGACGACCTGCTGCGGATCGTGGCGGAGGGCCTTCCCGGCACGCCGATGACCG
>DATKDQ010000016.1:0-8361 GCA_035544635.1 Thermoanaerobaculia bacterium
GAGCAGCCACTCCACGGCGCGACGCGCGCCGGGGCTGCGCATGTCCTGCCCGGCGCCGCGCAGCGCGGTGAGCGCGAGCCAGGTGCCATAGAGGTAGTTCGCCCCCCAGCGGCCGTACCAGCAGCCTTCCGCCTCCTGCTCGCGCCACACGAACGCGACCGCTCGTCGGATTGCCCGGTGCGACGGCGCGTACCCCATGCCGACCAGCGCTTCGATCGCGCGCGCCGTGACGTCGACGGTGGGCGGGTCGAGCATCGCGTTGTGGTCGGCGAACGGCACCAGCTCGAGGATCCGCCGATCGCAGTCCTTGTCGAACGCCGCCCAGCCGCCATTGCGGCTCTGCATCGAGAGCAGCCAACGGGTGCCGCGCTCGAGCGCGGCGCGCCGCCGCACCTCGTCCGCCGGGTCGGCGAGCTTCACGCGGTCGAGCAGCGCCAGCACCTCGGCGGTGTCGTCGCAGTCGGGGTAGAACTCGTTAGCGTACTCGAAGTACCAGCCGCCGGGCTCGGCCTCCGGGTTCTTGTGCCTCCAGTCGCCGGCACGGCGCACCTCGTGATCGAGCAGCCAGCGCGCGCCCCGCTCTATCGACTCGTCGTCCGGTGAGACCCCCGACTCGAGCAGCGCGTTCATCGCCAGCGAGGTGTCCCACACCGGCGACAGGCACGGCTGCAGCCGCAGCTCGTCGCCGTCGGCGATCTCCAGCTTCTCGAGCTCGCGGACCTGACTGCGCACCAGCGGATCCGCGGCGCCGCGTCCGCGGCAGACCAGCGCGATGACCGTGTTCATGATCGACGGGAAGATCGCGCCCAGGCCGTCGCTCGCCTCCAGACGCTCGATCACCCACCTCTCGGCGCGGTCGAGCGCACGGCCGCGAAAGGGGACCAGCTCGAGGTCCTCGATCTCCTTGATCAAGCCGTCGATGGCGAGGAAGAACCCGCGCCAGAACCGCTGCCTCGCGGTCTGGCCCGGCCGCGACGCCGAAGCGATCGTCGTGGCGTCCTCGACCCGCAGCTCCTCGAGATCGCACCCGGCCGGCACCTCGCAGGACGGCTTCGACGCCCACAGGATCGAGAGCGGCACCACGATCGCGCGCGACCACGACGACATCTCGTAGATGTTGAAGTAGAACCAACGCGGCAGGAGGACGATCTCGGGCGGCACCGCCGGCGCCTTCTCCCAGTCGTAGACCCCGAAGATCGAGAGCAGGATGCGCGTATAGGAGTTACACGCGTCGAGTCCGCCGCGCGCCACGATGGCGGCCCGAGCCGCCCTCATGTGCGGCGCCCCCGGATCGTCGCCGGCGAGCTTGAGGACGAAGTACGCCTTGGTCGACGCGCTGACCTCGGGGGGACCGCCGGGGAAGTTGGACCAACCGCCTCCCGGCTCCTGGCGGGCGCGCAGATAGTTCGCCAGACGCTGGAACCTGCCGTCCACGCGGCGATCGAGGAAGTAGAGGGTGAGCGCGTACTCCGACTCCAGGATGGTGTCGCCTTCGAGCTCGCCGCACCAGTGGCCGTCGGGCCGCTGCAGGGACGACAGGTGCTCGCGGGCCGCGTCGGCGGCGGCCCGCACCTGCTCCAGCCCGTCCGCGGCAACGTTCTCCCTTTCACGCAGCATCACCCGCTCCATCCCCCGAGCCTCGGCGCTGTTGGTCGGTTGCCGGGACGACCTTCCTGGTCTCAGCAGGAATCCGAGGACCGGCCGATGGCGTCCGAGCGGCCGCATCATAGCGTCAATGGGCCGTCCAATGGGCGTCCCGCCGAGCGTCGAGGATCGCCGTGGTTTCGGTTTACACCGACTTCATCCGCCGATGCGGTACATCTCCACTCTCGGCGCCGGCCCGCGGTGTCCCGCCTCGAGCGCCCTCGCCCGGTCCTCTGAGTAGCGATCCGCGCGACCCCTCCAGGTCGCGGCGATGCGCGAGCGGAGCTCGCGATCGTCGGCCCCGGCGCGCAGCGGACCCTTGAGATCGTGGCCGCGGGCGGCGAAGAGACAGGTGTAGAGCCGTCCCTCTGCGGTCAGGCGAGCGCGCGCGCAGTCGCCGCAGAAGGGCTCGGTGATCGAGGCGATCGTCCCCAGCTCGACGCCGTCGTCGAGGTAGCGGAACCGGTCCGCCACGTCGCTCGCGCGCGCGCGCCCGGCCGGCTCGATCGGCAGCTCGCGGCCGATGCGCTCGAGGATCTCGCGCGCGGACACCACGCGCTCCGGATCCCAGCCGTTGAGCGTGCCCACGTCCATGTACTCGATGAACCGCACGATGTGGCCGCGCTCCTTGAAGTAGCGCGCGATCGAGGGCACCTCCCGCTCGTTGACCCCCTTGATCACGACCACGTTGATCTTGAGGGGGCCGAAGCCGGCGGCGACCGCGGCGTCGATGCCCGCGAGCACGTCCTCGACGCGGTGGCGCAGCCCCGACAGCCGCGCGAACACCTCGGAGTCGAGCGAGGGGACGCTCACGGTGAGGCGCCGGAGGCCGGCGGCGCGCAGCGCTGCGGCCCGGTCGGCGAGCAGGAGCCCGTTGGTGGTGAGCGCGAGGTCCTCGATCCCCTCGATGGCGTGGAGCATCTCGATCAGCGTCTCGATCTGCGCCCGCAGCAGCGGCTCGCCGCCGGTGAGCCGGAGCTTGCGCACACCGAGAGCGGCGAACACGCGCGCCAGGCGCGCGATCTCCTCGAAGGTCAGGATCTCCGACTTGGGCAGGAAGGTGTAGCTGTGCCCCGCCGGCATGCAGAAGCTGCAGCGGAAGTTGCAGCGGTCGATGACCGAGATGCGCAGGTCCTCGAGCGGGCGCCCGAGGGTGTCGCGGAGCTCGAGGCGGGAGGCGCTGTGAGGATGTTGGATCATGGCCGGAGCGCGCGAGACGCGCCGATTGAGGCGGCCCGTCTCCTCACCACGTGGCGCCGGGACCGGTCCACCGGCGCCCCTCGGCGCGACGAGCGATCGTTCCTAGATTATCCCACATCGTCGGCCGCAGGCCGGTGCCGGACAGCGTCCGGACGCGCCGCCGAGGACGGGGAGAAGCGAGGTGCCGGCGCACGAACGCGGCGGTCACGGCCCTCAGAGAATCCCCGCCACCCGGGGCAGCGCTTCGAGCCACGGGCCGAGCTCCGGGTAGTAGGCGAGTATCTGCGCGCGCGTGGGAGGCTCGTTGGCGCGGCGCATCGTCTTGAGGAGACGCTTCCACGTCTTTGATCCACCCGCTGCGTGCGCCAGCGTGGCCCCCTCGAAGAGGTGCGCCTCGGCGAGCAGCCAGCGCTCCATGGCCAGCGGCGGCTCGCCCTTCTCCAGCCGCGTCTGCTCGAGCGCCAGGAGCGGCGGGATCTGCCCTCGGATGCGGCTGAAGATCATCGCGAGCTCCGCTGTGCGGCTGGGCTCGAAGTCACTCCACAGAGAGACCGCCGCCAGGTGGGAGGTGAGGCCGCGGATCCACGGCTCGGATCGGGCCAGGGCGGTGCGACCGAGGAGCATCTCGCACACCTCGACCTGGAGCAGGACATCGGCGAGCAGCAGCGAGGAGGCGTCTTCGGCCGTTCCCACCAGCGGAACGCCGCCCATCGGCGGAAGCTCGGTGCCGATCCAGGTCTTCCATCTCTTCACGGTGCCCTCGTCGCCGGCGGCCGGCACCGCCACCGACCCGATGCTCACGGGCAGCGGCAGCCCATAAGAACGGCTCAGGCCGGCGCGGTCCCACTCACGGCGATCGAGCACCATCGCGGTGAGGGGCAGCGGCATGTCGAGCCACTTCCCGAGCTCGCCCACGATGAGGTCGAGCCGACGGGTGACGTGCAGCGCCCGATCGAGCGCCCCCGGCACGTAGCGCACCGAGACGTGCCGCCCGGCGTAGGCCATGAGCGGCTCCGAGGGCCTCGGAGGCGGCGGCGGTGTGTCCCGCGCGGGCGCCTGCGCGGCACCGAGCAGCAGCACGAGAGCGAGGCTCTGGAGAGGCACCTGGCGAAGTCTATCCCCAACCTTCCCCACCGCCCGGCGACCGAGCCGCCGCTCGAGGGCGGCGCGGCTCCCGACACCAGCGCACACCGAATCGGGACCGCCAGATCGTGGGTCGGAACGGCGCACGACGGCTCGCGCTCGCCACACCCCGCAGTTGGCACTACACTAGGGGAATGGATCCCCGCGAGTTCGTCCGCAACCTCCGCCAGGAGATGGATCGGCTGTTCAGCCAGCTCGGCGAGCGCCAGACGCTCGAGGCCGAGTCGGAGGGCCGCGTCGACGTCGTGACGCTCCTGAAGCTGGCGCTCAAGAGCGAGATCGAGGCGAGCGAGCTGGCCGGCTACTGGATGCCCACCACCGCCGAGATCGACGTGAAGATGGCGTTCGCCCGCCAGTGCGGCGACGAGATGAAGCACTACGACCTGATCCTGAAGCGGCTCGCCGAGCTGGGCGAGGACATGACCGGGTACGATCCCGCGCAGGACGGCTACAGCCCGCTCTACCACTACCTGCGCGGGCTGCGGACGACGGTCGAGCGGGTCGCCGCCGGTCCGTTCGCGCGCGAAGCGATCGCCGAGGTCCGCAACGCGCAGTTCATCGAGCTCTGCCGCGCGGTCGGCGACAGCGGTACCGAGCAGCTCTACAGCGAGATCATCAACCCCGAGGAGACCCATCACCACGAGATGGGTTACGACCTGCTGGTCAAGTACGCGGTGACGGAGGAGCTCCAGGAGCTCGCCACCAGCGCGATGCGCTCGAGCCTCGCCATCGCCGACGAGCTGCGCACGCTCACCGAGCGCGCGACCGGGATGCGCAGCATTCCCGTCTCCTGACCTGCTCCTGGCTCCGGCGTCTCAGGCGCTCGAGGCCTGGACCCGGTCCCATTCCGCCCTCGCCCCTGCCTCGATCCGTTCGACCAGCTCCGGAATGGCCTCCTCGCCCACCGAGCAGTAGGCGATGCGCAGGTAGCGCGGCGCGATCGAGACCACTCCGGTGTCGAGCTCGGCAAGGAGTCGCTGGCGCACGGTCTCGGCGGAGAGGTCCGCGGGCAGCTCGAGCAGCGCGAAGCAGCCGGAGTTGAAGGGAAGCGCGCGCAGGAGCGCGGAGTCGACGCGCTCGAGCGCGCGGCGCAGCGCGCGGTAGCGGCCGGCGAGGACGCGACGCACCTCGACGATCTCCTCCTCCACGCTCTCGCTCTGGAGCGCGGCGAGCGCGATCTCCTGACTCACCGCGACCGGCGAGCCGATGGTGGCGCGCAGCAGGCACTTGGCCTTGCTCTCGAGCGCACGCGTGACAGCGGAGTCGGGATCGAACGGGAACGTCAGGAAGGCGACCCGGCCGCCGAAGAAGACCAGCTCCTTGGTCGAGCCGTCGATCTTTACCGCCACCAGCCGCTGGTCGACCGTCGACAACCGCCAGAAGAGCGATTCCGCCGGCACGCCATCCTCGTACACCAGCCCGGCATAGGCGTCGTCGCACACCACCAGGAGCGGGCGCCTCGCCGCGGCGGCGACGAGGGCCTCGACCAGGCGGTCGGCCTCAGGCGCCGTCGGGGAGTAGCCGACCGGGTTGGCGGGCAGGTTGAGCAGGACGATCGCGGGCTCGCCCGCGGGCAGCGCATCGAGCGTCGCCCGCAGCGCCGCCGGGTCGAAGCGGCCCGAGCGGTACAGCTCGGCGGGAACCATGCGCCCGCCGCGCCGCAGCCCGAAGATCTGGCGATAGTTGCCCCAGAACGGCGCCGGAACGACCACGGCCCGCCCGCGGTCGCAGAAGAGGTCCGCCACCAGCGCCAGGCCGTGGGTCAGGCCGGCGACGACGAGCGGCAGGCTCGACGGCGCGCCCGCCGCCGAGCGCGGCCGGTGGCGCTCGCGCCAGCGCCGCCGCAGCTCCTCGCGCCCCTCCATCGGCGAATAGAGAAGGGCCGCGTTGCGGTCGCCTTCGAGCCCCGCGAGCTGGCGCTCGAGCGACGGCGGCGCCAGCACGCGACCATGCCCGTCGGTGATCTGGCCGATGGTCGCGTTGAAGCGCTTGCCGCGCGCCTGCGCCGCCTGGAACGGGATGTCGGGTGGATAGACCGACTGGCGCCCCAGCTCGGAGAGGAGCGTCCACACCGCGGGCGCATGGCGGGCGATCTCCCGGTTGATCTCCCGTGTCGGATCGTCGCTAGGGCTCATCGGCGCAGCATAGAGTCGGCTCGCGACCACGGGCAAGGCCCGCCTCGCCCACTGTTAGGATGGTCGCTTCCCCGAGAGCTCGACTCCGCCTCGAGTCGCCCGACGGCGCACCTCGAGCGAGGCACTCGACACCATGCGCAAACCGAACGTCTTCGCGGCCGGGAGCCTGGACCGACTGTCGCACCGGCGATCCGACCCGAGCTGGCTCGAGCGGCTCCTGGCCTCGTCGGAGTCCCGCGTCACGCTGGTGTGGCGCTCGCAGAGCCTGGTGCGCGTCGGCCCGGCGCCGGCCGCGGCGCAGCTCCCGCTGTGCGACGCGCCCCTCGCCGGTTGTGACACCGGGGTCGGGACGGCGCGGCCGCTCGTCTTCCTCGGCGCGCGCCTGGATCGCGCCTACTTCGCGCTCGACGTCTCCGATCTCGACGACCCGCTCGGGGCGCTGCCGGGGGCGCGTGACCTCGAGTTCCAGGACCTGCGGCAGGTCGGAGCGGTGGTCGAGCCCGAGGATGGGGCGCTCCTCGCCTACGCCCGCGCGATGGTGACCTGGCACCAGCGCCATCGCTTCTGCGGAGCCTGCGGGACTCCCACCGAGAGCGCGCTGGGCGGCCACGTGCGGCGGTGTCCTCGCCCCGAGTGCGCGGCCGAGATCTTCCCGCGCACCGATCCGGCCGTGATCATGCTGGTGGTCGACGGGGACTGGTGTCTGCTCGGGCGGCAGGCGCGCTGGCCGCCGCGCGTCTACTCCGCGCTCGCGGGCTTCGTCGAGCCCGGCGAGAGCCTCGAGGACGCGGTGCGCCGCGAGGTGATGGAGGAGGCCGGGGTGGCGATCGAGAGCTGCGAGTACCACTCCTCGCAGCCGTGGCCCTTCCCGTCGTCGATCATGCTCGGGTTCTGGGCGACCGCCCGACGCGGTGAGGTGCGCGTGGACTCCTCGGAGCTCGAGCAGGCGGCCTGGTTCCACCGCGACCAGGTGCTGGCGCGCGAGGTCCGCCTGCCGCCGCCGCTCTCGATCGCGCGGCGGCTGATCGACGACTGGCTGGCAGGCTGATCCCCCGTCCCTCGCGCGTCCGATCGGCGGGCGGCCGCTGGATGGCTGTCGGGCCCGAGGCGCGCCTCTCCTGTCAAGGGGCACGGAACTTCAGCAGCTCGGCGAGGAGGGGATCCACCGGCGCGTCCTCTCCGATCAGGAGGACGAACGGCTCGATGGCCTCGTGCTCGGGTACCGTCGAGAGCTTCCACCACAGGAGCCCGCGCAGGAGTGACCGGTCGAAGTCGCGGCTCGCGCGGTACAGCGCGCCGACGGCGGACGCGCGCTCTTCGTAGCCGTGCTCGCGCTCGTCCCAGATCACCAGCTCCGGATCCTTCCAGTCTCCCACCAGGGAAAAGCCGCGCGAGGACCACGGCTCGAGCGTGGCATCGGCGCGACGCGTGTAGCCGAGCTCGGTGAAGAGCACGGGCAGCCCGGCGGCGCCCACCCCGGCGCGGAAGCTCTGGATCTCGCCGAGAATCCGCCGCCAGGAGGCCTCAAGCTCGGGCTCGTACCCGTCGCGGTCCACTTCGCCCAGCGGCCGTACGCGCAGCGGGAAGTAGGCGTTGATCCCAATCAGATCGAGCTCGGCCCAGAAGCCGACCGCCTGGTACTGGTCGAAGTTCGCCGCGTAGGTCAGCTCACCGCCGTAGACCTCGCGCACCGCGGCGATGAGCCCGCTCCACTCGCGGGCGAGGAGCGCGCGGCGGCGGTTGATCGCCGTGAGCGTTTCGCCGGCGGCGCCCGCCGCCCGGGAGTGGGTGACCTGCTCGGCCCAGCGCCGGTGCGCCTCGATCTCGTCGTCCAGATAGGCGGGCAGCGAGTCGTAGGTCTCGTCCCACGAGCCGTGGAGGTGGCGGGGATCGATCGCCGCCTCGAATCGCCCGGCACGCTCCCTGCGCTCGACCTGCTTTTGGGGATCGAGGTAGTAGGCCTCGAGCGCCGGGAGCGCGACCACCGGGCGCGTCGAGGCCAGCGCGCCCAGCTCGCTGCCGATGCCGAGCACGTCGATGCCGGCCTCCTCGGCGACGGCGGCCCAGCGCAGGACGAACTCGCGGTAGCGGTCGAACCAGGCGCCGACCTGCGCGTCGTCGCGCGGCAGGATCATGCCGTGCCACAGGAAGCGGTTGCGCGCGACGGCATGATCGAGCGCGACGCGCAGCACCAGCACCGCGCGCAGCCCGGCGGCCCTGGCCACGCGCGCCTCCTCGG
>DATKDQ010000017.1:0-20752 GCA_035544635.1 Thermoanaerobaculia bacterium
TCGGAGACCGAGAGCAGCACGCCGCCGCCGTCGGTGCGCTCGACGCGTGAGTCGCACCCGGCGACGAGCAGCAGGCCGGCCAGGGTGAGCAGGATCCCAAGGGCGTGTCTCATGTCCTTCCTCTCCGGCCCTACAGGTGGACGATCCTGGGCGTGATGAAGATCAGCAGCTCTTCGTTGGTGTTCGACCGGTTCCGGTTCTTGAACAGGTGCCCGAGGATCGGGATGTTCGCCAGACCGGGCACGCGATCCTGGCTCTCGTTGGTCGACACCTCGTAGATCCCGCCGATCACCGCGGTGCCGCCGTCGCGCACCAGCACCCGGGTACGGGCGTCGCGCGTCGCGATCGGCGACGAGGGCGACCCCACCACCGCCAGCCCCGGCTGGGGCTCTCGCTTCTGGATGTTGATCTCGAGCAGCACCGTTCCCTCGGCGGTGATGTGCGGCGTGACGTCGAGCCGCAGCGTGGCGTTGACGAATTGCACCGTGACGGTGTTGTTCGCCACCGTCTGCACCGGGATCTGCAGGCCGCTCTGGATCGAGGCCCGCTCGTTGTTGAGGGTGGCGACCTTCGGCGCGGAGATGATGTTGACCAGACCCTCGCTCTCCGCTGCCTGCAGGATGAGGTCGAGCTCGAAGGTGTTCAGGATGTTGCCCAGACCGATGTTGAGGAATCCGTTGGCGCCGCCGGTGAGCAGGCCGACCCCGCCCGTGCTCTCGATGTTGTTGGGGAACTCGAGGCCGGTGGTGTTGCCGTGGGCGGCATCGGCGATGAAGTCGAACTCCCAGGCGAACCCGAGCGCGCGCGACCAGTTCTTGGTGGTCTCGACGATGCGCGCCTCGATCATCACCTGGTCCTCGGGCACGTCCAGGTTCTCGATGATCTGGATCACCTGGTCCATGTAGGCCGGGAGCTCCTGGATGATCAGCGTGTTGGTGCGGTTGTCGACGATCACGGTGGCGCGCTGCGAGAGCAGGCCGGAGCCGCCGCGGCCTCGCTGGAGGATCGCGGCCACCTCGCTGGCGCTGGCGTAGCTGACGCGGCGCATCACCGTGGTGAGCGGCAGCGACAGCGACTTGGCGGCTTGCAGGCGCTGCTGCTCTTCAGCTTCCTGCGCCAGGCGCGCCACCGGAGCGATGCGCAGGATGTTGCCCTCGAGCTCCATGCCGAGCTGGTTGATCTTGAGGATCTGCTCCAGCGCCTGGTCCCAGGGCACGCTCTCGAGCTCCACCGTCACCGGTCCCGAGACACCGGGCTGGATGACGACGTTGAGGCCGCTGATGCGCGCGATCGAGCGCAGCACCTCGGTGATGTCGGCATCCTTCAGGCTCATGCTGATGGGCGCGCCGAAGTACTGCCGCTCGCCGGCGACGGTGGTCACTCCGAAGCGCGGGATCTCCGCCTGCTCCGGCACCGGCGCCTGGACCCTGATGCCCTCGGCCAGGGTCGGTTCGGCCGGGGGCTCTTCGACCTGGAGCGCCGGAGCGGCCGGCGCCGGCTCCTGCGCGAGGACGACCGGACGGGCGCCCGGCTGGGCCTGCGCGATCAGGATCGGCCGCTCCCGCTCGACCGGGGCCGGGGCTGCGGCCATCGCCGCCGGAGCGAGCGGTGCGGCGATGGGCTCGACCGCCGCCATCTGCGTCACGGCGACGGCGCGATCGACGCCCCTTTCCTCGATCTCCTCGATCTCCAGCACGCGCGCCTCGAGCATCAAGCTCGAAAGCGACGTATCGGCGAGGGGAGGGGCCGGGTCCGCGGCCACAGGCTCGGGCGCAGCGGTCTTCTGGATCGCCGCCGCCACCGGAGCTGGGGCGGCCGGCTCGGTCGGGCTCGGCGCCAGGCTCCCGGTCACCACCTCGGCCGGAGCGGCTGGCTCGGTCGGGCTCGGCGCCAGGCTCCCGGTCACCGCCTCGGCCGGAGCGGCCGCCCAGTCGGCGCCACGCGCGAAGCGCACCACCAGCCCCTCCCGATCACGGCCGATCCACGGCTGCGACCAGCCGCGCAGGTCGAACACGACGCGCGTGACCGGATCGGGCTCCGATCGGTACTGCGCCATTCGTACCCGCTCGACCGCGGCGGAGTCGATCACGACGCTGGAGCTCCGCTCGGTCTTCACCGCGCCGTCGAGGTCGAGCACGAAGCGCGGCGGATCCTCGAGCTGGAAGCTCTGATACGCGAACTCCCCGTCGCCGTGGATCCGGATCCTGGTCTCGGCTCCACGCTCGATCACCTCGAGAGCCTCGAGGCGCGAAGCGCGGACGCCCGACGGCGGTGGAGCGATGAAGGGATCTTCGGGTGTGGCCTCAGGCACGGGCGACAGCGGCGTGCCGTCCATCGCGACGATCGACGAGCCGGCTCCTGCCAGCAGCCACACCCATACCGCCCATCTCCCCAGACTGCCCCGGCGCGATCCGCCGGCTTTCGTCTCAGGCTTCCGTAGTTGCCCCATGCTTACGCCTCCAACCCGCCAATCGCCAGGAAAGTCAGGGGTTGAGCTTCTTCACCACTTCCCGGAACGGCTTCGCCGCAGTCGGATCGCGAACGTCCTGTCTGAAGACGACCTCCGCGACCTCGTTCCTCTCGAATCGGATGTCGAGCACCTCGCCGTCGTAGAGCTGATCCCCCTCGTGAATCAGGAAGCTCTTGGTCTTGTCGGCGGCCTGCACCTGCGCCACCCCACCTCGCGCCGTGACGAAGACGCCGGTCAGCTCGATCTCGTCGATGAGCAGACCGGGCACGCCATCGGGCCGCGGGCCGAGGAGATCGGGCGCCTCGGCCACGCGGAGCAGGGAGAGGAAGGGGTCGCGCCGATCCCCCGGGTCGTAGGCGTATCCGGAGCCGCCGAGCACCTCCTCGTCCTCCCGCAGCATGCGCTCGATGGCTTCGAGATCGGGCTCGGGCGGCGGTGCGGCGAGCGGGTCGCCCTCGCCGTCCGCGGGGTCGCCCCTGGACTCCGTCTCGCCGGGCTCTTCGGCGGGAGTCGACTCGGGCGGCTGGGCGGCCGCGGTCGGAGCCGCGGCGGCGGCGATCACGATCGTGAGCGCGAAACAGAGGATCCAGGCCAGTCGACGTCTCACCGCCCTGCACCGCCTCCCTGACCCGGCGCCGTCGTTCCGGTGGCGGGCTCGGGCTCGGTCTCCTGGTAGACGAAGGTCTTCGCCGTGAAGGAGGCGGCGATCGTGTGCTGGCCCGCCGCCCGGCTCTGGGTGATCTGCAGATTGTCGACGTTGAAGATGCGGGAGAACCGGCTCATGCGGTCGAAGAACCGCGCCAGGTTGTGGTAGGTGCCGGAGATGCGCACCGTGATCGGCCACTCGTTGTAGAAGTCCTTCTGCGCCTCCTGGCCCGGCCGGAACTCGGAGAGGACGAAGTCCTCCTGCTCCGCGAGCGCGCGGAAGCGGCGCAGCACATCCTGCACGTCGCGCCGCGGCGGCAGGATGCGGAGCAGCTTCTCGAGCTGCACCTCGAGTAGAGCGACCTCCTCGCGGAACTGCGGCAGCTTGGCCTTGGCGGCCAGTCCGCGGCTGATCTTGCCCTGCAGCTCCACGATCTGCCCGTTGTTGCGCTCGCGCTGCGCGTGCATCTCCTTGAGCTGAAGCTGGTAGCCGAGCAGCACGCCGGCGACGCCCAGCCCCACGCCGATCGCGACGCCGACCCACCAAGCCTTGCCTTCCAGTCCCGTTTCCATGGGCACGATGCTCTTCTCCAGCGCCTCAGCGGGCAGCGGCTGCCTGCGCCGCAGCCGCCGCCGGCTCGTCGGCTCCCCCGACGGGCGGGCGGGCCACCGGCACCGGCGTGTAGTTGAAGGAGACCTGGAAGTCGTAGACCTGACCGCGCCAGGTCGCGTTGCGCAGGTAGGGCTCCTGGAACTCCGCCACGCTGTCCAGGCTCTCGATGAAGTTCGCCACCGAGCTGGTGGTGAACGCCTTGCCCTGGATGTTGACCGTCGAGGCGCTCATCTCCATACGGTCGAGCCACAGGAAGTCGGGGAGCGAGCGCGACACCTGGTCCATGATGTGGACCGGGCCGCGCTGGTTGTTGCGAAGGTCGGTGATCACCTGGATCTTGTGCTCGAGCTCGGCCCGGCGCCGCTCGAACCGCTCGACCTCCTTGATGATCTCCTCGAGCTCGGCGACCGTCGCCCGCAGCTCCCGCATCTCCGCCTCCTGCGTGGAGAGCTGGCGGTTCATGTACAGCCAGTAGCCGCCGTAGCCGAGCCCGGCGAGCACAAAGGTCGCCACGACGCACACCACGGCGATGTTCTGCGCGTTGATGTTGAACGCGCGCAGCCGCGCCGAACGGACTGACGGAGCCTTCTTGCCTTCGGAGATGAGGTTGATGCGAATCATCGGCTCAGTCTCCCACGCGGCGCAGCGCAAGCCCGACCGAGACCGCCATCATGGGCGCGATCGACTCGATCCACTCCTGGCTGAAGTCGCTCTCGCGATACTGGATCCGCCGCAGCGGATTCATCAGCTCGATCGAGCACCCGAGGCGATCGGCCAGCACGTCGCGCAGCCCGGCGGTGAGCGAGCCGCCGCCGGAGAGCACCACCTGGTCGACCGATCCCTCGTTCGCCGTGGTCGAGAAGAAGTCGAAGGTCTTCTGGATCTCGCCCGCCATCTCCGCCCCTACCGACTCGAGCACCGGCCGGGCCTCGCTGGCGGTGTGCCCCTCGACGTCGCGTCCGCGCTTGAGCGCCTCGGCGTGCTCGAACGCGAGGTTGAACTCGCGCTGGAGCGCCTCGGTGAACTGATTGCCGCCGAACGAGATGTCGCGCCAGAACAGGGTCTGGCCCCGAGCCAGCACGTTGATGTTGGTGACCGCGGCGCCCATGTTGACGAGCGCGATGATCTTGGAGCGGTCGACGTCGTAGTTGAGCTCGTAGGCGTTCTGGATCGCGAACACGTCGACGTCCACCAGCGCCGGCGTGCGGCCGGTCTGTCCGATCACCGAGACGTAGTCGTTGACCTTGTCCCGCTTGACCGCGACCAAGAGGACCTCCATCTGGTCACCGCCGGCCTCGGGGTCCGAGAGCAGCACGTAGTCCATGCGGACGTCGTTGATGTCGAACGGGATGTACTGCTCGGCCTCCCACTGGATCGACTCCGCCAGCTCTTCCGGCGGCATCGACGGCAGCTCGATCTTCTTGATGATGACCGAGTGCCCCGAGAGCGAGGTCGCGAACTGCGGGTTCTTGACTCGCGTCTCCAGGTTCAGCTTCTCGATCGCCTCGACGACCAGCGACGAGTCCATGATCGACCCGTCCACGATCGCCTCTGGCGACAGCGGCTCTATGCCGAGGCACTGCAGCGAGAAATCACCGTCCTTGTGCTGCTGCAGCTCGACCAGCTTCAACGCGAAGCTGCCGATATCGAGACCGACGACACTCTTCGACCTAGAGAACAGGGCCAAGCGTGCTACCCCCTACCTAAAGCTCTAAATCATCGCTACTTAGCGCTGAATTCTTTAACTGTGGTGGCACAGACTAGCAAGATCGAAAGAGAGAAGTCAATACATGAGCAAAACCGCATAAGTCGATTTGCGGGACTAGGCCCTACAGCAGTCTCCCGAGGGGAAATGAAGGGAACTACCGGGAAGGTGCACTGCGAGCGGAGGGGGTGGTATCCACCACCCCCGGAGCCGCGCCGTCCTCGGCGCCAACAACTAGCGAGCGGAGGGGGTGGTACTCACCACCCCCGGAGCGCGCGGCTATTCAGCACTTTCCTGCGCCGTCCTCGGCGCCAGGGTCATCCAGCTCAGGAAAGTGCTATTCAGCACTTTCCTGAGCGCGCCTGCCCTGCCTGCGCGCTCCGCGCTGGCGGATCACCTGGATCACGTACGGCAGGCCCTCGATCGTCTCCTTGAGCCGGGCGAGCTGGCGCTGATTGCGCACCTCGACGACCACCTCGATCGCGGCGCGACCGCCGCCGGTGCCTCCGGCGTCGAGGTTCTTGATGTTGGCGTCGTGCTTCGCGATGGTCTCGGTCAGGCGCGCGAGCACGCCGGGTTGGTCCTCGGCATCGATGCGCAGGACCACCGGATAGACCAGGTCGGGCGCGTCCGCCCACTCGACGTCGATCTCGCGCTCGGGGTGATAGAGCAGGTTGCGAACGTTCGCGCAGTCCTCCGAGTGCACCGAGATGCCCCGCCCACGGGTCACGAACCCGACGATCGGCTCCCCCGGCACCGGCGTGCAGCACTGGGCAATGGAGGCGAGCAGGTCGCCCTCTCCGCGTACACGAATGGCGGCACCCTCGATCGAGAGCAGCTTCGAGACCGCCTTGCGCAGCCGGCCGGGCTCCTCCTTCTCCACCGCGTCGCCGCCGGCGAGCCGCCGCACCACGCTCTTGACCGGCGCCTTGCCGAAGCCGATGCGGCTGTAGAGGTCCTCCACACGCTGCAGACCGTCGGCCGCCAGGATCTCCTTCATCTCGTTCGAACGCAGCACGGCCTTGGGCTGGAGCCGCGCCTTCTTGAGCTCCTGCTCGAGCAGACGACGCCCGATCTCCTCGGCCGTTCGCTTCTGCTGGGTGTTGAGCCACTGACGGATCTTCGAGCGCGCGCGGGAGGTCTTGACCGTGGTCAGCCAGTCGCGACTGGGATGGCCGCCCGGGCTGGTCTGGATCTCGACGATGTCGCCGTTGCGCAGCGCGGTGCGCAGGGGCTCGAGCTTGCCGTTGATGCGTGCGCCGGTGCAGCGGTGCCCGAGATCGGTGTGGATGCGGTACGCGAAATCGAGCGGCGTCGCCCCGCGCGGGAACGAATAGACGTCGCCCTTCGGCGTGAACACGTAGACGTCCTCGGGGTAGAGGTCGAGCTTCAGGTTCTCGAGAAACGCCCGAGGCTCCTGTACTTCCCGCTGCCACTCCAGGAGCTGGCGCAGCCAGCGGATGTTCGAGTCGCTGGCGTCGGTCGTGATCTTCCCTTCCTTGTAGCGCCAGTGAGCCGCGATCCCCTCCTCGGCGATGAGGTCCATCTCGCGGCTCCGGATCTGGACCTCGAACGGCTGCCCCTCCTCCTGCACCACGGTGGTGTGCAGCGACTGGTAGAGGTTCGGCTTCGGCACCGCGATGTAGTCCTTGAACCGTCCCGGGATCGGGCGCCAGGTCTGGTGGATCACGCCCAGCGCGGCGTAGGTGTCGCGCGGGGTCGGAGTGACGATCCGAAACGCCAGGTAATCGTAGAGCTGCGCCAGATCGATGCCCCGGCGGCGCAGCTTCTGGTAGATCGAGTAGTAGCCCTTCACCCGCGAGCTGATCTCGACGTCGAGGCCGGCGCGCTCCAGCTCCGACGCCAGACGCTCGCTGATCTTGCGCGTCGAGGCGGCGCCCAGCTTGACCTTCTCCTTGAGCTTCGACTGGAGCTCGGCGAACTGGTGGGGGTAGAGGTGGTAGAAGGCGAGGTCCTCGAGCTCGACCTTGACCTTCGACATCCCGAGTCGGTGCGCCAGCGGCCCGTAGATCTCGAGCGTCTCCTGGGCGATGCGCCGGCGCGCCTCGGGCGAGACGTGGTCCAGGGTCTGCATGTTGTGCAGACGGTCGGCGAGCTTGACCAGGATCACGCGCAGGTCGCGGGCGGAGGCCAGGATCAGCTTGCGGAAGGTCTCGGCCTGCGCCTGGTCGCGGCGCACGTAGGCGTGCTGGCCGATCTTCGAGACACCGTCGACCAGCGATGCCAGCTCCTCGCCGAGCGTCCCGGCCAGATCCTCGCGGGTGGCGCCGGTGTCCTCCAGCACGTCGTGCAGGAGCCCGATGGCGACGCAGGTGGCATCGAACTTGAGGTCGGCGAGCAGCCAGGCCACCGCCACCGGGTGGGTGAAGTAGGGCTCACCCGACAGGCGCTTCTGGCCGTGGTGGGCACTCTCCGCGTAGTCGTGGACCGAGCGCAACCAGCCCTCGTCGCACTCGCGGCCGTGGGTGCTGAGCCGCTCCAGGAGATCCTCGAAGCGGAGGTTTCGCCGCGGGACGCTGGGGGGCGCGACCTGGCGCTTCAACGACAGTGACGGCGGTGACACGGCAACTTTCCGGACCGCCTCGCCCGCCCGGCGACCCGGAACGGCGGGAGGACCGCAGGCCAAGGATTATAGAGGCGGATCGAAGCCGCGCCGTCCTCGGCGCCAAAGACATGTAGCGGAAGAGAGTGCTAAACAGCACTCTCCGGAGCTATGACCGCACGCGCGCCGCCTTCGCCTTCATGGCGGCGGTCCCCGAGTGGTTGGCGCCGAAACGCTTCTCCCAGAGCAGGACCATCGCGCTCGCGATGTAGATCGTCGAGTAGGTACCGATCACGACGCCGAAGAGCAGCACGAAAGAGAAACCGCGCAGCACGTCGCCGCCGACGAGGAACAGCGCGAGCACGGCGAGCATGGTGGTGACCGAGGTCATCACCGTTCGCGACAGCGTCTCGTTGAGGCTGCCGTTGATCACGTCGGCGAGCGGCCCGCGCCGGGGACGGCGCATGTTCTCGCGCACGCGGTCGAAGATGACCACGGTGTCGTTGACCGAGTAGCCGACCAGGGTGAGAAACGCGGCGATGGTGGTCAGGTTGAACTCGTAGCCGAGCAGGGCGTACACCCCGAGTGTGACGATGACGTCGTGCGCGGACGCGATCAGGGCGCCGACACCGAAGCGGAACTCGAAGCGATACCAGATGTAGGCCAGCATCCCCAGGAGCGAGAGCACGACCGCGAGAATGCCGCGGGTGCGCAGCTCCGAGCCGATCTGCGGGCCGACGTTCTCCGCGCTCACCACGGCGAACGGGCCCAGGGTCGCCCGCTCCCGCAGCGCCGCCACCGCCCCGGCGGAAAGCCCCTCGACGCCGGAAATCTCCTCCCACGATCCGAAGAGGCCGCGCTCGCCGCGGGCCTCCGTCACGCTCTCGGCAACCGCTCGATAGTGGTCCCGCGCCGCGGCCTCGCCGGTGCCCAGCCGCCCGTCGGGATCGGTCTCGTAGAGGAGCGAGGCGAGAGTCGCGGCCCCGAGCTCGTTGAGATCGGGCCTGCCCTCGCCGCTCCCGAAACGGCTCTCCAGCGCACGCACCACCAGGTCGCGGCTGCCCTCCAGCCGGTCCGGGAGAAGCGGTGTCTTGATGATGATCTCGTTGCGCTCCTCCTCGCCGAAGCGCTGGATCTGGACTTCCCCCATCCCGGCCGCCGCCATCACGCTGCGCACCTCGTCGATCTCGGGCTTCTCGAGGAACCGTACGATGAGCTGCGTCCCCCCGGCGAAGTCGATGCCCATGTTCAGCCGGCCGCCGAACACCAGCTGCACCAGCGCGAGCAGGACGAGCACGACCGAAAGCGCCACCATCACGGGGACGTGGCGTATGAAGTCGATGTTGAGCTCGTGCAATCGCTTCATCGGGATCCGTCCGCCACGATTGGGGAGAGTCAGATGGAGAGCCGCTCGGCGCGCCGGCGGCTGGACAGGATGAGGTCGAACACCCAACGGCTGGTGAAGACCGCGGTGAAGAGCGAGGCGAGGATCCCCACCGAGAGGGTGACGGCGAAGCCTCGGATCGGTCCGGTGCCGAACTGGAAGAGGAAGAGGGCGGCGATGAGGGTGGTCACGTTGGTGTCGATCACGGCGCTCAACGCCTTGCCGAAGCCGGCGGCGACGGCCGCCTTCACCGTGCGGCCGGCCCGCAACTCCTCCTTGATGCGTTCGAAGATCAGGACGTTGGCGTCGACCGCCATGCCCATCGTGAGCACGATGCCGGCGATACCGGGCAGGGTGAGGGTCGCTCCGAAGTACGCCAGCGCACCGAACACCAGGACCAAGTTCATGGTGAGCATCAGGACCGCGTTGATGCCGACGAGCCGGTAGACCAGCAGCATGAGGGCGACCACCAGCGCGCCTCCCAGGAGAGACGCGCGCAGCCCCTGATCGATCGAGTCCTGGCCGAGGGAGGGGCCCACCGCCCGCTCCTCGAGGTAGGCGATCGAGGCCGGCAGCGCGCCGGAGCGCAGCACGGTCACCAGGTCCTCGACCTCGGCCTGCGTGAACTGACCCTCGATCACGCCCTCGTCGGTAATGCGCGACTGCACGACCGGCGCCGACTGCACCTTGCCGTCGAGCACGATCGCGAGCCGGCGACCCACGTTGGCGCCGGTCGCCTCGCCGAAGATCCGGCCCGCGTCCTGGCTCAGATAGAAGCGGACGACCGGCTCGTTGAACTGCCCCAGGCCGGAGCGCGCCGTGCGCAGGTCGCGGCCGGTGATGATGCGGCGCGACTCGAGCGCGAGATAGGCAGTGCCCGCGCTCTCTCCGCGCTCGCCGCGGATCTCCTGCGGGAAGATCTCGACGTCGCCGGGCAGCCCGCCGGGGAAGTTGCGGAGGATCTCCTCCTCGGTGAAAGCCGCGCCCTGCGACGGGTAGGTCACGAAACGGAACTCGAGCAGCGCGGTGTTCTTGATCAGCTCCTTGACCCGCTCCGGATCGTCGACGCCGGGAAGCTGGACCACGATGCGGTTCGACCCGAGCCCCTGCCGCTGGATCACGGGCTCGGCGACGCCGAAGGCATCGATCCGGTTGCGGATCGTCTGCTCGGCCTGGCGCACCGCCTGCTCGCGGATGTCGGCGTCCTCCTCCGACCGGCGCTCGAAGGTGACGCCCCCGGAGGTCATCGACCAGGACCAGAACGGCAGGAAGCGGTCGACCACCTTCTTGACCGCGTCGCGGCGAGCCGGCGGAACCCCGGTCACCTCGAACTCGCTGTCCCCGGTCCGGCGCGCCGAAGCACCGGTCACCCCCTCCTGCTCGAGCTGGCGCAGCAGCGTGTCCATGTCCTTGTCGGCCTCGGCGCGCAGCGCGTCCTCGGCCTGGACGGCGAGCACGAGATGCACGCCGCCGCGCAGGTCGAGGCCGAGGTTGACCTTGTCCTTTGGAGGGTAGGCGACCAGGGCCGCTCCGATCACGATCACGAGGATGAGGATGCCCCGCCACCAGAGGCTGCGGTTCACGTCTTGCCCTCCGTCTCCTTCTCCAGGCCCGCGATCGCCGACTTCGCCAGCTTGAGGCGCACGTTGTCGGCGACCTTGAGGAAGACCACACCGCCTTCGGTCGAGACCACCTCGCCGTAGATGCCACCGGTCGTGACCACGCGGTCGCCGCGCTGGAGACCGTCGATCAGGGCCTGGAGCTTCTTCTGGCGCTTGCGCGCCGGCGCGATCACGAGGAAGTAGAAGATCCCGAAGATGAGAATCAGCGGGACGAAGTTGAAGAGCGCCGGACCGGCGTCGGCCTGGAGCAGGGCGAGAATGGCGGCAGAGGCGCTCATCGTTTCAGCGACTCAGGACGTTCGGTCAGGATATCCGAAGCAGTGGCGACGTTCACGCGCGGGACGCCAGCGGAGGGTCAGGCCCCCTCTCCGTGCCGGAACGGGCCGCCATCACCCCTCACGGCCCGACCCGGACCGCCGCCGTGCTGCTCCGAACCGGGATGACTGCGAGCGACGCGGGCGATCGAATCGTCGAACGAACCGGACGCGAGAGCTTGGCGAAGATCCCCCATGAAGTCAAGATAGAAGCGGAGGTTGTGGAGGGTGGCCAGCACCTGTCCGGTGATCTCGCCGCTGCGCAGCAGATGGTGCAGGAGGGCCCGCGAAACCCGCAGGCAGGCCGGGCAACCGCAGGCCGGATCGACCGGCCGCTCGTCGTCGCGGAAGGCGGCGTTCTTGAGCCGCAGGACGCCGTCGCGGGTGTAGAGCACACCGTGGCGAGCGTTTCGAGCCGGTAACACGCAGTCGAAGAGATCGAAACCGTGGCGGACCCCGTGGAGGAGGTCGGCCGGCGTCCCCAGCCCCATGAGATATCGCGGCCGCTCCTCGGGCAGCGCCGGACCGAAGCGTGCGACCGTTGCGGCCGAGAGCTCCGGCCCCTCGCCCACGCTCACGCCGCCGAGCGCGTAGCCGTCGAATTCGAGCGGCTCGAGCCCGCGGATCGCCCGCTCCCGCAGCCGCGGGTAGAAGCTGCCCTGCACGACGCCGTAGAGCGCCGTCTGCTCGCGCCGCCGGCTCTCGCGCGCCCGGCGCGCCCATCGTAGGGTGCGCTCCAGCGCGATCTCGGCCGCTGCCTCGCCGACCGGCCACGGCGGACACTCGTCGAGCACCATGGCGAGGTCGACGCCGAGCCGCTCCTGCATCTCGACGACCGACTCCGGCGTGAGCCGGACGGCGCTACCGTCGAGGTGGCTGCGAAAGCTGACGCCTCCGTCGTCGACCGCGCGCAGGTGGGCGAGCGAGAACACCTGAAAACCGCCGCTGTCGGTGATCAGCGCGCGGCTCCAGCCGCAGAAGCGGTGGAGCCCACCCAGCCGTTCGATGGTGTCGATCCCGGGGCGCAGCGCCAGGTGATAGAGGTTCGCGAGCAGCACCGTCGCCCCCAGAGCCTCGAGCTCGTGCGGCGGCACGCCCTTGACCGCGCCCCGCGTCCCCACCGGCATGAAACACGGGGTGTCGACGACGCCATGGGCCGTTCGGAGCCGGCCGAGCCGGGCCGTACCCGCTCGCTTCAGGATCTCGAAGCGCGGAGTCACCGGCCCGTGCTGGTGACGACGCGCACGTCGACGTCGGACGGCAGCTCGAGGACGAAGTAGCTGTCCGGCAGCGGCTCGTTGACGCGCAGATCGGTGAACGCGTACTCGGTCGAATCGCCATTGGGCTCGACGTAGGACAGCTCGATCGGGATGAAGAGGCGGCCGTCAATCGCCAGGCTCATCTCCTTCAGCCGCTTCTCCACCCGCTTGTAGCGCGGCACGAGATCGATGCGGTAGGGCTCGTCCCCCTTGGGGAAGTCGATGCGCAGAGAGAAGTAGTCCATCAACGTCTCGATCGATCCCGAAGCGCCCAGATACTTGAATACGGCGTCCGAGTAGCGCCCGACGTGGACTCTCTCGGCGCGACGGAGGTCCTGGTACCAGGTCACCAGCTCCTGCCCGTTGATCACGATCACCTTGGGAGTGGGCTCGTCGTACTGCCAGCGCACCTTGTCGGGCGCCTCGTAGTAGAACGTGCCCTTCGAGCGCTCGGTCTCGACCAGCATCTCCGACGAGGTCTCCTGCTCGAAGCTCGCGACCAGCGTCGCGAAACTCTTCTGCTCGATCTTCATGCGCGCGATCAGGGCGCGCAGCCGTTCGACCGACGAGAGGGAGGTGTCGCGAGGATCCGGCGCCTGCGCCACTGCGATCGCGACCGCCGCCACCAGCAGCACGAGGTAAGGCACGAAGGAGCGGAGGAGCGTCTTCACCGGCGTCATGGTATCAGTGCCCGCACCTCGTCTCCGCCCCGGAAAACGGGCACGGGAGCGGCGATCCGAGCTCGCTTGACAGGCCCCGGATCGGGTGCTACCTTCCCCGCCCCTTTGGGGAGAGGGTGTCATGGCCGAGCTGGGAAACAAGTTCGAGTGCTCCGAGTGCGGGACGAAGTTCTACGACCTCGGCAATCCGCATGCCGTCTGCCCGAAATGCGGAACGGCGCCGAGCCGCAACACCAACGAGATCGAGCGTCGCGCGCCGCTGCCTCGCATCCGTGAGGTGGAGGAGGAAGAGGAAGTGGTCGCCACCGCGGGCGAGGACGAGGTGGTGGACGCCGCCGACGAGACCGAAGAGGTGGTGGACGCCGGCGACGACGACTGAGCCCGGCCGCGTCTTGCGCCACAGACCTCCGACCGGCCCGCCTCCGGCAGCGCGTGCGACCCGGGTCGCGCTGGGGCTGGGCGGCAACGTCGGCGACCCCCTCTACTGGTTCCGCACCGCCGCGCGTGTCTTCGCCCGGCATCTTCGTTCCCTCGCCGCCGCCCCCCTCTACTGCACGGATCCGGTGTCGCCGGTTCTCCAGCCTGCCTACCTGAACACCGTCCTCGCCGGCACGACGACGACGTCGCCCGAGGATCTGCTGGCGATCGCGAAGGCGCTCGAGCGCGCCGCCGGCCGCCCCATAGCGCCGCTGCGCGACCATCCCCGGCCGCTCGACATCGATCTCCTGGTCTACGGAGACGAGGTGCGGACCACCGCCGAGCTCGAGCTCCCGCATCCTCGGCTACGCGAGCGCCGGTTCGCGCTCCAGCCGCTGGCCGATCTCGACCCCGAGTGGAGGCTCCCCCCCGACGGCCGCACCTCGAGCGAGGTCCTGAAGGACCTGAAGGAGGTCCCCCGCGTCGAGCGGCTGGGAGACTGGTGGCCTCCTCCAATACGAAAGAGACTCAGCGGTTAGCGTCCAGCAGCGTGCGCGCCAGGCTCTGCGCCCGGCGATCCTCCACCAAGTGCTCCGGATCGGGCTGCGCCGCGACGATGGCCTCGAGCTCGAGGATCGCCAGGTCCCGCAGCTCGGGCCTCAGACCGAGCCTCGCCTCCGCGAGATAGAGCCGGTTGTAGAGGTCCTCGGGAGCGAGCTCCACGGCCCGCTCGAGATGGCGCAGCGCAAGGTCGCGGTCGATCCATCCGGTGAAGAACGGGACTCTGGGAGCCACCGCGTGGAGACGCCCCACCAGCCGGTGGGGACCCGCCCGCTCGTAGGTCTCGTCGAGCTCGATCGCGCAGACCCCGTGATCGCGGATGCGCTTCGCGATTCCTTTGCGCACCGCGGGCAGGGCACCCTTGGTCTCTCCCCACAGCCCCCAGTGCACGGCCGCCCAGAAGTGCACCGCGCCGGCGGTCGTCCGATCCTCGATCGAGGCGGCCACCGCCGCCGGGTCGCGCTCGTTCCACGGAGTGTCGCCGTGCAGAACGGCGATGGCACGCTCGGCAAGCTCGGTCCCGCGCTCCCACAGGCTTGCCCGCCTGCCCGGCGAGAGCTTCGTGAACTCGCCCTGGTAGTGCAGCGCCCGCTGCAGCTTCCAGATCACCTCCAGGTTGCGCGGATCGGCGTCGAGGACGTCCTCGTAGGCGGCGATCGCCTCAGCCACCGGGCCCGGCGCCGCACGCTCGGCCTGCGCGGCCTCGGCGCGGCGCGACCAGGCCCGATCGGCATCCTCCAGCGACGGTGATCGCGGCGGCGCGGCGGCCGCGCTCTGGGGCGCCGAGGCGAGGACCACCAGCATCGCGGCCGTGCCGACCAGCCCGCGCATGCGACCGCGGCCCACCTCGCGCGATCCGCCAGCAGACGTCACCCCGCGAAGCGCCAGCGCCGAGCCCTGGTGCGAGCGGCTGCTAGGATGCCGGCCGCGCCGAAGGAGCCAGGAGCCACGTCCTCGACTCGAACACGTCACCGGGGTTCGATGCTCGCGCTGCGCGATCCGATTCACGTCTACGTCCGCGCCGACGACACCGAAGCCGCGGTGCTCCGCACCCGACCGGTCCAGCGCCTGCGCTGGGTTCGCCAGCTCGGCCTCGCCCACCTCGTCTTTCCGGGCGCCGAGCACAGCCGCTTCAACCACGCTCTCGGCGCCATGGAGCTCGCCGGCCGCGTCTACGACGCGCTCGCCGAGAAGGCCCCCGACCTGCTCGAGCCCGACCCCCGCTGCCCCGAGCGCCGGCGGGTCCGCATGGCGGCGCTGCTGCACGACGTCGGTCACGCGCCGTTCAGCCACTCCGCCGAGGAGCTCTTCGAGGACGGCTTGAGCCACGAGGACATGACGGTGAGACTGCTGCGCACCCCCGAGGTCGCTCGAGCCCTGGCCGGCGCCGCGCCCCAAGGAGTCACCACCGACGACGTCGAGCGGATCCTCACCGGACGCGGCGCCGAGAGCGACCGGCTGCTGGCGCAGATCGTCTCGGGAGAGCTCGACGTCGACAAGATGGATTACCTCCTGCGCGACAGCCTCTATTGCGGCGTGCGCTACGGCAACTACGACCTCGGCCGGCTGCTCGAGACCATCACGCCGCTGCGCGATCCGGCGACGCGCGATTGGGGGATCGGCATCGAGGAGGGCGGCGTGCACGCGCTCGAGGCGCTCGTCCTCGCCCGCTACTACATGTTCACGCAGGTCTACTTCAACGTGACCGGCAAGGTGCTCGAGCTGCATCTCAACGAATGGCTGGCGGGAGAGGGCATGCGCTGGCCCGCCGATCCCGAGCGCTTCCTCGGACACGACGACCTCGGCGTATGGATCGCGATGCGCCGCTCGACCAGCCCGCACGCACGCGCCATCGTCGAGCGCGACCACTACGTGCTCGCGTTCGAAACCCGCGAGCACCTCACCGCCGCGGAGCGCGAGGGCTTCACCGCGCTGGTCGAGGAGGCGCGAGCGCGGTTCGATCCCGGCGACCTCCTGGTCTCGAACTCGGCGAAGGATCCTCATCGTCTGGGAGAGACCCGGGTGCTGGTGCGCGATCGCGACGGCGCGCTGGAGCCGATGAACCACGTCAGCCACTTCATCCGCCACCTCACGCGCATCGAGCGCTTCCGGGTGTACGCGCGGCCGGGCCGCGCCGACGAGGTGCGCGCGTTTCTGCGCCAGCGCTGGGCGCACCCCCCCGAGTCCTCGCCGATCTCGAGCTGATCGCGCGACGGTCTCACCCGGTCAGCTCGCCGAGACGTGCGAGCGCGTCGCGCCACCGCCGCCGGTACTCCTCCCAGATGGTGAGGCAGGCGGACAGGGCCAGATGCTGGAAGCCGGTCTGGAATACGTCGATCTCGCAGCCGCCATCGGCATCGAACAGGGTGAGCTCGAGGCGCGTGGACGTCTCCCAGTGGGGATCCTCCTTGCGGAACGCGAGCACCCAGGAGCGGCCCGGGTCGTAGCGTTCGGTCCTGCCGGTCTCGACCGAGCCGCCGACCGCTGCGGCGCCGCGCGCCGGATCGGGATCCCCACCGACTGCCTCCCGCTGGAGCCGCAGGCCGCCGCGCGGACCGGGATCGATCTCGGCGCGATCGGCGAGCCAGCTCTCCACCCGGCGGGGCTCGACCAGCCACCGCCAAGCCTCGCTGCGATCGATCCGCAGGCTCCGGCGCACGCGCAGCTGAATGCCGGGAATGTCGCCCTCGCGAATGGGGAGAGCCATCCCCTTACTCTAGTACCTGGTCTCGGGATCGCGAGCGCGCTCTCACCACGCCAGGCACGTTCGCGCCCACGGTTCTGTTCCCGGCTCCGCCGCGGGCGGAGCGGAGCGGTGGCCTTCCGGCGCCCAACCGGCCGCCACTTCGGCGACGCCGTCGGGATGGAGCATCGAGGCGCCTGCCGGCGCGCGGCGCGTGACCCGCAGCCGCAGGATCGGACGGCCCTCGCGCTGGTACTTCACCTCGTAATTGGTACGCGGACCGTCGGGCCAGGGACCCTCGACGCACTCGACCGAGACCCCGGGGTGGCGCGCGAGCACGTCGCGCACCGCTTCACCGTAGTCGACGTGATCGGTGGCGAAGTAGAGCACCCCGCCCGGCTCGAGCGCGCCGAGGACGAGGTCGACCGTACCCTCGTCGAGCAGGCGGCGCCTGCGATGGCGGATCTTGGGCCAGGGATCGGGGAAGTAGATGTGCACCGTGGACGCGCAGCCGCGCTCGAGGCAGGCGGCGAGCACGTAGAGCGCGTCCCCGCAGACCGTCACCAGATTGAGGAGCCCGCGCCGCGCGGCGCGGCGGCTGGCGAGGCGCCAGTACGTCGGGGCCGACTCGATGCCGAGGAACCTGGTGCCCTGGCGAGCGGCCGCCTGGGCCACCAGGAAGCGGCCCTTGCCGAACCCGATCTCGATCTCGAGGGGGCAGCCGGCGGCCCTCGACACGATCGGCAGCGCGATCTCGCGGAGCTCGAGCTCGCGGCCCTCCCTCCAGATGCGCACCTACAGCAGATCCTCCCGTCCCCTGCGGCGCAGCTCGTCGACGATGCGGCGCACCTCCTGCGAACGGGCCTTCGGCACCACCAGGACCGCGTTGCCGGACTGGACCACCGCCAGGCCCTCGACGCCGAGCACCGCGACCAGGCCGTCCTCGGAGAACAGCAGGTTGTCGCTCGCGTCGAGCGCGAGGGTGTCGCCGCGGGCCGCATTCGCGTCGCGACCGCCAGTGCCGGCGAGCGCCTCGGCCAGCGCCGCCCACGAGCCACAGTCGCTCCAGCCGCAGTCGAGAACCACGGTGTGCAGCTCGTCGAGCCGCTCCATCACGGCGGTGTCGATCGGAAGCGCCGGCAGCTCGGGGTAGATCGCGTCGAGGCGCGACGGGTCGGCCGCCGCAGCGGTGACGCCCTCCACCAGCGCTGGCTCGAGGCGGCGCAGGTGATCGAGCAGCGTGGTGCCGCGGAACGCGAAGATGCCGGCGTTCCACAGGTGGCGGCCGCCCGCGACGAACGCTTCGGCGGTCGCGGCGTCGGGCTTCTCGCGGAAGCGCAGCACGCGCAGGAGCTGGTGGGGGCCATCGGCGCCGGAGCTGGAGGGCTGCTCGGTCTCGAGGTAGCCGTAGCCGGTCTCGGCCCAGCGCGGCCGCACACCGAGGGCGATCACGCGATCGCGCTCGGCGGCGGCGGCGGCCGCCGCGACCAGGGTCGACCGGAACGCGTCCTCGTCCTCGATCCAATGATCCGAGTGGAGGGACGCCACCACCTCCTGCCGCTTCGCCGGCGGCATGCTGGCGAGGGCCCAGGCGATCGCCGGGGCGGTGTTGCGCCCCACCGGCTCGAGGAGGATCTGCGCCGGGGGCACCTCGGGGAGCTGGCACCGCACCTGGTCGCCGAGCTCGCGGCCGGTCGCGACCCAGACGTCCCCGGGATCGACCGCCGGCAGCAGGCGATCGAGCGTCCGGCGCAGCAGCGTGCGGTCGCCGTCGAGCGGCAGGAGCTGCTTGGGGCGGCGCCGGCGCGAGGCCGGCCAGAAGCGCGTGCCGCTGCCGCCTGCGAGGATGAGCGCCTGCATCGCCGTCCGCGAAGCTTCGTTAGGAGCCCGTCCATGTAATGGACTGGCGACACTGCGCCGTCCTCGGCGCCGAAGTCCTACGAGCGTAGGGCGTGGTAGTAGACACCATTTCCGGAGCTAGCGTCGCTCCTGCCGGAACATCGTTACACATGAGTCAAGTTTTGGAGGAGCGACGCGAGCCCGCGCCGCTTGCGGCGCTTGGGCCTGTGCGGCGGAGCCCTGACGCCGACACCGACTGCGCGAAAGGAGGCAGAACCAATGTTGTCGCAGCAGAGCTACGAAACGATCCTGATCGACAAACGACCCAACGGCGTTGCCCGGGCCACGTTGAATCGTCCCGAGAGACTCAACGCCGTCGACGGCAGAATGCACTACGAGCTGACCACGCTCTGGGTGGACGCCAATGCCGATCCCGAGGTGAAGGCGCTGGTGGTCGCCGGTCAAGGCCGCGCCTTCTGCTCCGGCGGCGACTTCGGACCCGACCGCAAGCCCGGTCCCGGAGGTCCCGGTGCGACGATGCGCGAGGCGCGCCAGATCGTCGACAACCTCCTCGATTGCGAGAAGCCGGTGATCAGCGCCGTGCACGGCTACGCGATGGGGCTCGGCGCCACGGTCGCTCTGCTCTGCGACGTGGTCGTCGCGGCGCGCGGCGCCGTCTTTGCGGATACCCACGTCCGCATGGGAATCGGTGCCGGCGATGGCGGGCAGGTGATCTGGCCGCTTCTGGTCGGGGTGAATCGCGCCAAGTACTTCCTCATGACCGGCGAGCGCATCAAGGCGGAGGAGGCCTACAGCCTCGGGCTGGTCAATTTCGTCGTCGATGAGGAGGACGTGCTCGGGAAGGCGACGGAGATCGCCGAACGGCTCGCCAGCGGTCCGAGTCTCGCGATCTCGGCCTCGAAGGTGCCGATCAACAAGTACATCAAGATGGTGTCGAACCTGGTGCTGCCGCTGTCGCTCTCAATGGAGGAAGCAACCATGCGCAGCGCCGATGCTGCCGAGGCGGGGCAGGCTTTCCGCGAGAAGCGCGAGCCGAGCTTCGTAGGTAGGTAGCCAAGCCGTCGGAGCCCAGGGGCCGATCATCGAAAGTGGGTAACCTGCCACCATGAACACCCTCGAGCTGGTCGCGGTCGGCGACGATGTCGGGCAGGCGCGGATCGTGGCGAGGGCCTTGGCAGGCACCGTCTTCGTCGACCTCCGCGCGGACGCCTCGGGCCTGCCGTTCCGGGCGATGGTGACGGCGATCACCGACGACGCGGAGACGCTGCTCGCGGCAGCCGGGGTCGGCGCGTACGTCGTGTGCCGGCGGACCATGAAGCCCAGGGCTGCCGCCGGTGGACCCGTTGCTCCCGCCATCGAGCTCCCTGGCGTGATCGGGCTCTTCCCAATGGTGCGTCATCCCGGCCTGAGCCACGGCCAGGCCGACCGCCACTGGCGCGACGTTCACGCCCCGCTCGCGCTGAAGCACCACGTCGCCATGTCGCACTACACGCAGCTCAGCGTGGTCCATCGTCTCCACGGCCCCGACTGGGACGGGTTCGCGCTGTGCGGGTTCGACTCGATCGAGGACCTGAGGGAGCGCTTCTTCGAGAGCGAGCAGGGGCGCGTCGCGATTCGAGAGGACGTGGCGCGCTTCGCCGATACCCGGAGCTCGCCGCGCCGGGTGATCGTCACGGAAGAGCGCTACGGCTAGCGGGAGCGCCTCTCCGAGCGTGGTGACAGTAACCTATCAGCGGCTCGAGCTGGCCTTTGCCGCCAGAGCTTCCTCTTCCAGAAGCCGGGCCCCGCGCATGATGTTGCCCAGCGCGTAGTTGCCCTCGTGGCAGGCGTACTCGAAGACCCGGTCGTCACTCGCGCGCCAGACGTACTCGCCGGTCCAGGGCGCCGTCCACACGGTCGGGTCCTCCACCGTGAAGCGGTAGAGCACGTTTCCGTCCGCGAGCCGGGTGAAGCGCTCGAGGACGCGCGCGCTCTCC
>DATKDQ010000018.1:0-3287 GCA_035544635.1 Thermoanaerobaculia bacterium
GGTGTATCCGGAGATCGAAGGCCGTGCGCCGCAGGAGATGACGACGCTCGTCGGGCGCACCGAAACGGGGATGATCCTCGGCACGCTCGGCTATCTCTCCCCCGAGCAGGCCGCAGGCAAGCGGGTGGACTTCCGCTCGGATCAGTTCGCGCTCGGCGCCCTGCTCTACGAGCTGGCGACCGGCGAGCGGCCGTTCGAGCGGCCGACGACGCCGGAGTCGCTCACCGCGGTGATCCGCGAGGAGCCGGAACCGCTGCGGACGAAGAACGCCTCCGTCCCGGCCCAGCTCGGCTGGATCGTCGAGCGCTGTCTCGCCAAGGACCCGAACGACCGCTACGCCTCCACCCGCGACCTCGCCCGCGACCTCGCCGACCTCCGAGACCACCTGTCGGAGATCTTGAGGTCCGCTCCCGAGGCCTCGCCGACCGGCCGCGAGACGAGGCCGCGCCACCTCCGTGTCGCCTGGATCTTCGCGGCGCTCTTCGGCGCCGGTCTGATCGCCTCTCTGATCGCCCTGGCGCGCGCCGCCAGCGACTCCGCCGTCACCTACCGGCCGCTCACCTTCCGGCGCGGGATCGTCAACGGTGCGCGCTTCTCTCCCGACGGACAGACCGTGTACTACAGCGCCGCCTACGGCGCCGAGCCCTCCCGCATCTTCGCCACCCGCCTCGAAGGAACGGAATCGACGCCGATCGACCTGCCTCCGGCGATGCTGCTCTCGGTGTCGCCGGCCGGCGAGCTCGCCATCCTGCTCACGACCCAGCGCAATCAGGCGAACTCTCTCGGCACGCTCGCCCGCGTTCCCGCGGTCGGCGGAACGCCGCGCAAAGTGCTCGAGAACGTGATCGGCGCCGAATGGGCGCCGGACGGCGAGCGTCTGGCCGTCGTGCGCGACGACTACGCGCTCGAGCTCCCGATCGGCAAGCGCATCCCCCCGGACGTCTTCTGGCCACGTTTCTCCCCGCGCGGCGACCGTATAGCTTTTGTCTCGGGCAGCAGCGTCCGGGTCGTCGGCCTCGAGGGCCGCACGCTCGTCGACCACGAGATTCCGTTCGCCTTCGGTTTGGCCTGGCGGCCCGACGGCCGCGAGGTCTGGTTCACCGGCGACGAATCCGGCGGCGGCGATCGCGCTCTCTACGCGCTCGCGATGGACGGCGAGCGGCGACGGCTCGCCGCCGCCCCCGGCGCCTTGACCCTCCAGGACGTCTCGCCGGACGGCCAGCACGCGCTGGTGACCACCGGCGCGGGATGGTGGTCGACCCTCGCCTCGCGAGCCGGCCAGCCGGGAGAATCCATCCTCGAGCTCTCCGGGCGCTCCTTCAGCCACGGTCTCTCGCGGGACGGCCGCTGGGTGCTCGCCTACGAATTCCGCGAGCACGGGCGGGGCTCGTACCTGCTCGCGACCGACGGCAGCCAGAGGATCCGGATCGGCGACGACGTCGCTCTCGCCCTCTCGCCCGATGCCGCCTGGGCCCTCTGCCGGAAGGCCGGCGACCGCACCGCGCTCATCCTCGTCCCCACCGGTCCCGGGCTGCAGCGCGAGATCGCAACCGGTCCCGCTCCCGATCTGCGACCGGTCCACGCGCGCTGGTCGCTCGACGGACGTCGCCTGTTCGTCGCGTTCTCCTCACTCGACTCGGGCGATGGAATACACCGCATCTTCCTGCTCGAAGCCGGCGACCGCTGGCGGGCCGTGACGCCCGAGATCGTCGGGTCCCCTTCTTTCGGGCCGTCTCCGGACGGCACCTGGCTCGCCGCGCGCGACGCCACGGGGACGCTCACGCTCTTCCCCGTCGACGGCGGAGCTCCCCGCCGGATCGAAGGCGAGGTCCGCACGCCGGTCCAGTGGAGCAGCGCCGGCGACGCGCTGTACCTGCAGCGCAAGGAGTTTCCCGCCTTCAGCATCTTCCGGTTCGAGCTCGCCTCGGGAAAGACGGAGGCCTGGAAGGAGATCGGACCGCTCGACCTCACCGGCGCGTCGGCGCTCGGCGATCTCTTTCTGACGAGCGACGGCAACCACTACGCCTACGACCTGAGCCGCTCGTCGAACGAGCTCTACCTGGTCGAGGGCCTCGAATGACCCTCGCCCCCTCGACCCGCCTCGGCCCCTACCTCGTGCTCGAAAAGATCGAGGGGAAGTCGCTTCGCGACCTGCTGCGCACGGGTGCCCTGGCGGTCAAGCGTGTCCTCACCCTCGGCGCGCAGATCGCCGAGGGGCTCGCCAAGGCGCACGACGCGGGCATCGTCCACCGGGACCTCAAGCCCGAGAACGTCATGGTCTCCGACGACGGCTTCGCCAAAATCCTCGACTTCGGCTTGGCCAAGCTCGTCTTCCCCGAGCTCGAGAGCGGGCACGCCGCCGAGATGACGACGCTCGTCGACAAGACGGCCTTGGGGATGATTCTCGGCACGCTCGGCTATCTCTCAGGGAAGGGATAGGGATTTGCTTTCGGCGTGGTCGCCGAGGCAAGGCGACCAGGTGCGTCGAGGACGCGCGCTCGTGCTCGATTTCGCGACCCCGTGCCTTCGCAAAGCCCCGTGAACGCGCGACGATGCCTGGTTCGCCAACTGGAGTCGCCCACACCGCAACTGAGAGCCCCCGCATCCGGACACCTGCACGAACGTCGGCCGGGGCCGCGCCGATGGCCGAGCGGCGATCACGAGGCGAGCGGAGGCGGGGCCGCCACCCCTGATGGAGGCCCCCTGCCGGGGTGCCGGCCCCCGCGCTCGAGGTGCGCGAGGATCTTGCGGATGACGGCGGGTTCGAGGATGAACGCCAGGATGCGCATCGTGCCCCCACACTCTCGGCATAGCAGCGGGTCGACCTCGTACACACGGCGGACGAGCTGGGCCCACAGCTTGCGCAGGCGCCGACGCTCACCTGCGGCCGTCTCGCGATCCGCATCAGGCGAAGGCGCAAGAGCCTTAGGCTCAGCCTCGGCGGCAGCGCGCTTGGCTCGAGCGACATTGGAGTAATAGCCATAGTAGCGCATCTGGTGCAGTCGGGGGCGGGCACGTGCTGGAGCATCCGGGCGAGGAAGTCGCGCGGGTCGAAACTCCGCCGCCGGCGCCGGGTCGGTCAAGTCGTCGGCCGGCACGTACACCGCCTGCACCGAGGTGATCGAGCCGCGCTTGGTGGAGGTGATGCGCTCCTGCAGCTCGCCCATCTCGGTGGCCAGGTTGGGCTGGTAGCCCACCGCCGAGGGCATGCGGCCGAGCAGCGCCGACACCTCCGAGCCCGCCTGGGTGAAGCGGAAGATGTTGTCGATGAACAGCAGCACGTCCTG
>DATKDQ010000019.1:0-8663 GCA_035544635.1 Thermoanaerobaculia bacterium
GGTGTATCCGGAGATCGAAGGCCGTGCGCCGCAGGAGATGACGACGCTCGTCGGGCGCACCGAAACGGGGATGATCCTCGGCACGCTCGGCTATCTCTCCCCCGAGCAGGCCGCAGGCAAGCGGGTGGACTTCCGCTCGGACCAGTTCGCGCTCGGCGCCCTGCTCTACGAGCTGGCGACCGGCGAGCGGCCCTTCCGGCGCGAGACGACGCCGGAGATCTTGACCGCGATTCTCCGCGAGGAGCCGGAGCCGATCCGAGAGGGAAGACCCGACCTGCCGCCCCAGCTCGGCTGGATCGCCGAGCGCTGCCTCGCCAAGGACCCCAACGATCGCTACGGCTCGACCAAGGACCTCGCGAGGGATCTTGCGGATCTCCGCGATCACCTCTCCGAGCTCGGGCGCGCCGAGAAGGCTCTCGGAACCGCGAAGGGGGCCAAGGCGCCCCATCGGCGGCTCGATCTCGTCGGTTGGAGCACGGCGGCCGTGTTCGGGTTGCTCGCCGGTTGGGCGTGGCTTGGTCCGCGGGCACCCGCGCCGCCGCCGCCGACCCTACGCTTCACCATCGAGATGCCCGAGGGCCTCGTCCTGCCGCTTGACTCGTTCCTCCCCGCGTTCGCTCTCTCGCCCTCGGGCGAAGCGATCGCCTTCACGGCCAGCGCTCCGGATTGGAGCCGCTGGTCGCTCTACCTTCGGCGTTTCGACTCCGAAACGGCGCGCGAGATCCCCGGAACAGCGGACGCGCGGTCGCCGTTCTTCTCACCGGACGGCACCTCGGTAGGGTTCTTCCAGGACGGCAAGCTGCGCAAGGTCCGCCTCGGCGACGGAGCCATCGCCACCGTCTGCTCCGCGCCGAATCCGCGTGGCGGCGCGTGGCTCGCCGACGACACGATCGTTTTCGCCCCGGCTGGCGGCGACGCAGCCCTCCAGCGCGTCCCTGCACAGGGCGGTGAACCGAGACCGTTCACGGCGCTCGACACGACAGCCGGCGAGATCAACCACAGGTGGCCTCGCGCGGTCCCGGGCGGCACGGCAGTGCTCTTCACCATCCTGACCGACGAGTCGCCCGGCGAAGCGCCGGGAATCGGCATCGCACGGGCCGAGCCTGGTCCCCACCGCGTGCTCACGGCGCGCGGCTTCTCTCCCGGCGCGGCCGCAGATCGCCTCCTGTTCGTCCGCCAGGGTGCGCTCTGGGCGGCGCCCTTCGACCTCCGGCAGCTCGAGCTGCGCGGCGACGCGACACGGGTCGCCGACGAGATCGCCACGAGGTTCTTCAGCAGCCGCGCCGAGTTCGACATCGCGCGCTCGGGCGAGCTCGCCTTCGTCGGAGCCCCTCTGACCCGGACACCGCGCCGGTTGGTCTGGGTCGACCGCCAGGGAAGACGCTCGTCGATCGACCTGCCGCCGCAAGACATCATCTCGCCGCGCCTCTCGCCCGACGGCCTCCGCGTCGCGCTCCAGATCTCGGAGCCGAGCGGCTTCGGCGGGATCTGGATCTACGAGCTCGAGCGGCGGCTTCTGTCGCGCGTCACGCCGGATGGTCTGCACCAGTCCGCGCGCTGGAGTCCCGATGGCACCGACCTCTTCTACGCCCGGGCGGGCTCACGAAGAACCTCGGCCATCTATCGGATCTCCAGCCGCGGCGGCGGACAGCCCGAGCTGGTTCTCGGCGGCGACCAGCAGGTCTTTCCCAATTCGATCGCTGCCGACAGCCGCCGCCTGATCGTTTCGCGCTGGTCCGAGGAGACGAGGGGCGACCTCCTGCTCTATTCGTTCGACGACCGTTCGCTCGTCCCCCTCGCCGATAGCGCCGCGGGCGAGACTGGGGGGGAGGTCTCACCCGACGGACGCTGGCTCGCCTACTTCTCGGACGAGACGGGCCGACACGATCTCTACCTTCGCCCGCTCGAGAGTCCGAGCCCCCGCTGGCAGCTGACGAGTCAAGAGCCCGCCGGGGAGATCGCCTGGCGACGCGACGGCCGCGAGCTCTTCTACCGCTCCGGGAAAACGCTGTACTCGATCGCGATCGGGCCCGGAGCGGATCCGGCCCCCGGTGCGCCGCGCCGGCTCTTCGAGGGCCCGTTCGATGGCGGCGGCCCCCCGGAGGCGAACTACGACGTCAGCGCGGACGGCGAGCGCTTCCTCATGATCGAGTCCGACACCGCGCCGCGCCGCACGCCCATCTCGATCGTTCTCCAGGACCCGACCCTCCTCGGCCGATCCGCGGACCCGGGCAGGTCGCCCGAATGACCCTCGCCCCCTCGACCCGCCTCGGCCCCTACGAGATCGTCTCGCCGCTCGGCGCGGGCGGCATGGGCGAGGTCTATCGCGCCAAGGATTCGCGCCTCGGCCGCGAGGTCGCGGTGAAGTTCTGCCGGCCGACGTCGCCGGGGATCCCGACCGCCTGCGTCGCTTCGAGCAGGAGGCGCGGGCCGCCTCGGCGATCCACCATCCGAATCTGCTCGCCGTCCAGCTCGCCCGGGGCCTCGCCGCGGCGCACGACAAGGGGATCGTCCACCGCGATCTCAAGCCCGAGAACCTCTTCCTGACGCGCGACGGCCTCGCCAAGATCCTCGATTTCGGCCTCGCCCGCATCGAGCGGCCGGAGCTGTCCTCGGGAGATCTCAACGACGTCTCCACCGTGCTCGAGACCTCCGCCGGCACCGTCCTCGGCACCGTCGGCTACATGGCGCCCGAGCAGGTGCGCGGGGAGCGCGCCGCGACGCCCTCGGGCGCGACCCCCGCGCTGACCCGCGTCGTCGCACGGCTGCTCGAGAAGGATCCCGCCCGTCGCTTCCGCTCCGCCCAAGACCTCGTCTTCGCCCTCGAGGAGCTGGCGACGGCAACATCGCACGCCGCGTCGGCGAACGCCGTGAAGGGCCGCTGGCGGCCGAGGCGCGCCCGAGCCGCCTGGGCGCTCGGCCTCTTTCTCGCGCTGGCCGCCCTCGGGATCGCCCTCTTTGCCGGCCGACGCGCAGGCTCGCGCGCCGAGCCGCCAGCCCCGGAGGGCGCCGTCAGCAGTCTCGCCGTGCTACCGCTCGAGGAGATCGGTACCGAGGGCGAGGGGTACTTCGGCGTCGGCGTCGCCGACACGATTCAGACCAAGCTCGGCGCCATCGACGCCCTCGTGGTGCGGCCGACGAGTGCCGTGCGCAAGTACGCCGGCACGACGTTCGACCCGCTCATCGCCGGCCGCGAGCTCGCCGTCGACGCCGTGCTCGCCGGCAGCGTCCAGCGCGCCGACGGGCGGCTGCGCCTGAACCTGCGACTGCTCCGCACCGACGGCGAGAGCCTGTGGGCCGCGACGTTCGACGGTGCCGAGGGCGAGATCTTCGCCATCCAGGACCGCGTCGCCGAACAGGTCCTCCTCCATCTGCGCATCCGGCTCGACCAGGCGCGCCGGCTGGCGACCGGCCCGACCCGCGTGCCCGCAGCCTACGACGCCTACCTGCGCGGGCTCGCCGACCTCGATCTTCGCCTGACCAACCCGGAGGCGACGCTTTCGGCGATCGCCCATTTCGAGACGGCGCTCCGCCACGACCCCTCCTCCGACCTCGCCTGGGCGCGGCTCGCCATGGGCGAGGCGTGGATGGGACTCTTCCGCGAAGCCGATCGGCCCGAATGGATCGACCGCGCCCGTCGCAGCCTCGCCCGCTCGCGCGAACTCGACCGGTGGGCCGCGCCGTTGACCGCAGCGTCACCGAGTCGCAGCCTCGCCCGCTCGCGCGAACTCGACCCGCGACTCGCCGAGCCGTGGATCGTCGACAGCGAGCTCCGCTTCAGCGCGGCCGGAGAGTGGGACGTCGTCGGCGCTGCGCGCTCCCTGCTCGAGGCGCAGCGGCTCGATCCGCGCGCGGGCCTCTCCGAGCTCGCCGACCTCTACGCGCACCTCGGGCTCGACGGGCCCGCGCTCGCCACGGCACGACGGGCGATCGAGATCGACCCGTCGAGCTCCGCGACGCGCGAACGCTACGTCAACACGCTGTGCCTGGCCGGCGCCTGGGAAGAGTGCGTCGTCGCAGCGGCGCGGCTCCCCGACCGCCGCTGGTGGTCGATTCCGCCGCTGCTCTGGCTCGACCGCATCGACGAGGCGGAGGCGCTGGCACGTTCCGTTCTCGCGGAGGAGCCGGAAAGTGAGTTGGCGCAGATCCAGTCGGCGATGGTTCACGCCCGCCGCGGCCGGGTCGACGAAGCGATCCAGGCGATCTCCGAGCTCGAGGTGAAAGTCGAACGACGACGGCCCAGCTTCCACCATCGAGCGCACGATCTCGCCGCGGTCCGCGCGCTCGCCGGCGACGCCGCCGGTGCCGCGCGTTGGCTCGACGCGATGGCCGCCGCCGGCCAGCCGAGCCTGCCGTTGGTCGAACGCGATCCGCACTTCGACCGCATCCGGCAGACCCCGGAGTACCTCGCCTTCGTGGCCCGGCTGCGGCCGATGTGGGAGCGGAACCTCAGAGAGCTCGGATCCTCGCGATGACCGCGGCCGCGGGTCGGGGCCGCTCCCGGGCGCCCGATCGGCCTCAGCCCGGCGTCGCCCCCGGCAGGCCACCGGCGAGCTCCCTGCCGATCACCGCCGCCCTCGACTGGCAGGCGGCGCTGCCGCGCGCCTGACCCGCCGGCCCCTGTACGTACAAAGTACGTACAGGAAGCGCGGGTTGGTCCAGGCCGGCGGCTCGTTGGCGGTGCGCGGTGACCGAGTACCTGTCGATCCGGCAGGTTCTCCGGGTCCGTGCGCTCCAGATCGACGAATTCGGTGGCTCTGCCGGCGTTCGCGACCGCGGCGTGCTCGAGTCTGCCCTCGCCCGGCCGCAGACGACGTTCGACGGCGAGGATCTCTACCGCGATCTCGCCGACAAGGCCGCGGCGCTCCTGCATTCGCTCGTCCAAAACCACCCGTTCCTCGACCGCAACAAGCGCGTCGGCGCGATGGCGACAGAGCTCTTCGTCTTCGCCAACGAGCACGCGCTCCGCGCCGCGGACGTACAATCGCGTCCTTGACCCTCGCCTCCGGCGCCCGCCTGGGCCCGTACGAGATCCTCGCCCCGCTCGGCGCGGGCGGCATGGGGGAGGTCTACCGCGCCAAGGACAGCCGCCTCGGGCGGGAGGTTGCGGTCAAGGTGCTGCCGGCCGAGGTGGCCAACGATCCCGATCGCCTCCGCCGCTTCGAGCAGGAGGCGAAGGCGGTCTCGGCGCTCAACCACCCGCACATCGTCACGCTCTTCGAGGTCGGATCGAGCGAGCACGGGCCCTACCTCGTCCTCGAGAAGATCGAAGGGAAATCGCTGCGCGAGCTCCTGCGCGACGGCGCGCTGCCGGTGAAGCGGGTCCTCACGCTCGGCGCGCAGATCGCCGAAGGGCTCGCCAAGGCGCACGGTGCCGGGATCGTCCACCGCGACCTGAAGCCCGAGAACGTCATGGTCACCGAAGACGGCTTCGCCAAGATCCTCGACTTCGGATTGGCGAAGCTGGTCTATCCGGAGCTCGAGGGGCGCGCGATCGGCGACGCCACGACACTCGCCCAGAAGACCGGCACCGGCATGATCCTCGGCACGCTCGGCTATCTCTCGCCCGAGCAAGCTGTCGGCAAGCCGGCCGACTTTCGTTCCGACCACTTCGCGCTCGGCGCTCTCCTCTACGAGCTCGCGACCGGCGAGCGGCCTTTCCACAGAGAGTCGACCCCCGAGTCGCTCGCGGCCGTCATCCGCGACGAGCCCGACCGGCTCCGCGCGAAGAACGCGGCGCTCCCCGCGCAGCTCGGCTGGATCGTCGAGCGCTGCCTCGCCAAGCGGCCCGACGATCGCTACGCCTCGACGCGCGACCTCGCCCGCGACCTCGCGGATCTACGCGACCACTTCTCCGAGGTGACGCGCTCTCCAGGGGTGGCGGAGGTAGAAGCCGTCGGCTCGCCGCGCTCCTCCCGGGAGCGGCTCCTCTGGCCGGGAGTTCTTGCCGTGCTCGTCGCCGTCGTCGCGCTGCTTGGCTGGCGGCTCGCCGTGGGCGGCGGCGCCGTGGCGCCGCAGCGTCTCACGGTCGAGCGGTTGACGCGGCTGCCGGGCGTCGAGCGACAACCGGCCATCTCCCCCGATGGCAAGAGCGTCGTTTACCACCGCGATCGCGATCTCTGGCTGCTGCGCGTCGGCGGCAGCAATCCGATCAACCTGACCGCGGACTCGCCGCAGGCGGACTTCGCGCCCGCCTTCTCGCCCGACGGCCAGCTGCTGGCCTTTACCTCGCTGCGCATCGGCACGCCGGCCCTCTTCGTCATGGGGGCGACCGGCGAGAACGTCCGCCGCGTCGCCCCGGGCGGCTTCATGCCGGCATGGACGCCGAATAGCCAGGAGCTCGTCTACTGCCAGAACGCCAACGACACCGGCTACGCCGGCGGCAGCGGTGAGGGGCTCGAGGCGGTCGAGCTCGCGAGTGGGCGGATCCGCACCCTCTGCGCCTGCGTCGCCAACCAGCCGGTCGTCTCGCCCGGTGGGAAGTGGGTCGCCTATTGGGGGAGCGATGTGACCGGCAGGGCGCAACGCGACCTCTGGCTCGTGCCGCTCGCCGGTCTCGAGAGCGGTCGAGCGCCGCTCCGCCTGACCGATGACCCAGCCCACGATTGGAACCCCGAGTGGTCGGCCGACGGTCGCTGGCTCTACTTCGTGAGCGACCGCGGCGGATCGCCCAATCTCTGGCGCCTACCGTTCGACGAGCCGGCCGGGAGCGCGCTCGGCGAGCCCGAGCCGGTGACGCTTCCCGCCGCCTCCGTCCACACGTTCCGCCTCGCGGCCGACGGCAGAACGTTCGTCTTCGCTTCCCAGTCGGGGGGGAGCGAGCTGGCGCGGATGCCTTTCGATCCGCGATCCGGCGCCGCGGGGCCGGCGAGCGAGCCGCCGCTTCGGCTCGGTGACTTCGTGTCGAATTTCCGTCGGAGCGCGTTTTCCCCCGACAATCAGTGGATCGCCATGCAGACGGGACCGTCCGGAAACGACATCGTGCTCCTGAAGCTCGATGGCTCGGCGGCGCGCACGCTCGTCGCCGCCGGCTCGAACCGCCAGCGCGCCCCCGCCTGGTCGCCCGACGGCAGGACGATCGCCTTCGCCAGCGACCGCTCGGGCAAGTACGAGATCTGGGGCATAGCTCCCGACGGCAGCGACCTGCGGCTGCTCCTCGCCACCGACCGCATGCTGCTCGACCCGCTCTGGTCGCCCGACGGTACCTGGCTCGCCGCCGCCGAGAGAGTCGCGAGTGACGGGTTTGGAACGGTTGTCCACCGGGTGAGCGAGCCGCCCGATCGCTTCGAGCGCCTGCCCGAGCTCCCCGACGGCGACCTGTTCGGCGCCGAGATCTGGTCGCGGCAGGGCGACGCGCTCGTCGGCTCTGGCTGGAAGAGCGGGATCTGGAGTTGGTCGCTCGGCCAGCGTGCCTACCGCGAGCTGATCTCGACCGCGCCAGGAGAAGGTCTCGGTGTGACGGCGGAGCTCCCCGGCGGCCGGATCCTCGTGTATCGAGCGTTCTTCCCGGGCGTCCGGGTCGAAAGGATCGACCCGGCTTCTGGGAACAGGGAGCTGGTGCTCGAAGACGAGGCCCGCGCCGTTGCGGTCGCGCGCGATCAGCAGAGCCTCTGGCTGAACCGGTGGAAGGAGGAGGCCGACCTCTGGATCGCGCGGCTCGAGGAGCCTTCGCGATGACTTTCGCCCCCGGCGCCCGCCTCGGCCCCTACGAGATCGTCGCCCCACTCGGCGCGGGCGGCATGGGCGAGGTCTACCGTGCCAAGGACACGCGGCTCGGCCGCGAAGTGGCAATCAAGGTGCTGCCGGCCGAGGTGGCCAGCGATCCCGATCGCCTCCGCCGCTTCGAGCAGGAGGCGAAGGCGGTCTCGGCGCTCAACCATCCGCACATCGTCACGCTGCGCGCGTTCCCGCTGCTGGAGCGCACATGTCAGCCCGACCAGCTTCTGTCGGTCGGCCGCGAGACGCTTGCGCGCGCGATGCACGAGGCTTACCTCCGTCAACAGGACGCCGCCGGACAGTCGGCGGCAGTAAATCCGGCGATGGTTCCATGGGAGGCCCTGCCCGAGGAGCTCAAAGTGTCGAACCGCCGTCAGGCTGGCGACATCGGCCGCAAACTCGCGGCGATTGGCTGCGAGCTGCGTGCGATGCGCGGATGGGAGGCGGAACCGTTCGAGCTCACAGAGGGCGAAGTGGACCGCATGGCGCAGATGGAACATGCCCGCTGGCTGGAGGAGAAGCGCGAGGCGGGCTGGACCTACGCGCCGGGACCGAGGGACGCTGAGAGTTCGCTAATCCTGGCTCGCGGAAATGACCGGCCTGCACCATCACGCACGCTCTGACATTCGCGACTGGCTCCACTTCATTCAAGCGGAGAGTCACTTCCTGCGCGAGCGTCCCGCGTTGCTGTTTCAGCAGGCCGCCAACCAACCCGACGGCACCGCCCCTGCGCTGGCTGCCGAGCGGCGCTTTCGTGCCGGCCGCGAGTCCCGCCCGTGGCTCCGCTGGGTCAACAAGGCGGAGACGCGCGACCCCTGTCGGCTGACCTTGGCGGGGCACCCGCTGCAGGTGCGGCGATTCGCCATCGCCCCAGACGGGCGCCGGGTTATCTCCGCCGCAAAGTGGTCCGGAGGGCTCGGAGAGTTGAAGCTCTGGGATGCGGAGAC
>DATKDQ010000020.1:0-3254 GCA_035544635.1 Thermoanaerobaculia bacterium
GCCGGTCGAACGTGCGGAGCGGCAGACGCTCGAGGGGCTCACCTTCGTGATCACCGGGATCCACCCGATGAGCCGCAAGGAGCTGACCTCGCTGATCGAGCGGCACGGCGGTCGCGTGAGCGGCAGCGTGTCGGGCAGGACCGACTACCTCGTCGCCGGGGAGAGCCCCGGCTCGAAGGTGGACCGCGCCCGCGAGCTGGAGGTCGCCGTGATCGACCAGGCCGGGCTGGAAGCGCTGGCGGCGGGTGCCGACGGCGAGTAGAACCGAACAGGAGACTCCGATGCTCAACGCCCATCCTGCGCGCGCCCCCGAGCTCGTCCTGCCGGTCGCCTCGCTGGCCGCGCTGCGCCACGCGCTCGCCGCTGCGGTCGGGCCCGACGAAGCCGCACTCGCGCTGCGCGAAGCCGGTCGCGCCGCCGCTGCCGCCTTCTTCGCCGCGCTCGCCCCTCGCTCCGATGGCGATGGCGACGCCGCCGCTGGCTCGCTGCGCGACCTCCCGAACGCACGGTTCTGGACCCGCATCACGCAGCTCTTCGCCGCGCGCGGCTGGGGCCACCTTGCCCAGACATCGCCGCACGCCGGCGTGGGCGCTCTGTCCGCCCATGATTGGGTCGAGGCCGAGCCCGACGCCGCCGCCCAACGACCCTCCTGCTTCTTCACGACCGGTCTGCTCGCCGAACTGCTCGGCCGCATCGCCGGAGACGACATCGCCGTCCTCGAGGTCGAGTGCCGCTCCCGCGGCGATGCACAGTGTCGCTTCCTCTTCGGCTCGCCTGACGCCCTCGACGCGCTGTTCGCCGACCTGGCCGACGGCCGCCCGGCGGACGCCGCGCTCGACGCCCTCGTGTGACGTGGCCCGCGTGCTCGGCATCGACTACGGCCAGCGTCGTGTCGGCCTCGCCCTCGGCGATCCCTCCGGCACCATCGCCTCGCCGCTCCCCACCCTCGCGCGCCGGCGAGGCAAGCGACCGCCCGTCGCCGCCGTGCTGACGCTGATCGACGACCACGACGTCCACGACGTGGTCCTCGGCCTGCCCCTCGACCTGAGCGGCGAGGAGACCGACTGGACGCGCGAGGTCCGCGCCTTCGGCGACGCCATCGCACGCCGCGCCGGCCTCGCCGTCCACTACGTCGATGAACGCATGACCTCGGTCCGGGCGGAACGCACCATCCGCTCCCTCGGCCTCCCGCGCGGCGAGCGCGAGCGGAAGGAACGCGTCGACGCGGCCGCGGCCGTGCTCATCCTCCAGGCGTGGCTCGACAGCGCCCGTCGCAATGTCGACTCGGAGGCGTCGTGACGGCCGCCGCCGGCGCCCGCCGGCTCACCCTCGTCGCGTCACTCGTCCTTGCGGGCTGCAACGGCGAGGGCACCGGCGATCCGGTGCTCGTCACGATCCCGACGGGCGCGTCCTTCACCCAGGCTGTCGACTCGCTCGAGACCCATGGGATCGTGCGCGCGCCCTGGGCCTTCCGGCTGTACGGCCGGGTAACCGGCGCCGCGAGCAGGATCAAGGCGGGTACGTACGCGATGCGGGCGGGTACCGGCTGGCAAACCGTGCTCGGTGCCCTCGAGGCCGGCGAGAGCGTGACCGCTCGCGTCGTGGTCCCCGAAGGATGGGACATTGCCCGCATCGCGCCACGGCTGGCGGAGGCCCTGCGCCTGGACCCCGACTCGGTGCTCGTCGCACTCTCGGACACGAGCGCCATCGCGCGCTGGGACGTGCCAGGTCCCAGCCTCGAAGGATACCTCTATCCGGCGACCTACACCTTCGCGCTCAACACGCCGCTCGATTCCGCCATCGCCGTGATGGTCCGGACCTACCGCGCCGTGTGGACCGCCGAACGCCAGGCGAGGGCCGACTCGATCGACATGGATCAGCGGCAGGTCATCACCCTCGCCTCGATCATCGAGAAGGAAGCCGTGCTGCCCGAGGAACACGCGACCATCGCCTCGGTCTACCACAACCGGCTGCGCATCGGCTACCCGCTCCAGGCCGACCCCACCGTCCAGTACGCGCTCGGCGGCCACCGCGCCCGCCTCCTCTATGCGGACATCGACAGCGTCGCGGACAACCCCTACAACACCTACCGCATCCGCGGTCTGCCGCCCGGCCCCATCGGCTCCCCCAGTCAGCTCGCGATCGACGCCGCGCTCCAGCCGGCCGACACCGAGTACCTCTACTTCGTCGCGCGACCGGACGGCAGCCACGTCTTCACCCGCTCCCTCGACGAGCACAACCGCGCCAAAAACGCCATGCGCCGACTCCGCGACACGATCGCCGACTCTCTCCGCCTCGACTCGCTGCGCGCCGATTCGCTCCGCCCGAACTCCCCGCCGGGGCGCTGACGCGCGTGCCGCGACCGCTCGACCTCCGGCTCATCGTCATCACCCACCGCCGTCTCGCCGCACCCCGGAACCTCCGCGACATCGCGGCCGCCGCCCTGGCCGCAGGCGCCCCCGCTCTCCAGGTGCGCGACAAGGACGCCGACGCCCGCGAGCTGCTCCAGCTCTGCGACTCCCTTATCCCCCTCGCCCGCCTGCACGCCGCTCGCATCTTCGTCAATGACCGTCTCGATGTCGCCCTCGCAGCCGGCGCCGACGGCGTCCATCTCGGTCCCGACGACCTCCCCCTCGAAGCCGCCCGACGCGTGGCACCACCCGGCTTCCTCATCGGTTGGTCGACCGATGAACCCGACGACGCGCGCGCCGCCGAGCGCGCCGGCGCCGACTACATCGGCTGCGGCGCCGTCTTCGGTACCACCACCAAGGCCGAAGCCGCCGATCAACGCATCGGCCTCGATCGGCTCGACGACGTCGCCCGCGCCGTCTCGATCCCCGTCGTCGGCATCGGCGGCATCACTCCCGACAACGTCGCCGCCGTCGCCGCGACCCACGCCGCCGGCACCGCCGTCGTGAGCGCCGTCATGGCCGCCACCGATCCGGGCGATGTCGTCCGCCGCCTGCTCGCCGCCTTCGCCGGCTGACGGCTCACCGCAGGGTCGAAGAGTCGCCGAGACGACATTTCACCGTCCCGACCGCCGCGGTCCCAGACCCCAGCCACCAGCCACCAGATCCCAGACACAGCGAAGCCCCCGGCACGCACCGCGTGACGGGGGCTTCGCAGGAATTGGCCGGCGACGACGTACTCTCCCACCCGGTCTCCCGGGCAGTACCATCCGCGCGGCGAGGCTTAACGACCGTGTTCGGGATGGGAACGGGTGTGGCCCTCGCGCCATGGCCGCCGGCCATGCT
>DATKDQ010000021.1:0-2055 GCA_035544635.1 Thermoanaerobaculia bacterium
TGTCGTGGGCCGCGGCCACCGCGTCGGTGAGCGGGATGGCCAGCTCGAAGAAGCGGTCGAGCGGCAGGCCGCCGGCCGGGATCAGCCGCTCCAGCGTCTCCCCCTCGACCAGCTCCATGACCAGGAAGTGGAGCCCGTCGGCCTCCTCGACGGCGTGCACGGCGACGATGTTGGGGTGGCTCAGCGCCGCCAGCGAGCGCGCCTCGCGCGCGAAGCGGGCCACCCGCTCGGGGTCCTCGGCCATCCCGGCGGGCAGCGCCTTGACCGCCACCCTGCGGTCGAGGCGGGTGTCGCGGGCCTCGTAAACCTCTCCCATGCCGCCGGCGCCCAGCGGCCCGAGGATGCGGTAGCAGCCGATCTGCGTCTGCGGCTCGAGGCCCACCGTCGGCGCCTTCCTCCCGCCGCGTCAGAGGTGAGAGACGCCGCCGAGTATAGCCGCCGCCCGCGGGCCCGCGGCGGCGCGGCGAGCGGCTCCTCCGGCTCGACGTGCGCGCCATGGAACCGCGGCCCCGCGTCTCAAGCGGCCAGGATCTCGACGTCGTAGGCGGCGAATCGCGGATCGGCAGTGAGGAGCGGCACGGATTCGATCTGCGCCTGCGCTACCAGCAGGCGGTCGAAGGGATCGCGATGGTGATCGGGAAGCTCCGCCACCCGCAGCGCATGGTGGTGGTAGACGGGAAGGGGGGTCACACCGCTCGTCCGCATGCGCCTCGGAACGTAGCTTGCCGGAGGCTGTGGCAGATCGAGCTTGCCGAGGGCGTGCTTGATGGCGATCTCCCAGGCGCTGGCGGCCGAGAAGAGGAGCTCGTTGTCGAGGCTTCGGAGGAGCTCGAGGGATTCCGGGCCGAAGCGCTCGGGTGCCACCTGCATCCACAACCAACAGTGCGTGTCGAGGAGGATCCTCACCCCTCGAATGCCTCCGTCACCGACTCGGGAAGCGGCGCGTCGAAGTCGTCCGGGACCTCGAAGAGACCCTGGTCGATCCCGAGCTGCCGCTGCGCGCCGCGCTCGACGGGTACCAGGCGGGCTACGGGCTCGTTGCCTCGCGCGATCACGATCTCTTCACCCATCGCGACGCGCCGCAGCAGTCGCGACAGGTGGGTCTTCGCCTCGTGCACGGTGACTCGCGTCATGGCCCCCGAGCATGGACTAAGTCGATGACCAAGTCAAACGGCCGCCCCCGGTGGCGGCGATCAAGGCGGCGCCGGCACCAGCCGCTCCAGCTCGTGCTGCCAGTCGAGCACCAGGTGGATCTGGGTCGGCTTGGCGTCGGGGTCCGCCTCGACCATCGCGAACCAGCTGCCGTCGGGCGACACGTCGAACTGCGGCGACCCGGTCTCGAACGGGCCGGTGAACAGCAGCTCGGGGACTCCCGGTCGCAACGTGTCCCCGTCGACCTCCAGGGGCACTGCCATCATTGCGGAGCCGTCGAGGTAGAAGAGCTCGCGCCCGCTCGGCGCCCACACCGGCGACTCCCCCCCGCCGGTGGAGATGAGCCACCTGCCCCCCTCGAGCGCCGGGAAGGGTCGCACGTAGACCTCCGGGCGGCCGGACTCGTCGGAGACGTACGCGAGCCACCGCTCGTCGGGCGAAGGGCGCGCCATGAGCTCGTTCGCCGGGGTGGCGAGCAGCGGCCGCGGCTCGCCCTCCGCCGGCAGCAGCCAGAGGTCGTGCCGGTTGACCGGGTGCGCTTCGACGAAGAGCAGCGAGCGCATGTCTCCCAACCAGGCAGCGGGGTATTGGGCGCCGTCGCGCGCCAGCAGGCGCCGCGCCTCGCCGCTCCCATCGGCGGCACGCGAGACCAGTTCCCTTCCGGTGTTGTAGGTGAGGCGACGACCATCCGGCGTCCACGCTGGCACGAGGCTGTGACCCTCGGTGGCGAGGGGGATGCCGGAGCGGCGCTCCAGGTCGTAGACCCAGATCTGCGACGGCCGCGGATCGATGGTGACCGCCACCCGGCGGCCGTCGGGCGAGAGCCTGGGAAAGCGGTAGCCGCGCCGCTCGTCGAGGAGCGGCCGGCGGCGGCCGTTGCGGTCGACGCCGACGAGGCTGCGG
>DATKDQ010000022.1:0-2304 GCA_035544635.1 Thermoanaerobaculia bacterium
ACCACGACGACGTCGCTCGAGTTGACCTCGGCGAACCGCAGGATCTCCTGCACGGCGAGGCCCTCCGCGACGTGGAGGCTCACCGGCCCACTCGGGCCGCCGGAGCGCTCGTAGAGCTCCTCGAGGCCCGCCAGCGCCTCCTTCTCGAGCTGTGGAAGGTCGGGCAGCAGGTTGGGCGCGGCCGTGGCGTCGTAGTAGACCGGGATGGGTGGGCGGACGAGCACGTGGAGGAGCTGCAGCTCGGCGTTGAGTAGGGCGGCCAGCTCCTTGGCGTGCGTGATCGCCGCGGGGGAGTGCTGCGAGAGGTCGACGGCCGCGAGGATGCGGTGCGGGACGGCGTCGAAGATGCTGTTCTCGCCCCGCAGCGTCAGCACGGGCGAGCTCGAGCGCTGCACCACCTCTTCGGTGATGCTGCCGAGCAGGAACCGGCGCAGGCCGCGCCGGCCGTGCGTGCTCATGGCGATCAGGTCGACGTCATGGGATTCCGCGTACTCGAGAATGGCGGGCGCCGGGCTCAACCCTTCCCTCGAGTCGCAGGTGATCGTGGCCCCCCGGTCCCGCGCCAGCCGGCAGCGCGTCTCCAGCTCCTGTCGGGCCCTTGCCTGCAGCGTTGCGCCGACGATCGAGGGGTCCGGCAGCGCGATCGAGGAGGCGTACAGCTCCGGGCGCAGGGTCTCGACGACGTGGAGGAGGTGGAGCTCGGCCCCCAGCCGGCGCGCCCAGTGGCAGGCGGGCGTCAGCGCCGCGTCGCTCGTCGGCGAGAAATCGGTGGGGAACAGGATCCTATTCACCTGCAGCATGGGGTCCTCCTTCGCTTCGCACCTGCCGCCGCGGCTTGCCGTCACCTCGATCCACTAGCGCCACGTTAGGCCGGAGCGGCTCTCCCGGCCACGTCTCCACGGGTGGCTTCGCGCGACTTCAGGGGGTGAGTCGCGGCCAGCGCATTGGGGTAGGTTTCCGCCCCGGGCTGCGGGTACACTTCTCTACTCTTCATCGACTTCGGGGGGAGGGCATGCCCAGGATTGGCGACTTTCAGGACCTAGGCGTCGACCTCGAGGGGCCGATCGCCACCGTCGAGATCCAGCGTCCGCCGAACAACTTCTTCGACGTGGCGCTGGTGCGCGCGATCGGGGACGCGTTCCACGCTCTCGACCGTGAGCCCGAGTGCAGGGCCATCGTGCTCGCCTCGCAGGGCAAGAACTTCTGCGCCGGCGCGAACTTCGGCGAGGGCCGGAACCTGCAGTCGACGACCTCGACGGGCGCTCGCGCCGGCCGCGCCGGATCCGGGCACCTGTATCAGGAGGGCGTGCGCCTGTTCGAGGCCGAGACGCCGATCGTGGCCGCGGTCCAGGGCGCCGCGATCGGCGGCGGCCTGGGTCTCGCGCTGGTCGCCGACCTCCGCGTGGCCTGCCCCGAGTCTCGCTGGAGCGCCAACTTCGCCCGGCTCGGCTTCCACCACGGCTTCGGCCTCACCGTGACCCTGCCCGCGATCGTCGGGCAGCAGAAGGCGCTCGATCTCCTCTACACCGGCCGCCGCATCGACGGCGAGGAGGCGCACCGGATCGGCCTCGCCGATCATCTGGTGCCGCTCGAGAGGGTTCGCGAGAAGGCGCACGAGGTCGCGATGGAGATCGCCGAGTCGGGGCCGCTCGCCGTGCGCTCGATCCGCCGCACCATGCGGCGCGGCCTCGCCGACCGCATCCGGATCGCGACCGATCACGAGCTGGTCGAGCAGGACTGGCTGCGCGCCACCGAGGACTTCAAGGAAGGGATCGCCGCCTCCGCGGAGCGCAGGACGCCGCGTTTCCAGGGGCGGTAGACGTGTGAACACTCGCCGGCATTGGCCGAAGCAGGGAGCCCGACCGCGCCAGCGGGCGGGCGACGCGCGCCGTCCGCGGCGCCAAAGTCATCTAGGCGGAGGAACGTGCTACACAGCACGTTCCGGAGCCTAGAACCCGCGCACGGCGTGTGGCTGGTAGGGAGCTTCCAGCCGCGCGATCTGCTCCACGCTGAGGGCGACCTCGACCGCCTCGATCGCGGAGTCGAGGTGCCGCATCTTGGTGGCGCCGATGATCGGCGCCGCCACCGCGCGCTTCGAGAGCAGCCAGGCGAGCGCGATCTGCGCCGGCTCGCAGCCGGCCTCCTGTGCGATCTCGCGCACCACCTCCACCACCTTCCAATCGCTCGGGTGATCGTAGAGCCGGCGCGCGAAGTCGTCGGACTCGGCGCGCAGCGTCGACTCGGCGTCGCCGGCCGAGGTGCGCGTGCCGGCGAGGAGCCCGCGCGCGAGCGGGGACCACGGGA
>DATKDQ010000023.1:0-4748 GCA_035544635.1 Thermoanaerobaculia bacterium
GCCAGCGTGCCGTTGGCGGGGCGCGCCAGCGCCGCGAAGAACGCCTGGCGCCACGACGCCCTCCAGGCGAACCGGAGCACCGACACCACGGTCTGCGGCGCGAGCAGGTTCTCGGGCGAGAGGCCGGACGCATCGTCGAGCGCGAAGGCGTGCTCTGGCACGCCCACCTCTCCGACGAGGAACCTGCCGAGCGCCTCGACTCCATCGTCGTAGCGTCCTTCGCCGGTCGCGGCGAGGGCGACCTGCAGGACCAGCATCTCGGCGGTCCAGTTCGAGCTGTCGCGCAGGACCGGCGCCACGATCTCGGAGAGCGGGGGCGAGAAGAGGCGCGCCAACACGTCGTCGGAGCCGGAGCGAGGGTGAACGCCTTCTCCAGCGGCACTCACCGCGCTGCGCTCACCTCGAGCGACCGCGGCGCGCTCACGATCGCTCCGACGGCCCGCCAGGCGCACCGCGCCCCGCAGCTCGACGCCCTCCCGCCACAGATGGTGGCGCAGGCGCTGCCCCGCCGTCAGCTCGGGTGCGGGAAGGCTCACGCGCACTGTGTACGGCGCTTCGGTCACCGGGTACTCGCCGCGCACCCGGATCGCGCCGTCGCCCCACTGCGGCAGGAACTCGACGCTGCCCTTGCCGTGCCGTGCCGCCGTCACCGTCACGGTGTCGTTGCGCAGCTCGATCGCCGCGTCAGTCGCGACCGACGCGCGCTCGCCCGGGCGCTTGCCGGGCGCGATGCGGATCTCCGCCGTGTTCTCGTCGATCGCCAGGCCGGACACCGGCGCGCCGAACCCGAGCCCCATCTCCGCCTGCGAACGGCTGGTCGGCGCGCGGCGTCCCGGGAAGCGCGTGAGGTCGAGCAGGAGATCGCCCTCGACGCGCACGACTCCGGCGCGGCGCACCCCGTGCGCCAGCGCGGCGAGCGGCGCCTCCGGATCGTCGGGGAAGAACGTGCGGCTCCAGGTGGGGTCTCCCGCCGCCTCGAGCACGAGATCACCGTCGAGCACACCGTCGCGGATCGGCCCGCGGGCGCGCACCACGGTCTCGATCTGGTGATCGTGTCCCAGGTAGTGGAGCGCCGCCGCGGAGACGACGATCTTCTGTACCGACGCCGGCGTGAAGAGGCGATCGGCGCTCTCCGCCGCGAGAACGCGATCGCCCTGGACCACCAGGTAGCCGCGCAGGCCCTCCCCGTGCGCCGCGCCGGCGAGCACTGCGACGAGACACAGGCAGAGCGCCCAGCGCTTGGTAGGAGCCGGTCCGGCGTAGGAAGCTGCCACTCTCTCGATTGGCGAATTTGAACGAATGTTCAACTTCCGCTCTCGGCTGTCGTCGGCCCCGGTCGAGCGCCGCCGCGATCGCTCAGCGCTCCCGTCACACCCACCGATCGCCCCACCGGATCGATCAGCACACCGGGGTTCATGATGCCGTTGGGGTCCATCGACTGCTTCGCCGCGGCGAGCGCGTGAAGAAAGAGCGGCGGGATCTCCCTCTCGTAGCCCGGCCGGTGATCGCGGCCGACCGCGTGGTGGTGCGTGATCGTCCCGCCGAGCCGAATCACGATCTCGTTCGCCGCCGCCTTGATCTCCCGCCACTGCGCCAGCGCGCCCTCGAAGGTACCGAGCGTCTGGTAGCTGAAGTACGGCGCCGGTCCGTCCGGATAGGCGTGCGTGAAGCGGCAGGTGATGCGGCCCTCCCGGCCGCTCACCTCACGCAGCACCTTTCTCATCTCCTGCTTGATGCCGTCGTGGAACGTCGCGAAGCGGTCCCAGGTGCAGGCCGACTCGAAGGTCTCGCCGAGGACGCCCCACGGCACCGTCACCTCGCGGTAGAACGGGGCGCGCAGGAACGCGTCGCGCCAGGCCCCGACCGCGCCGCCGCGGTGCGCCGCGTCGCCCGCCGCGGCGGCGGGCCGCGCGTCGGGCGTCTCGAAGAGGCCGCCGTGATCCGCGACCAGCTCGAGCGCGCGCTCCATCCAGGCGTCCACCGGGTGATCGCCCGACTCGAAGCCGAGGACCAGGATGGCGTGCGCTCCGTCCCCCGCGCCGGCGGTCGCGGCCTCTTCGGCATCGAGCAGCCGGCAGTTCGACGGATAGAGACCAGCCTGCGTCAGGGCGCGCACGCCGGCGGCACCCGCCGCGATCGATGCGAAGCGCACAGCGCGCGACGCGCGAAACCGCGGCACGTCCTGCAGGCGCATCCACGCCTCGGTCAGGATGCCGAGGATCCCCTCCGACCCGATGACCAGGCGGTCGGGGCTCGGCCCCGCGCCCGAGCCCGGGAGGCGCCGCGTCTCCATCACACCGCGCGGCGTGACCATGCGGGTCGACTCGACGAAGTCGTCGATGTGGGTGTAGAGCGTCGCGAAGTGGCCGCCCGATCGCGTGACGATCCAGCCGCCGAGCGTCGAGTGCTCGAAGCTCTGCGGGAAGTGACGCAGCGTATAGCCGTGCGGCTTGAGCTGCGCTTCGAGCTCGGGCCCGCGCGCGCCGGCCTGGATGCGTGCCGCGCGGCTCTCGCGATCGACCTCGAGCACCTGATCGAGGCGCCCGAGGTCGATCGAGATCGTGCCGCGATAACCGTCGCCCACCGCGGGCTCGACACCGCCGACGACACTCGACCCGCCGCCGTAGGGGATCGCCGCGGCGCCGGCCGAGTCGGCCCAGTCGAGCAGCTCGACCACCTGGGCCTCGGTCTCGGGGAACGCGACCACGTCGGGCGGCTCGGGGACGTGGCGCTGGAAGACGCGCACGATGTCAGGGAACGAGCGCCCGTAGGCGTGAACCAGGCGCTCCCACCGATCCGTGGTGGTGATCGCGGCCAGGCTCATAGGCGGCGCTATCCGGGGCGGGCGCAGCGCGATCTCCTCGGGCCGCGGCGGCGCCGGCCCGCGCATCTCGGCACCGTAGTGGGCGGCGAGGCGCTTGCGCAACGCCTCCTGCTCGGTCTCGTCGAGCCCCTGCCCGACGTCGCCCCAGCCCCAGAACTTGCGTCGCGGTCTACCCTCGTTCATCGGCTTCACCCCTTCCGGGCTCGGACCACGGCATTCTCGCTCAATGTGGACTCCGCGCAAGAGGAGCCAGTAGCCACCGAGCTCGGGCGGTGCCGTCGTCGCATGGTCGCTCGCGAGCGGTGTCACGGCCAGGATCGCGCTCGACTCCCGGGCGCTGTCCCATACTGGCTCCGCGTTCGCTGATCGCCGAGCGGCACCGAAGCTCGACGGAGCCATTCACCGCCCCAGGCCCAGGAGCGGGATCACGACCAGGTACATCACCACCGTAATGAGGACGATGCCGGCCAGGTTCAGCCACAGCCCGGCCTTGCACATTTGGGGGATGGTCACGTAGCCCGAGCCGAAGACGATGGCGTTCGGGGGTGTCGCGACCGGCATCATGAAGGCGCAGCTCGCCGCGATCGTGGCCGGGAAGATCAGGTAGTCCGGATGCACGCCGATCCCGTACGCGACGCCGGCGAGGACGGGCACCAGCGTCGCCGTGGTCGCCGTGTTGCTCGTCAGCTCGGTGAGGAAGATCACTCCGGCGGTGACGGCGAGGACGAAGAGCACGGTCGGCAGCCCTCCGAGCGCCGTGACCTGCGCGCCCAGGTACTCCGCCACGCCGTTGGCCTGCACCGCCGCGGCGAGGCTCAGCCCGCCGCCGAAGAGGATCAGCACGCCCCAGGGCAGCTTGACGGCGGTCTCCCAGTCCATCGTGGAGGCCGGCGGGTTCCTCTCGGCGGGAGTGACGAACAGGGCGAGAGCCGCCAGGATGGCGATGCCGGCGTCGCTCAGCCCCTCGAGCGGCGCCCAGGTGACGAGGAGCGGCCGGGAGATCCACAGCGCCGCGGTCGAGAAGAACACCGACATCGTGATCCACTCGCCGCGCCGCATCCGACCCAGCCCCCGCAGCTCGGACTCGACCAGCTCGCGGCCGCCCTCGATGCGCTCGATCCGGATCGGGTAGAGCACCCAGGTGATTATCACCCAAGCCAACGGCAGGAAGACGGCGACCAGGGGGCTTCCGATCATCATCCACTGCGCGAAGGAGATCTCCTGGTCGAGCTCGCTCCTGAGGAACTGCACCAGGATCCCGTTGGGCGGTGAGCCGATGATGGTGGCGATGCCGCCGATCGACGCGGCGTACGCGATGCCGAGCATCAGGGAGAGCGCGAAGTTGCGGCCCTTGACGTCCTCGGCCGGCAGCGCACCCACGCTCGTGAGCGTGCGGCCGTGCTGCTGTGAGAACACCAGGTCGACCACGCTCAGGGCGATCGGCAGCATCATCGCGACCGTGGCGGTGTTGCTCACCCACATGCTGAGGGTGGCGGTGACGAGCATGAAGCCGCCGATGACGTTCGGCGGCTTGGTGCCGACGAAGCGGAGCGTGGTGAGCGCGATGCGCCGGTCGAGCCCCCAGCGCTGCATCGACAGCGCGAGCACGAACCCGCCCATGAACAGGAAGATGAGCTCCGATCCGTAGGGCGCGGCGGCGCGGCCAATGGGCAGGATGCCGGCGAGCGGGAACACCGCCAGCGGCACCAGCGCGGTGGCGGGAATGGGGAGGGCCTCGGTGAGCCACCACACCGCCATCCAGGCCATCACCGCCAAGGTGGCCCGGCCGGCGTGCGTGAACGCGGCCGCCTCGCCCTCGATACCGCGGTACGCCGCGGGCAGGAGCTGATAGAGCAGGACCGCGACCAGGGGACCGGCCGCCAGGCCTCCCCATCGCACTCTGTCTCGTCGTTTCGACATCGCC
>DATKDQ010000024.1:0-8264 GCA_035544635.1 Thermoanaerobaculia bacterium
CCGCGGTGAGCGCCCTCGTCACGCTGCATCTGGCGGTGGCGATCTGGCACGGCTACGCCCACCAGCGGCTCGCGGTCGCGCTCTCTCCCTGGCAGGATGCGTTCGTCCTGGTGGTGATCCTGGCCACGCCGCCGTTGGCCGTAGCCCTGGCCTGGACGCGCTGGATCAGGACCGCGCTGTGGGCGCTCGTTCTCGCCATGCTCGGGAGCTTCGCCTTCGGCGCCTACCACCACTTCGTCCTGGTCTCCCCCGATCACGTCGCGCATCTCCCCGCGGCGAGCGCGGGCCTGCACGGCCAGTTCATCGCCACCGCGGTCCTGCTCGCCGCGCTCGAGCTGGCGTCGGCGATCTACGGCGTGATCGCCCTCCGTCGACTGCGCGCGAGCTGAGCGCCGGCGCGGGCTGGAGCCCGTCCGAGTATCGGACGGGCGACGCGCGACGTCCGGCGCCACCCGCGCTAGAACAGCTCGAGACCCCAGAGGTCGTGCAGGTGGAGGATGCCCTCGAGGCGCCCCGCCTCATCGCAGACGAAGAGCGCCGTGATGTGGTGGTCCTCCATCATCTTGAGCGCGGCGGAGGCGAGATCGTCGGCCGCGATCGTCTTCGGCCGCCGGGTCATGCAGGCGCCTGCGGTGCGCTCCCGGATGCTGTCGCCGCGCTCGAGCAGGCGTCGCAGGTCGCCGTCGGTGATGACGCCGGCCAGACGGTCCCCGGTCTCGGTCACCGCGGTGATGCCGAGCCCCTTGCGCGACATCTCGACGATGGCTTCGCGCATCGGCGTGTCCACCGGTACCCGGGGAACGGTGTCGCCGGTGCGCATCGAGTCCCGCACCCGGCGCAGGCGCCAGCCCAGCGCCCCACCCGGGTGCAGGCGCGCGAAGTCGTCGGTGGTGAAGCCGCGCGCCTCGAGCAGCGCCATCGCCAGGGCGTCGCCGAGGGCGAGCAGCGCCGTGGTCGAAGCGGTCGGCGCCAGATTCAGCGGGCACGCCTCCTGATCGATCGCGGTGGGCAGATGGATGTCGGCGAGGGTCGCGAGCGGCGACCTGGCATCGCCGGTCGCGACGATGAGCGGGATGGAGAGGCGCTTGAGCACCTCGGCCAGGCGCAGCAGCTCCTGGGTCCGCCCGGTGAAGGATCCGGCGAGCACGAGGTCGCCGGCCACCACCGCGCCGAGATCGCCGTGGATTGCCTCGGCCGGGTGCAGGAAGAGCGCGGGCGTCCCGGTCGAGGACAGCGTGGCCGCCACCTTGCGCATGACGAGACCGCTCTTGCCCATGCCGGTGCAGACCACTCGGCCGCGGCGGGCGCCCATCAGGTCGACCGCGCGATCGAAGCTCTCGTCGAGCTGCGGCAGGAGGCCGCGGATGGCGGCCGCCTCGATCTCGAGCACGCGCGCCGCGACCTCGCGCGGGCGGCGCGCCGGCTTCGGTCCGGCGCCGGGATCGCTCATGCGACCACGGCCTCGGCGGCGAGGGCACGCCGCAGCGAGCGGAGCGAGCGCAGGAGCGCCTCGGCGCGATCCGGCGGCAACTGGACCGCGCGGTCCGACAGCGCCCGCTCGGGGTCGGGATGCACCTCGAGGAACACGCCGTCGGCACCCGCGCCCACGGCGGCGCGCGCCAGCGGCTCGGCGAGCTCGCGCCGGCCGCCGCTCTCACGCTCCCCGGCTCCGGGGAGCTGGAGCGAGTGCGTGACGTCGAAGAAGACCGCAATCCCGTCGCGCTGCATCCGGGCGAAGGAGCGCATGTCGACCACCAGGTCGCGGTAGCCGAACGACGTGCCGCGCTCGATCACCACCACCCGCTCGCCTCCGGCCGAGCGCACCTTCTCCACCACCCGCAGCATGTCGTCGGGCGCCATGAACTGGCCCTTCTTCACCGCCACCGCGCGCCCGGTCCGGCCGGCGGCGACCAGGAGGTCGGTCTGCCGGCACAAAAACGCGGGAATCTGGAGCACCGAGCACACCGCCGCCGCCGGCTCGCACTGCCCGGGCTCGTGCACATCGGTCAGGACCGGCAGCCCGGTCGCAGCCGCCACCGCGGCGAGGACGCGAAGACCCTCGGCGAGGCCGGGACCGCGGAAGCTCTCGATCGAGCTGCGGTTCGCCTTGTCGAACGACGACTTGTAGACCAGCGGCAAGTCGAGCCGGCGGGCGATCGCCTGGAGGCTCGACGCCGCCTCGAGCGCGAGCGCTTCGGACTCGATCACGCAGGGGCCCGCGATCACCGGCAGGAGGCCGGCCCCGACCGCAACTCCCGGCGCTAGCTCGAAGGGCTTCTGCATGACCGATTCTCACGCTCTTTTTGGTGCCCGGCGCGAACGGGCACACGTAGTCTGCGGCGCCGAGATCTTCTCACGCTCTCTTGGGTGCCCAGCACGAGTGAGCGCAGGGGCCTCAGCTCGGCTCTTCGCTCGCGATCAGGTCCTCGGCAACCTGCCGCTCCCGCGTGCTGTCGGGAACGCCTGGTCGCGGGGTCGCCGCCGGCATCGACTGGCCGCGCATCCGCGCGTCCTCGACCTGCTTCTTCTCGCGGGCCTCGGCGGCCGCGTGGATGTAGGAGACGAACAGCGGATGCGGATCGAACGGCTTCGATTTGTACTCGGGATGGAACTGGCAGCCGAGGAACCAGGGATGGCCCCCGAGCTCGACCATCTCGACGAACTTGCCGTCGGGGCTGATGCCCGACACCACCAGGCCGTGCTCGACCAGGGTCTCCATGTACTTCTGATTGATCTCGTAGCGATGGCGGTGGCGCTCGCTGATCTGCGTCGTGCCGTAGATGCGGTGCGCGAGCGTCCCCTCGCGCAGGTTGCAGGGATAGGCACCGACCCGCATGGTGCCGCCCATCTCCTCGACGCCGAGCAGGTCGCGCAGCTTGTAGACCACCGCCTCCTTGGCCTCGGGATCGAACTCGGAGGAGGTCGCTCCCTGGATGCCGCAGACGTTGCGCGCGTACTCGACCACCATGCACTGCATGCCCAGGCAGATCCCGAAGAACGGCACCTTGTGCTCGCGCGCGTACTGGATGGCGCGGATCTTCCCGGCGGTGCCGCGCTGGCCGAAGCCGATCGGCACCAGGATGCCGTCGACCTCGAGCAGCGCGCGCGGCCAGGCGCCCGCCTCGAGCTCCTCGGAGTTGATGTAGACCAGCTCGACCGCCACGTCGTTCGCGATGCCGCCGTGGACCAGCGCCTCGTTGAGGCTCTTGTAGGCGTCCGGGAGATCCACGTACTTGCCCACGATGCCGATGCGCACCGTCGCCGTCGGGTTTTTGATCCGGCTCACCAGCCGCTCCCAGCGCGAGAGATCGCGCTTGAGCTGCGGCAGGTTGAGCAGATCGAGCAGGATCTGGTCGAGACCCTCGCGGCAGAACATCAGCGGGACCTCGTAGACCGTCGAGACGTCGCGCGCCGCGATCACGTGGTCGGGCTCGAGGTTGGTGAACAGCCCGATCTTCTTCTTGAGCTCGTTCGAGAGCGGCCGGTCGACGCGGCACAGCAGCACGTCGGGCGAGATGCCGATCGCGCGCAGCTCGCGCACCGAGTGCTGCGTGGGCTTGGTCTTGAGCTCGTCGGCGGCGGCGATGTAGGGGACCAGCGTGAGATGGATGTTGACCGCGTTGTTGCGCCCGAGCTCGAGCCGGAGCTGGCGGATCGCCTCGAGGAAGGGCAGCGACTCGATGTCGCCCACGGTGCCGCCGATCTCGACGATCACGATGTCGACGCCGTCCGCCAGGCGCATCATCGCCCGCTTGATCTCGTCGGTGACGTGGGGGACGACCTGGACGGTGGAGCCGAGGTAGTCGCCGCGCCGCTCCTTGTTGATCACCGACTCGTAGATCTTGCCGGTGGTGTAGTTGTGGTGGCGCGACGTGAGCGTGTGCGTGAAGCGCTCGTAGTGGCCGAGATCGAGGTCGGTCTCGGCGCCGTCGTCGGTGACGAAGACCTCCCCGTGCTGGTAGGGAGACATGGTGCCGGGGTCGACGTTGACGTAGGGGTCGAGCTTCATCAGGGTGACGCTCAAGCCCCGCGCCTCGAGGATCGCACCCACCGAGGCCGCCGCGACCCCCTTGCCGAGAGACGATACGACGCCGCCGGTGACGAAGATGTACTTCGTAGCCATCTAGCTCCCCCTCTTACTCACTCTGCTCCATGCTACGCATCATGCGCTCGACCCGTTCCAGGTCGGCCGGCGTGTCGACCCCGACCGACGGCTTCGCGGAGGGCAGCACTCGGATCGGATAGCCGCTCTCGAGCGCCCGCAACTGCTCGAGCGACTCGGCCAGCTCGAGCGGGGTCGGCTCGATCGCCGCCAGCTCGAGCAGCGCCTGGCGCTGGTACCCGTAGACGCCGACGTGAAGCCGCGGCCGGGCGTGGCCCGGGTGGCGCGGAAAGGGCACCGGCGCGCGGCTGAAGTAGAGCGCGTACCCGGCGCGCGACACCACCACCTTCACGGCGTCGGGATCCTCGAACAGATCGTCCGGGCAGTCGGTCGCCAGCGTCACCACCGGATCCTCGGGGTGCGCGATCAGATGGCGCACCATGGCGGCGAGCTCGACGCAGTCGACCAGCGGCTCGTCCCCCTGGACGTTGACCACCGCCGCGGCGCTCCATCGCCGCGCGGCCCAGGCTACCCGATCGGTGCCGCTCCGGCACTCCGGCGGCGTCAGCTCGCAGCGTCCACCGAAGCCCTCGACCGCAGCCACGATCCGCTCGTCGTCGGTCAGGACGACGACGTCCGACAGGCTCTCGACGCGGCTCACTCGGCGGTACACGTGCTCGATCAGAGGACGCCCCAGAAGCGGCAGGAGCGCCTTACCGGGGAGTCGGGTCGAGGCGTAGCGTGCGGGGATGGCACCGACCACCGCGATCCGGTCGTCGGGCTTGCCGGCGGGCATTGCGGTGGACACCTCCAACTGTACAAGCGCGGACCGGAAGTGTCCAGCGGTCGCGGCGGGACCTGCGGGACCGGCCGGGAATCCGACCCGCGGGACCGGGATGAGGCGGGGCCGCGCCCCCGTGCGCGGGCCCCGATCACGGGCGGGGGCCGGTGCTAGATTGCCCGGCGATGCCGGTCGGGACCAGCACACGACGCCGCCGAGCCGGGCTCGACCGGCGGACCATCCTCTATCTCGCCGCCGCACTCGTCGCCCTCGGCGTCGCGGAGCGCGGCGCCCGCGTGCTGGTGTCGCGCCACGTCCTCGCCACCGCCGGAGCGAGGTGGATCTGGGCGCCGGGTGCGATGGAGCGCTCGGAGCCGGTGGCGTTCTACGCGGTGCGGGACTTCGAGCTCGACACGCCTCCGGAGCACGCGTACGTCCACGTCCTCGCCGACGAGGCGTACATCCTGCATCTCAACGGACGGCGCGTGGGCTCGGGCGCGTACTTCGCGCGCGCTCCGCTCGACACCTACGCGCTCGACCGCGCCCTGCGCCCGGGCTGGAACCGCGTCGCAGTCGAGCTGCGCAGCGGGCGCGGCGCGGGCGGACTGCTGCTCGCGCTGTTCGCCGACGGCGAGCGCGATCCCCTGGTCATGAGCGGTGAGGACTGGCGGATTTTCGGCGAGACGGCCGGCGTCGTCGACGGCACGCGGCCGTTCGCGGACGGCGAGCCGGCGCTGGTCTGGCAGTCGCCTCCGCACGGCGGGTGGGGGGCCCCGCGGCTCGCACCCGAGCGCGCGACGTTCGATCGCGCCGTCGCGGCGCACCAGGGCCGGCTCGACCCCCTGGTCCTCGAGCCGCGTGCCGGCAGCCCGGTCGCCGAAGGAGGTGCTCAGGGGTCGAGCGACTTCGGACGGGAGGTCACGGGCTATCTCCTGCTGCGCGGCCTGGAGAGGGCGCCGCGGCGGATGCGAGTGGAGATCGGGCTCGGCAGCGCCGACGACGAGACGCTCGACGTCGTGCTCGCGGCCGGACAGACCGCGTGGTCGTCGGCCGAGGTCCGCACGCTGCGCTACGTGTCCGCCCCCGACCTGCCGGAGGGCTCGCCGAGCGTGATCCCGGTCGACTCCGCCTTCGCGGCGGAGGACGCCAGGCGCGCGAGTCTGCGCCGAAGGGGAGTCTTCGGCGTCGATCCGCCGCACGAGCTGCGCTTCGATCAGTAGCGCCGGCGCAGGATGTAGTCCGGCGCGTACTCGAGCGCCCCGCGGGCGGGGACGGCGGGGAAGAACGCGAGCTCGCGCTGCGCCTCCGCGGCGTGGGTGCGGGCCAGGAGATCGACCTCCTCGAGCGTGCCCTCGGAGCGGACCAGCTCGAGGATCTGCTCGGGCGCGACGCGGTCGAAGGTGCGGTCCTCGAGCACCGTCGCGATGAGCTGGCGCTCGACGGCGCCCACGCGCGAGAGCAGGAGGATGAGCGGCAGCGTGAGCTTGCCCTCACGCAGGTCGGAGAGCACGGGCTTGCCCACCTCGTCCTCGCTGGCGGTGAAGTCGAGCAGGTCGTCGACCAGCTGAAAGCAGGTGCCCAGCTTGCGCCCGTAGCTGTGCAGCGCCAGCTCGGAGCCCGGATGCGCCGGCGCGATCAGCGCCGGGATCGAGCAGGCGGCCGCGAACAGGTGAGCGGTCTTGCGCTCGATGATCTCGAAGTACTCCTCGACCGAGAGGTCCATCGACCCCAGCCGCTCCAGGGTCAGGAGCTCGCCCTCCACCATCCGCAGCGTCGCCGTGCACAGCCGCCGGATGACCTCGAGGTTGTCGTGGGTGAGCGCCATCTTCATGGCGGTGGTGTAGATCCAATCGCCGAGCAGCACGGGCCGGCTGTTCCCCCACAGCCGGTTGACCGTGGGCGAGCCGCGCCGCAGCGTCGCGTGATCGATGATGTCGTCGTGAATCAGGCTGGCGGTATGGATGAGCTCGATCACCGCGGCGTAGGTGACCTCCTCCTCGCCGTCGTGCCCGAGCATCCGCGACACCAGGAGGAGCAGCGCCGGACGCACCCGCTTGCCGCCGCTGCGCGCGATGTAGTTGGAGGCGCCGTCGATGAACGGCACGTCCGACTCCAGGAACCGCTGGAACACGGTCTCGGTCGCCTCGAGCTTGTCGGCGACGATCGCGAGGAACTGCTCCTGCAGGTCGGAGAGCTCCTGCTGCTCCTGGCGTGCGAGCGAGAGGTCGTGCGTCAAGGGGTCTTCACCGGATCGAACTCCACGACCTGCTCCAGACGACCGTCGCGGAAGTGATACGACCTCCCGCGCTCGAAGTACCACCAGGCCACTTCTTCCGCATCCTTGGAGAGCTCGAGCCGATCGACTCTATCCGGTTTTCCCATCTCCTCGTAGATTCTCCTCTGGTCGGCGCTGTGGCTGTCGTCGGTGTGGGTGTCGGCACTCGTGGCGTCGGCGACTGGCTCGGCGGTACTGCGAGCGCCCTGGACGTCGACGCCGCGCGGGACACTGCCGGCGTTCTGCCTGCCGGCACGATTGTCGCCGGCGCCCGGCCGGGCGTCCTCGAGAGATCCGTCCCGCCGCGGCGGCGACGCGCCCCCGATCTCGAGCGCCACCACCACCGGGCTCCCCGCGAGCATGCGGCGCGAGAGGTCGATCTCGGTGAGCACGCTCCGTTTGCGGCTGCCGGAAGCGGCGTCCGCCGCGGAGACTCCCTCGACCCGGATGCGGAAGGCGTCGTAGTAGGAGCTCCAGCGCCACTCCAGGCGGAAGGCGCCCCGGGCATCGGTGGTGGTCGGTACGCGAACGAAGCCCTTCTCCACGCGCCTCAAGCGACGGAGCTCGAAGCCCTCGTGCGCGGCGAGGAGAACGACTGTCACTCCTTCGACCGGCCGGCCGGCAGCGTCGACCACGGTCCCCGTGATCTCGATGATCTGGCCCCGCCGATACGGCGCGGCGCCCCACGACGCGGCGGGAGCGAGCCCGAGCGCCACGGCGAAGAGGGCGACCAGCGGGAACCCCTGCCAGGCGAGCAGACGTCGCTTCACGCGCGCGGCGCCCCGGCGGCCGGAGCGGCGGCTCGTGACCGCTCCCGCGCCACTCCCGAGCGCACCAGGTCGTCGACTCGGACTCATGGCAGCCTCGCTCAGTACTCGTCGCGCCAGGTGATGTCTCTGGGGTAGTTGAAGGTGCCCTCGGCGACGCCCGGCTCGTAGCCCGAGATCCGGAACTCGGTGCGATTTCCCTCGGGGTCGACGTAGCGCAGCGCGACCAGCCGATCGAGCTTGGCATCCAGCTCGAGGGTCGCCTCGGCGACGAACTCGTTCTTCGCCGTCGGACGCAGCGTGATCGCCACACCCGACGCCTTACGTTCGACGCTCGCC
>DATKDQ010000025.1:0-3074 GCA_035544635.1 Thermoanaerobaculia bacterium
CCGTCTCGCACCTCGGCCGCGGGACAGGTCGCGAGCAGACGCGCCAGCGCATGCTCGAGCGCCAGGCTGTCGGGGACGCTCTCCACCGCGCGCTCGAGGGAGCGAGCGGCGCCGTGGTACTCCTGGCTCAACATCAGGGCCGTGGCCTGCCCGAAGTGGGCGTGCAGGTCCGCGGGGCGGCGCTCGATCACCAGCTCGAACTGGTCGGCGGCCTCGGCGTATCGGCCCTCCCGCGCCAGATCGCCGGCCAGGAGCGATCGTGCGTCGGCGAGGTCGGGGGCGAGCTCGAGGGCGGCGCGCAGGTGCTCGAGGCGGGCTCCACTACCGGACGGCTCGAGCACCGCCAGCTGAAAGTGCGCCTCGCTCCGTTCCTTCACCGCCCCGGGGGCGAACGCGAGCACTCGCTCGAGCGCGGCTCTGGCCTGCTCCGCGTCCTCGAGCTCCAGGTGGATCGCGGCCAGGACCAGGTGAGCCTCGACCAACCCCGGATCGCGCCGCAGGACCAGGGCGACCTGCTCGAGAGCCTCGGGGGCGCGCCTCAGCCGCGCCAGCAGCTCGGCCCAGCGCAGGCGAGTCGGCAGGTCCTCCGGATCGATCTCGGACGCCCGGCGAAAGTGAAGCTCCGCCTCCTGGTACTCCCCTCGCTCGATCAGCATCCGGCCGACGTTGAAATGGGGATCCCGGTAGGTCTCACGGAGCTCGATCGCCCGGCGTAGGTGGTGCTCGGCCTCGACCTTGTGTCCGACGTCGAGCAGCGCCATGGCGAGGTTGTAGTGGGTCTCGGGATCGTCGGGCTTGGCCTCCAGGATGCCGCGAAACAGCTCGACGGCTTGCTCCGGCTGGCCACGGTCCAGCGCCTCGACGCCGCGCTTGAACTGGGTCGCCAGGCTGACGTTGTACTTGAACATCAGATCGAACAGAGGATCGGGAAACACGATCGGCTCGTGCCGGTTCCGCTCCAGATGCTCGAGCGCCTTCTCACGCTCGCCGAGCCGGCGGTAGGCCATCCCCAGGTCGTGGTGGATCACCGTGCCCTCCGGCTGTCCCGGAAGCGCTTCCTCGAAGAGGGCGATGGCCGCCGCCAACTCGCCCCGCCTCGCGAGGACTCGCCCCAGGCCATAGCGGGCCGCCGAGCTTGCCGGGGCGATCGCCAACGCCCGCTCGTAGCTCTCAGAAGCGGCGTCGAAGGCCCCCCGCTGCCACGCGAAGTCGCCGCGGCGCAGCAGGGCGGTCAGGTCGTTCGGCTCGATCGCGAGCGCCGCCTCGATCGCCCTCCAGCCGTCGTCGAGCCTTCCCTCGTAGCCGTAGAGCACGGCCAGATAGTAGGGCCAGCGGAAGTCCTCCGGGCGCAGCCGGTGGGCCTCTCGGAGGCAAGCCTCGCTCGCCGACATCGCGTCGTAGAGGAGATAGAGCTGCCCCAACAGCCCGAGCCCACCGGCCAGCTCCTCGGCGGTGGCGTCGGGCGTGGCGAACACCGCCTCCACCTGGCTGCGCACGCTGCGGAGCTGGCTCCGCACCCGCTCCTCGAAGTGTTCGAGGACCGGCTCGGGAATGGAGGCGAGGTCGGGACGCTCGGCCGCGAGGGCGATCGGGAAGCCCGCGCCGAGCAGGAGGACCGAAACGCCGATCCTCGCTGCCGCCCGCGCAACAGACCGCACGGCGAACGCTTCGCTCATGGCTCGGCGGCGGAAGGCGACACCGCTCGACCGGTTCCCTGCCGCAGGGTGACGTAGGCGCCGCGAGCAGGCGCCGGGAAGCGCTCGCTCGTGCCGTCGGGCCATCGCACGTCGATGCCCTCGACATCGTCCCCGGGCGCAACCGTGAACAAGACTCGGGGATCTCTGGCCGCGGCGTAGCTGCCGTCGGTGTGGGCTCGCCGCCATGCCGGCGGCTTGCCCTTTCGTAGGAGCGCCGCCACGGCGCCCAGCGCGTCCCGCTTGCCGGTGCGCTCGAGCAGCCGCAGGCCGATCCAACGGTCGCCCGGCTCGGTCCGGTTGTAGAGCAGCCGGACGGGGCCGGCGTTGTTGGTCAGGACGAGGTCGATGTCGCCGTCGTTGTCGAGGTCGCCGGCGGCGAGGCCGCGGCTCACTTCGGAGTGAGCCTCGCTCTCCCGGAGCCCGGCCGGTACTTCCTCGAAGCGCCCGGGCCCGGTACCGCGGAAGAGCTGGTTGGTCTGGCGCAGGGGCAGGGGGTCGCCGGCGCGCAGCTGCGCCTCGATGCGCTTGACCCCGCCATTGACGACGTAGATGTCGAGCCAGCCGTCGAGGTCGTAGTCGAGCACCGCGGTCCCGAACCCGGTGTAGTCCCAGCTCGGTTGCCCGAGGCCGGAGCCGAGCGTGACATCGGCGAACATCCCATTGCCCTCGTTGCGATACAGGGTGTTGATCTCCCGGGCCAGGTGGGTCACGAAGAGATCGATCCTGCCGTCGCCGTGGAAGTCCTCGGCGAGCAGGCCCATGCTGGCCTGGGGTCGGCCGTTGGCATCCACCGCGGAGCCGCCCAGCATGGCCTCGTCGACGAAGCGCCGGCCCTCTTGGTTGAGCCACATCTCGTTGGGCGTCTGATCGTTGGCGACGTAGATGTCCTGCCAACCGTCACCGTCGAGGTCGACGGCGATGGTTCCCAGGGTGGGCCCCGCCACCCCATCCATGCCCATCGCGGCGGTGGTGTCCTCGAAGGTGCCGTCACCGCGGTTGCGGTAGAGCCGATTCGGCTCGGGTGGATAGGCCACCGGCCCGCAGTAGTCGGAGAGCCCGGTGGGGGAGAAGCAGTTCTTGTGGGTGATCAGACGGAACTCGACGTAATTGCCGACGTAGAGGTCGAGCCAGCCGTCGCGGTCGTAGTCGAGAAAGCTCGCCGCGACGCTCCACCGCGGGTCACCGACGCCGGCCTCTTGGCTGCGATCGCTGAAGGTGCCGTCGCCGTTGTTGCGCCAGAGCTGGTTGGGTCCCAGGTTCGTCAGGTAGAGGTCGATCGAGCCGTCGTTGTCGTAGTCGCCGGTCGCGACCCCCATGTTGTAGGCGCCGGCATCGAGCCCGCTGGTCGCGGTGACGTCGGTGAAGCGCAGAGTGGCA
>DATKDQ010000026.1:0-3432 GCA_035544635.1 Thermoanaerobaculia bacterium
CTCGACCGAGACCGGATGGCCCTCCCCGTCGGCGAAGAAGCGCTCGCAGGTCCAGCCCGGCCGGCGGTGCACGAGCTCCCACACCCGCTGGAAGCCGAGGCTCGACATCCCGACGTGGTAGGTGTTGGCGTAGGCGAGCGCCAGCGTGAAGTCGCCGCCCTGCGGCATCCTCTCGACGTGGCGCTCGTCGGCGCGGTGTGCGGTCCAGTCCTGACGAATCATGCGTGCGAAACGGCCCCGCCCGTCCGGAAGGCCCGTGCCCATTGTACCGGGCCGCCGCCCGGGACCTCGGACGACCTATGTGCGGCTCCTAACTGCGCGGAAGCGGGATCCGAAAGAGGTTCCGCTGCACACTCTCGCGGGCGTAGGCGTGGAGGTCCGGTCGCGGCCCAGGGAAGACGCGGCCGTCCTTGGTCCACACCACACCCGGAAGCGACAACAGATCCTGGTGGCGCTCGACGCCGCCCTCGGGGAATGCCGGGAGGCTCTCGCCCTCGGGCAACGCGATGAGGACGGTGCGGATGTCCTCCATGCCGCGATGGTCGGCGGCATAGTGGAAGACGAACGCGTGGCGTCCTCCGGGCGCCCAACCGACATAGCAGTTGGCGCAGATCGGACGGGGCTCGCCGCCGCGGCGCGGCAGCGCGGCGAGCAGGCCGAACGCCCTCCCCTCGTCTGCCGGCAGGACGACCATCAGCCACTCGCCGTCCGGCGAGACGCCGGCCAGCTCCTGCACCGGAACGTCGAGAACCCGCACCGTCTGGTTGGTCTCGGGGCTCCAGACGAACACGAAATCCTCGTCGCCCCCCTCCCGGCGGCGCACGAACACCTCACCCCGCGGCCCGAACCAGGGGCTGTAGGCCTGCCCCAGCTCGAGGCGCCGCGGCGAACCTCGCCGATCGAGGGGCACCAGCCAGGTCTCGCGGCTGCCGTCGTCCGCGATCGCCGCGGCCACCAGGTGAGTACCGTCCGGGCTCGCGTCGTAGCCCGCGACCTCGACACCCGGCAGCACCGGCTCTCGCAGGTCGGTCGCCAGGTCCACCGACCAGAGCTCGCCGGTGTATTCGCCGCCGCTGGGCGTCATCCGCGACGCCTCCAGACGCCGCTGGTAGAAGAGGCGGCCTCCGTCCGGCGAGAACGGACGCGAGTACCCGAAGTGGCTACTGGCGTCGAGGAACGCGAAACCCTCGCCGCCGATCGCTCGCTCGCGCCCGCCGTCGACGACGAAGACGGTGCTCAGGCGAGCGCCGACCGAGGTCACGGCGAACCGCCCGTCGGGGGTGATGGCCAGACCCTCGACCTCGAGCGGGCCCGGCGTGACCAGCGCGGGCTCGCCCTGCGGAAGACGCTGCCGCCAGAGCTGGAAGCGACCGCTGGCGTTCGACACCAGGTACATCCACCGGCCGTCGGGCGACCACTCGGCGTCGGTGCACTGCCCATCCGGCCCCACCGGGCGCCCCGGATCCCGTCCGTCGAACGGCAGGAGCCGGCAGCGAAGCCACTCACCGGTATCCATCTCGACCGCCAGCAGCCACTCGCCGTCGGGCGAAAGGGAGGAGCGATGCGCCATGCCGCGGGGGTGCGGCGGGAAGTAGATCTCGCGCGCGTCGGCCCGGCTCTCGGCGGCGGCGACCAGGCCCATGTGGATCCCGCTCTCGATCTCGGAGAACAGGATCCGCCCCGGCGCGATCCAGGTGAGCCCCGACGCGTTCAGGAGCCAGGGTCGCGGCGTCCCTCCCAGCACCGGGACCACCCAGGTGTCCCAGGCGCCCGCGGCGTCGCGCTGCGTGTAGGCGATCCTGCTCGCGTCCGGAGAGAAGACGGGGTCCATCTTGCGCTGGCCGTCCCGAGTCAGCGCCACCGGCTCGCCGTCGGGAAGGAGCTTCACGTAGACCTCGGCGGGGCCGTAGAACGTGCTCGGTCCGCGCAGGAAGGTCAGCATGCGGCCATCGGGCGACAGCGCCGGCGACACGGCGGAGTCGGCAAAGAAGGTGATCTGCTCCCAGGTGTCGGGCGAGGGAGTGCTCGACCCTTCGCGAGCCAGGATCGCCACCAGGGCCAGCCCGGCAACGACAACGGCCGCCAGCGCGATGGCGGCGCGCCCCGAGCGCCAGGGCTGGCGCCGGAGCGCCGGGCCAACCGCGGGAGAGCTCGATTCGCGCGCCGCTTGGTCGAGAGCAGAGATCACGTCGCGGGCGGCCTGGAAGCGCGCCTCGGGTCTCTTCGCGAGGCAGCGAGCGATGACGATCCCGATCTCTCGGCCGACCGCAGGGTTCGCGGTGGCGACCGGGGCCGGCTCCTGGTTCAAGATCGCGGAGAGAGTGTCCACCGCAGTCGCGCCGCGAAACGCGCGGCGGCCGGTGACCATCTCGTAGAACACGCATCCGAACGCGAAGAGATCCGCCCGTGGATCGGGCCGCTCGCCGCGCACCTGCTCGGGCGCCATGTAGCCCACGGTGCCCATGAGCCTTCCCGGCCCGGTGAGCTCGGACAGCGTCTGCTCCCGGCTCGCCGCCGCACCCAGGTCGGGCAGGACGGAGGTGGCTAGGCCGAAGTCGAGGATCTTGACCGTACCGTCACGAGTCAGGAACAGGTTTGCCGGCTTCAGATCGCGGTGGACGATGCCCTTGTCGTGAGCGGCCGCCAGGCCGGAGAGGATCTGCCGGGCGAAGTCGAGGGCGCGTCCGACCGGCAGGGTCTCTCGGGCCAGGATCTGGCGCAGCGACTCGCCCTCGAGCAGCTCCGTCACCAGATAAGGCGCAGCCGCGCCGGCGCCGACGTCGTGGATGACGAGGACGTTGGGATGGTTGAGCGCGGCGGCGGCGCGCGCCTCACGCTCGAAGCGACGCAGGCTCTGGGCGTCGCGAGCGAGCGCGGGCGACACCACCTTGATCGCCACCTCGCGTCCCAGGCGCTGGTCGCGGGCCCGGAACACCTGGCCCATGCCGCCCTCGCCGAGCGGAGCGACGATTTCGTACGGCCCCAGCCGGGCGCCTGGTAGCAGGCCGTGGTGCGGCCGGTTCTCCTCCGGAAGGATCTGAGTGCCGTCGGACGCGGAATCTGCCATGGCCCCTCCGCGACCGACCCGCACGACAGGAGCGCGGGTGGTGAACGATGCTACCAGCGGCGGCGGTGCGGGCCAATGGCGTGGGCACCGTCCCACCCGACCGAGGCGTGCGCGCGCGGCCGATCGGGGACCGGCGTGCGCAAACGCCTGCGCACCGTCTGCTAACATCGCCGGCTCCGTAGACCTGCCGAGGCCTCCTCTCGCACCCCGCCGTCCCACCGCTGCCATGAGAGTGATGAAGTTCGGCGGCAGCTCGGTCCGCGACTACGACCGCATCGCGACGGCCGGCGGCCTGGTGCGAGACGCGCTCGAGGAGAGCGAGGTGGCGGTCGTGGTCTCCGCTCTGGGCGGGGTCACCGACCAGC
>DATKDQ010000027.1:0-5552 GCA_035544635.1 Thermoanaerobaculia bacterium
CTCGAGCACCGACTCGGCGAGCGTGAGCACGTCGAGCGAGTAGTCGGGGGCGACGGGGTCGAGCCGCTCGATCGTCTCCACCAGGAAGAGCGAGAGCTGCTGGTGGAGCGAGAAGTTGAACTGCAGGTCCTCGTTGACGACGATCCAGCGGTACTCGGTCTTGGCGTCCTTGGTCATCCCGAGCACGCCGGTGCGGTAGAGCGAGCGCACGTGCGCCGCCGCGGTGGCGAGCAGCTCGCGCTTGCGTGCCGGGGTCTCGTGGGAGCGCTCGATCACCTCGCGCAGCGAGGAGAAATTGGGGCGGTCGGGGTCGTCGCGCTCGGCGTCCTGCTGGAGCAGCGACAGCACCATCGAGTTCGACATCCGAAACTGCGACCTGAGCGTCTCGGGAGGACGCCGGACCAGGCTCTCGAACGTCTTCTGGTCCCACGGGATGAAGCGGTCGCGCGGCGGCGCCTTGCGGTGCACCTTGCTTCGCTTGCCTCCCTTGGCCCGGCGCTCGCGCCGCTTGTTCTCGATCACGTGCTCGGGGGCCTGGCAGACCACCCACCCCTTGTCGTCGAACCCCTTGCGTCCGGCGCGCCCGGCGATCTGCTTGAAGTCGCGCACCTTGAGGATGACCGTCTCGGTGCCGTCGAACTTGCAGAGCCGGGTGAAGACCACGGTTCGGATCGGGATGTTGACGCCGACTCCGAGCGTGTCGGTGCCGCAGATCACCTTCAAGAGCCCGCGCTGCGAGAGCTGCTCGACCAGGAGCCGGTACTTGGGCAGGAGCCCGGCGTGATGGATGCCGACGCCGTGGTCGAGCATCCGCCGCACCGTCTTGCCGTAGGGGGTGTCGAAGTGGAAGTCGCCGATGTGCTCGCGGATCGCCGCGCGCTGCTCGCGCGTGGAGAGCGCGACGCTGGTCAGGCTCTGCGCCAGCTCCGCCGCCTCGCGCTGCGTGAAGCAGACGATGTAGGCGGGCGTGCGGCCCTGCTGGATCAGGTCGTCGACCGTTTCGTGGAGCGGGGTCTCACGGTACTCGTAGTAGAGCGGTACCGGGCGCTGGTCGGAGGAGATCGTCACCGATTCGCGCTGGGTCTGGCGCCGGAGGTGGGCCTCGATGTCGCGCATGTCGCCCAGGGTGGCCGACATCAACAGGAACTGCGTGCGCGCCAGCGTGATCAGCGGCACCTGCCACGCCACGCCGCGCTCGGGGTCCGCGTAGTAGTGGAACTCGTCCATCACCACGTACGGGGCGTCGACGCGATCGCCCAGGCGCAGCGCCAGGTTCGAGAGCACTTCGGCGGTGCAGCAGATGATCGGCGCCTTGGAGTTGATCGAGGCGTCGCCGGTCTGCATGCCGACGTTCTCGGCGCCGAGGTCCTCGCACAGGGAGAAGAACTTCTCGCTCGCCAGCGCCTTCACCGGCGAGGTGTAGTAGCAGCGGCGTCCTTCGCACAGCGCTTTGAAGTGCAGGCCGAGCGCGACCAGCGACTTGCCGGAGCCGGTCGGCGTGGAGAGGATGACGTGCTGGCCCTCGATCAGGGCGAGCAGCGCCTCCTCCTGCGCCGGATAGGGCTCGAAGCCGACGTCCTCGAGCCACTGGAGGAAGAGGGAGAGGATCTCGGCGGGATCCTGGGTGCCGCCGGGCGGGACACGGGACGCTAGGGTGGGACGAGCGGGTGGAGGCGCGAGGACCGCGGGTTGAAGGTCGGAAGAGGTCATCCGGCGGACCGGTGGGGGCGAACCTGCTCGCGCGCGCGCGGCGCGGGTGTGCATGATTGTACTAATAGGAGTCTCCTGATCGATGGAATGGTTCTTGGTAGGAGAGCAGCTCGCCTGCTCCCATGGTGGGAATCGATGCTCTGCCGAGTAGGGCGGAGGCGAGCTCCGTCCCTGCGGCCTGAACGTGGTCGCCGGCCGTCAACGCTGGTTGGCGCGCAGCACGCGCTTGCGCAGCCGGAACGAGCCGGGCGTGACCTCGACGATCTCGTCGACGTCGATGAACTCGATGGCGTCTTCGAGGCTCATCTTGCGCGTGGCGCCGAGCTTCACGAAGTCCTCGGCGGTGGACGCACGCATGTTGGTGAGCTTCTTCTCCCGGGTGATGTTGACGTCGAGGTCGTCGGGGCGCGAGTGCTCGCCGACGATCATGCCCTCGTAGACCTCGGTGCCGGGCGGGCAGAAGAGCTCTCCGCGCGACTGCAGGTGCTCGCAGGCGTAGGCGGTCACGCGCCCGGGGCGGTCGGCGACCAGCGCCCCGGTGGTGCGGTGCGGGATGTCGCCGAGCCAGGGGTCCCAGCCGGCGAGATCGTGATGCAGCGTCGCGGTGCCGCGGGTCTCCTCGAGCAGACGCGACCGCATTCCGATGAGCCCGCGCGACGGGATGCGGAACTCGAGGCGCACGCGTCCCGAGCCCTGGTGAACCATCTCGAGCATGCGACCGCGGCGCGGACCGAGCAGTCGCGTCACCGGACCGACGTACTCCTCGGGAACGTCGACCAGGAGGAGCTCCATCGGCTCACACACGACGCCGTCGATCGTCTTGGTCATGACCTCGGGCTTGCCGACACCGAGCTCGTAGCCCTCGCGGCGCATGGTCTCGATCAGGATCGAGAGCTGGAGCTCGCCGCGGCCGGCGACCTCGAACGCGTCGGGCCCCTCGGTCTCGGCGACCCGGATCGCGACGTTGTGGAGCGCCTCGCGCTCGAGCCGCTCGCGCAGCTTGCGCGAGGTGACGAAGCGTCCGTCGCGGCCGGCGAACGGAGAGTCGTTGACCGAGAACCGCATCGAGATCGTGGGCTCCTCGACGGTGATCGGGGGCAGCGCCAGCGGGCTCTCGACCGCGGCGATGGTCTCGCCGATCGACACCTCGCCGATCCCCGCCAGGACGACGATCTCTCCGGCTCCGGCCTCGGCGATCTCGATCCGGTCGAGGCCACGGTGCGAGTAGAGCCGCGACACCTTGGTCGGGACGATGGCGCCGTCGAGCCGGCACAGGACCACCTGCTGGCCCTTGGCGATGGTGCCGTTCTGGACGCGACCGATGACCAGCCGCCCCACGTAGTCGTCCCAGCCGAGGGTCGTGATCAGAAGCTGGAGCGGCAGCTCGGGGTCGTACGCCGGCGCCGGCACCGTGGTCAGGATCTGGTCCATCAAGAGCGATAGCGGCTGGTCCTCGTCTTCGAGCTCGAGCCGGCAGCGGCCCGCGCGCGCGTTGCAGTAGACCACCGGGAAGTCGAGCTGCGCGTCGTGGGCGCCGAGGTCGATGAACAGGTCGTAGATCTCGTTCAGAACCTCGCCCGGGCGCGCGTCGGAGCGGTCGATCTTGTTGATCACCACCACCGGCACCAGGCCGGCCTCCATCGCCTTGCGCAGCACGAAGCGGGTCTGCGGCAGCGGTCCCTCGCTGGCGTCGACCAGGAGCAGGATGCCGTCGACCAGCTTCATGGTGCGCTCGACCTCGCCGCCGAAGTCGACGTGGCCGGGGGTGTCGACGATGTTGATGCGGGTGCCGCGGTACTCGATGGCCGTGTTCTTGGCCATGATCGTGATGCCGCGCTCGCGCTCGAGGTCGATCGAGTCCATCACCCGCTCCTGGATCGTCTCGTGCGCCTGGAAGATGCCGCTCTGCCAGAGCAGCGCGTCGACCAGGGTGGTCTTGCCGTGGTCGACGTGCGCGACGATCGCGATGTTGCGCAGGTCGTCGCGGCGCACCAGGCGCGGCGACGGCGAATGGGTGGGGGGTGCGGTGAGCATGGGTGTGGACATGGCGAGGTCGCCAGAGCGATCCGTGGACCGGGTATTGTCGTGGATGGCGGGCTGAGGACTCGCGGCGCCCGGATGCAGAGTAGCGTAGCACTTCGCGTCGTCGGCGGCAATGCGCCTGGTGCGTGCGCCTGCGTGGGGGCCAAGCCTGGCCCTCGCCCGAAGCAGCCACGAGCCGGTTCGCGGGCACGACTCTATCCGTCGTCTATCGGTCGCCGGCGCCTGGACCGGCCGCGAAGAGAGAGGGGGCGATCGCGACGTGGCCGCCTACACGTCGCAGGTCGGAAACGCGCCCAGCGGCACCTGCGTGGCCTGGATAGCTCCCGGCGGGTTCTGCTTGCCGTCGGGCGAGTCGGGTGCGGCGGTGAAGAACGGCTGGTTGAGCGCGTTGTGGAAGCGCCGTGTCGTTCCGGCCGCGGTGTCGACCAGCGTGAGCTCCACCCGGACGTTGGTCAGGCCGGCGATGAAGACCCAGAAGTTCCGCAGCGGGTGTTCCGCCGGCAGCGCGCAGGCGTCCCGCATCTTCACCACGATCTCGACGTTGCCCGGCTCGAAGAACTCGAACGCCGTCGAGGAGTCGGTGAGCTTGGTGGCGCGCGCGTCGCCCGAGTCTCCGCCCTGGGTGGCGAAATGGATGCGGACCAGAAAGCGGTCGAGCAGGCACACCGTGAAGTCGCCATCCTCGCAGGCGGGCACCGCCTCGTTGTCGTGGATCGTGACCGTCGCCGACGACGGCACGCCCAGCGTCGCCCCTCCCGTGGGCTGGCTGAGGACGACCGCGAACGTCTCGTCGCCCTCGAAGTCGGTGTCGTCGAGGATCGGGATCTCGATCGTCTGGTCGGCGGCGTCGCCGGCGGCCCAGTGGAGCGAGCCGCTCACCGCGGTGTAGTCCTGGCCCGCCCTGGCGGAGCCGTCCATGGTGTCGTACCCGACCGAGACCGCGCCCTGGGCGCCTCCGGTGCGCCCGACCGTGACCAGCGCGTGCGCCATGGCTTCGCCGACGCTGAAGCTGTCGCTGGTGAACGCGAGCTGACCCGCAGTCACGGCGCCATCGTCGTCGACGATCGTCAGCGTGGCCACCGACGGGTTGCCGAGCGTCGCTCCTCCGGTGGGATTCGACAGGGTGAGCACGACGGTCTCGTTCGGCTCGGCGATGGTGTCGTCGATGATCGGCACGTCGAAGGTCTTGACGCCGACCTCGCCGTCCGCCCAGGCGAGCATGCCGCTGGCGGCGGTGTAGTCCTGCCCCGCGGTGGCGGTTCCATCGCTCGTCGCGTAGCTCACGCCGACCGCCCCGTCGTCGCCGCCCGTGCGCTCGACCTGGATGACCGCGCTCCCCACGCTCTCGTTGCGGCTGTAGTTGGCGCTGGTGAAGCGGATCTGGCCGGGGGCGTCGGCCGGGGGTGGCGGGGGCGGCGGAGGAGGCGGCGGCGGAGGAGGAGGCGCGGTCTGCTCGACGATGATCCGCCCCGCCATGCCGAAGCTGCCGGCGGCTCCGTGCACCTCGCAGAAGTACCCGAACGTGCCGGGCGCAGAGAAGACATCGAGAGTGAAGGAGAAGCTGCTCGCGACGGGAGTGCCGTTGCCACCCTGTCCGTCGCACCCACCCGACGCACACCGAAAGCACGTGGAGCCGAAGGTGCAGGAACCGGAGTAGCCGTCGGAGCGGACATTGTGCGGGAGCGCCGTGTTTCCCTTCTGGAAGGTCACGGTGTCTCCGACCTCGATGGTCACCTCGGCGGGCGAGAAGGCGCTGTCGATCACGTTGACGACGTGATTGGCGGCGAGAGCGGGCGCGG
>DATKDQ010000028.1:0-15338 GCA_035544635.1 Thermoanaerobaculia bacterium
CGGCGGCACCGTGGCGGTGGTGTCCACGTACGGCATCGGCGCGACGATCCACAGCCGGCGCGTCGGTCTCCTCGCCGCGGCGGTCGGTGCCGTTGGGTACGTCGACATCCACTTCGGTCGCATCCCAGGCTACATCGATCCTCTGCCGTGGCTCGTCCTCGGCCTCTACGGCGTGGCCCGGGGCCTGCGCACCGGCAGGGACGCCGCCTTCCTCGCCGGAGGCATGTCGCTCGGGGTCGGCTGTCTGATGTACTTCTCGGGCCGCATCGCCCCGCTCGTCGTCGCTTCGTGGATCCTGTACCTGGTGGTGTTCCATCGCCGGTTCGCGCTGGCGCGCATCGGAGGGTTCGCGCTGGTCGCGCTGGGGGCGCTCGTCATCCTCGGCCCGCAGCTCGTCTTCTTCGCCCAGCACTCCGAGGTTGTGCTCGGACGCGGCGGCGTCTTCGTCTTCACCGCGGAGAGCATGGAGCACCTGAAGCGTGGCTACGGCGTGGACACTTCGGCGGCGGTCCTCTTCGAGCAGACCTGGCGCTCGCTCCTGATGTTCAACTTCACTCGGACGGGCGCGTTTCAGGCTCCGCTGCCGTGGCCCGCGATGAGCGGCCTCCTGGCGCCCATGCTGGTGCTGGGCGCAGGCTGGGCCGCCGGCCGGCCGCGCAGCGCGGGACCGGCGCTGGTCGGCCTCTGGCTGGCGGTGGTCCTCGTCGTGGGGTCGATGCTTACGCTCGAGGCGCCGTTCTGGCCACGGCTGGTGGTGCTCTTGCCGGCCGCTGCTCTCCTGACCGCCTTCGGCCTGGACCGTACGGCGCAGGCCGCCGGTGCGGCCCTGGCCGGCGAGCGGCGCGGCGGTTGCTGGATCGCCGCGGGCCTCGCCGCCCTCCTTGTCGTCGCCGGTGCGATGAACTGGATCCGCTACGCCGAGCGCATGCGCCACTGGGTCGAGCCGGCCGATTGGCTGGGACGTCTGGTGTCTGCGGCGCCTGCCGAGACCGGCTTCTGCATGGTGCGGGGCCCGAGGTCGTTCGAGGAGGAGCACATCCGCTTCCTCGCCGCCGGCCGCGACCTGGTGACGGTACCTCCGGGCGAGATCGAGGAGCACCTGCTCCAGTGCGTCGGGGAGGCGAGGGTGTGGGTGCTCTACGAGCCGTTCCACCGAGATCTCCTCTCCACGCTACGAGCCCGTTGGCCGGGCGGCCGCGAGGAGCGGCACGACGAGCCCGACGGCGGCATGGGGCCTCTGTTCTGGCATCCACCGGCCGAGGCCGTCGCCGCCGCGCGACCCGCCGCTCTGCTCACCGCCTGGCCCGCCGAGTCGGTGGACGCGGCGGGCAGCCCGCTCGCCGCCGGACGTGACCGCGCGCTCCTGGCAGCGGCCTCCGAGCGGGTCGAGCGGCTCGCGCTCGCCGCGGACGGCGACCGCAGGACGGCATGGAGCACGGCAGGCCCGCAGCAGGGAGGAGAGTGGCTCCTGGTCGAGCTCCCGGCGCTCGCGGTGGTCACCGAGGTGCGGCTCGACTCGCAGCGGCTCCCCACCGCTCACCCCCGCGGTCTCACCGTCGAGACCTCCGCCGACGGCCGGGCCTTCGCGGCCGCCAGCGCCGAGGTCGTGCTCGGGCCCGAGACGCGCGCCGCCCTGGCCGCTCCCGCGGTGGGCCGCTGGATCCGCCTGACGCAGACCGGGAGCGACCCGGACCACCCGTGGTCGGTCTACGAGGTCGCGGTGTTCGCACGCTTCGGAGATGGCCAGGCGCGCTTCGCGCGCGCCGATCTCTCGGCGGCGCGCCTCGAGGGCTTTCGCGTCGAGATGGCGCAGCAGCTGCCGAACGCCGTGGACGGCGACCCGCGCACGCGCTGGGACTCGGGCCGGCCGCAGCAGGGGGGCGAGTGGCTGCAGGTGGAGCTCTCGAGCGAGGGGCTCGTGGCCGACGTGTGGCTCGACACCACGGGCTCGCCGAACGACTACCCGCGCGGCCTGTCGGTCCTGCACTCCCGTGACGGCGAGATCTTCGAGCCGGCCGGCATCGTCGTGCGCGGCACCACGCGGATGCACGTCGCGCTGGATCCCCCGGTGCGCGCGCGCTGGCTGCGGATCGAGCAGACCGGACGCGAGGAGCAGTTCTACTGGTCGGTTCACGACCTGGAGCTGTGGGGCGACTGGTCCGACCAGTGACGCGCGCGCGGGCCTCTCACTCGATCCCACCTGGCTCAACCCTCGGTCTCGGCCAGCGCGGTGTCGAGCAGGGCGGGGGCCGCGCTCACGGTCGTGAACAGCTCCTCGCCGAAGCGGTTGACGTGCACCTGATGGGGCAGCGCCAGGACCGGTTCGGCGAGCCCGCCACGCCCGAGCGGGGTGGTGAAGAAGATCGCGCGCTCGAGGTCGTCCGGCGCCAGGCTCCCCGCGGCCCGCCACTCGATCGCCGGGCGTGGCTCGCGGCGCAGCAGGATCTCGTCGATCTCGAACCGGAGCGGCCCCGAGGCGAGCGCGGGATCGAGGTAGACGGTGGCGCCGTCGCGGGTGAGCGCGTCGCTCGCGCGCGCGATCAGCGCCGCGTGGGCCGCCTCGTACATCGATCCCCAGCACGCGGCGCTCTCCGCGCGAGCCTCGAAGTAGCGGCGATAGGTCCACGCGCCCGAGGCGGCGAGGAGCACGGCGACGGCGGGCGCGCTCAAAAGGAGGCCCCACCGCCGGCGGTCGAGGCAGAGGAGCTCGAGGGCGGTGCGCAGGCCGATCCCGGCGAGCAGGTAGCAGGCGGGCGCGATGATGCCGGTGCGGTAGCCCTGGGGCGCCTCCTGGAGCCCCGACAGGATGCCGCCCAGGAGCCCGAACGCGATCCACGGCAGGAGCAGCAGCGACTCGGGACGGCGGATCCGCGCGATCGATGCCAGGAGCCCCACCAGGAAGAGCGCCCCGATCCACGGATCGAGCATCGGCTCGCCCGGCAGGTTGTGCCGGGCGTTGGCGTCGCCGCGGACGTGGAACATGAGCAGGTGCGCACGCACGCTCTGGATCAGGACCTCGAAGTCGCCGTCCAGCACCTGGTCGAGGATCGAGAGCTCGTTGACCCGCACCATGAAGGAGCCGGGATCGGAGAGCCAGTAGAGCGCGAGCGGGAGCGCCACCAGGCAGCCGCCGAACCCGAACCACGCGAGCGAGCGCGCCCACCGGCGGTCGCGACGGAGGGCGGCGTCGGCGACGATCGCGAACAGGGCGGCGGCGATCGCGAGGCGCGCGGCGATATAGCCGTAGAGCGCGAGCCCGAGCACACCTCCCGACAGCGCGAACGAGAAGCGGTCGCGATGGGTCAGCGCGTCCCATAGCCAGGCGAAGCCGACCACCACGAGCGCGGTGACCAGGACCTCGTCCCAACCCCAGCGCGACAGCGTGACCTGCCACAGGGACAGGGCGAGCCCGCCCGCCGCCACCGCGGCCGCCGGCCACGGCAGGAACCGCCGGCCGTGCAGGTACGTCCACGGCACGGCGGCGACTCCCGGGACGATCGAGACCAGCTTCACCGCCAGCTTGGTGACCCCGCCCAGCCAGAGCACGCACCATGTGAAGTAGAGATAGAGGTTCGACGTCTTGACCCAGTCGGCGTAGACCAGCGGCGTCGCTCCGAACGGGTCGAAGCGGTCGCCCGCGGCGAGCGCGATCGCGTGCGAGGCGTTGCGCAGCTCGTCGATCCACAGCCCGGCCGGCTGCTCGTCGAGACGGTGCAGCCGGAAGAACGCCGCCACGGCGGCGAGGAGCACGACCAGGAGCCACTCCCAGCCCGAGAGGAGCCGCCCGCGCCGCTCCCGGCCGAGCGCGGCCGCTCCGATCCCGGCCGCGATGGCGAGCAGCCAGGCCACGAACGCCGGCCACCCGCGAACGTCGAGGACGAGGAGCGCCGCGACGACGCCCGCGAGCGCGATCGCGGCGGCGACTCCCAGTCCCGTTCGCCGCTCGGTCTCGATCCACCGCCGCGCCGACGACGCCGATCGCCGCAGCACCGCGGACGGGGCGGCGACCGCGCCGGCGTGCGCGCCGAGCGCCCACACCACGCCGGCGAGGAGCAGGGCGGCGGCGGCGAAGAGGGGCAGGTGCCGGCGCCCCGGCGCCGCGCCGCGCGCCGCGGGAGCGCCGGCGTCGTAGACGCCGTAGAGCTCCAGCTCGTGGATCGACCAGAAGCGGCCGGGATCCGCTCCGAGCTGCTCGAGCCGCAGCGCCCGGCAGCGCACCGCCGGCGTGAGCGTGATCTCGAGTCGCTGCTCGGCGGCGCCGGTCAGCGCGACCGGCTCGAACAGCGCCCCGTCGATCGAGGCCGACACCTGCAGCCGCCGAGGGTGATCGCCCGGTGAGCCGCGGGTGTCGAGCACCACCTTCGACAGCGTCGCGGGCCAGCCGAGGTCGATCTCCACCCACTCGCCCCCCTGCTGCGGCCCACCCGAATCCCAGCGCGTCGCCGGGTTGCCGTCGATCGCGTTGCCGAGCGCGCGGTCGGCGCTCCGCCACGACGACAGCGCGAGCGTCGAAGGATCGAGACGGTGGCCGAGCGCGGCGGGATCGCTGGCCTCGGCGCGCAGCCCGAGCGCCCCGCTGGAGGAGAGCCGGCACGGCAGGTCGGCGAGCGTCTCGAGCCGGCGCGGCGGCTGGCCGCCGCGATCCCAGGGCAGCGCGAACCGGTCCGGGTCATCGGCGTCCGAGCGGCGCTCGATCCTGCCCGGCGCACGGCCGAAGAGCTCGACCTCGTGGATCGACCACCAGTAGAACGAGTCCTCGCCGGTCTGCTCGAGGCGCACCCAGCGCGCCGTCGCCGGCGGGTGGATCGGCACGTACATCGCGGGAGCGCGGCCGGGCAGCTCGGCCACCGCGCCGAAGGTCTCGCCGTCGGCGGAGAGGAGGACGCGCAGCCCGCGGGGGAAGTCGTTCCCGGCATGCGTCATGTCGAGCCGCACACCGGAGACCAGCGTGGGCTCCGCGAGCGCGATCTGGAACCACTCGCCGCCCGCCTGGCGGGCGCCGCTGTCCCAGCGGGTCTGGGGGTCGCCGTCGATGGCCGCCGCGGGCGTGCCGCTCCCCTCGCCGCGAAAGGACGAGGCGACGAGATCGCGGCGGTCGATCACTCCCCAGTCGGCGGCGCCGGGATCGGCGGCGGCGACCAGCACCAGCTCGTGCAGGGACCAGGCCTGCGGTCCCGCACCGGTCTGGAGCAGCCGCAGCGCGCGCAGCGGGCGCGGCGGCTCGAGCGGGAAGCGCTGGCGTGGCCCGGAGTCCTCGGTCGCTCCCGCCGGCTCGAACCGCGCGCCATCGGTCGAGACCAGGAGCTCGAGGCGGCGGGGGTGATCCCGCGGCGTGGCGGTGGTGTCGACCCAGACCTCGACCACGCGCTCCGGCGCGTGGAGGTCGACCTGGAACCACTCGTCGCCGCGCTGCGGGCCGCCGCTCGTCCACCGCGTCGAGAGGTCGCCGTCGAGGGCCCTGGCCGCCTCGGCGTCGTCGCCGGCGCGGTGGGTCGAGGCGATCATTCGCCCCGCGTCGAGGGGAGCGGTGTCGGGTGCAGCCGCCTCGGCGACCATCGCCTCGGCCGGCTCCTCGGGAGCGGGCGGCGGCGCGAGGGGCGCTCCGAGCACCAGGGCGCGGAAGCGCTGGCGTCCCTGCCCGTAGATGACCGTGCTCGTCCCGGCGGCGGCCGCGACGCTCTCGAGGAGCTCGCTCTCGGGCGCCGGATCGACCAGCAGCCGCGGGCGGTCGCCGGCGCAGAGCTCGGCCGCGTCGCCGGGCCAGCCGCGCAGCGCCGGGCGAGCCAGCACCGCGAGCTGCGGCGCTTGCGGATCGATCTCCGGCTCGAGCAGCCAGGCCTCCTCGACCGACTCGACGCCGGCGAGGAAGCGTGCGACCTCCGAGACCTTGCCCGCGGCGGTTCCCTGCGCACGCTCGATCTCGCGGGCGGTGCCGCGCAGGCCGTGAAGCGCAACCGCCGTGAGCGCGACCAGCAGCGCGGTCGCGAGCAACGGGCGGTTGGCGCGAGGAGCGAGCAGCCGCACGGTGCGCACGCAAAGCAGCGCGAGCGGGCCGGCGGCGGCGGCGGCGAGGAGGATCTCGAGGGCCGCGCCTCGCCGCCCGGCGGCGACAGCGAGCGCCGCCGCCCACAGCAGCCAGACGACGAGCGCCGCGCCCGAGCGCCGCCAGGCGGCGGCGAGGCAGGTGGCGGCGGCGAGCGGCACCAACGCCACCAGGATCCCGCCGACGAGAGAGCCGTCTGCGCGCAGCCACTCGACCAGGAGCGCGGCGCGCTGGACGACGGTGAGGCCACCCGGGCCGGCGGCCGGGAGCCACGGCGCCCCCGGGACGAGAAGCGCTGCCGCGCCGGCGGCGACGCCCCCCGCCCATCCCGCGGCTGCACGCAGCGTTCGCCGCAGGTCGCTCGCCCGGTAGAGCTCGAGGGCGCCGACGATCGGCCCCAGGAGAAGGACCGCCGCCGCGGGACGCGGCGCCGCGAGCGCGAGCGCGCCGACCACACCGGCGAGCGCCGCGGCAGCGATCGAGTCGGTGCGCGCGGCGCGGACGGCGAGCAGCACCGTCGCCGCCGCGAGGAAGGCGAGCAGGCCCTCGCTCGCGCCCCACTGGGTCTCGAGCAGGAAGCGGGGCGAGCCGAGCAGAAGACCCACGCCGAGGAGGCCTGCCGCCGTGCCGCGGACCGCGCGCAGCAGCGCGAAGAGCGCGAGCGCCGCCGCCACTGCGAGCGCGGCGCTCACGCCGCGCGCCGCCGCGAGCGGCTCGCTTCCCCAGCGGACGGCGAGAGCGGGCGCAGCGGTCGAGAGCGACGGCACGCGCGCCAGGAGGTCGGCGGGACCGCTCGCCGCGCGGGCAGCGTCGCGCGCGACCAGCGCGAGCCGCGCTTCGCCGTCGCTGACGACGTGCGGCACGCGATCGAGCGCGGCCAGGCGCAGCCCGAGAAGGGCGCCGAGCAGGAGCACCACCGCGGCGAGCGCTGACCGCGATGCGCGGGGTGAGAGGGCGCCGGTCGGGATCGCACCCTGCGGCTCACCCGCCCAGCGGCAGAGCCCGGCGAGCGCCGAGAGGGCGAGGCACGAGCCCCACGCCCACGCGCTCGCGCCGCGCCTCACCAGGAGGGCGGCGGCGAGGGCGGCCAGCCACCCGATCGCCGGCGCGAGCGAGGCCGCCAGCCGGGCGGCGCGCCCCGCTGGCGGGACGAGAAGGACGCTACGGAGCATGCACGGCGAGCCTGGGGCAGGGACCGCGGGCGGAGGAGCCAGGCGCTCTCGGGACGGCCGGTGGGAACCTCACTCCGGACGCTCTCGCTCCGCCGGGAGCAGCTCGACCTCGTTGATGTGAACGTAGTTGTCGCGCACCAGGCGGCGCAGCTCGAGGCGCACCTCGGTGGTCTCGATCGGCCGCGGCAGATCGATGCGCGACCACTCTTCCTCGGCTGCGCCGCGCACCAGGTACCGTGGCTGGTCGGGGTGAGGGCGCACCGCCCAGTCGTAGGTCGAGTACGACGGGAACACGCGGACCGCGGCGAGCGAGATCGGGGTCTCGAAGCGGAGCACCAGGATCAGTGGGTTCACGTCCTCGCTGCGCGAGAGCGTCGAGGTGTCGCCGTCGAAGAGCGCATCGAGGCGGGTGGTGAACGACGGGTCGTTGACGTCGATCTGGAGCGCTCCGGCGCCGCGGGCGGCCGCGAGGTCGTGCCGGGCTGCCGGCACCGGGGCCAGGACCTGCTCGACCACCACGGTCTCGCCGGGCAGCTCCGAGAAGTCGGGCGCCGGGAGGGGCTCCTTCGGGGCCGGCGCGGGTCGTCGGGACACCGCCACCGCCTCGGTGACGCCGTCGTAGTACTCGGGGTGGCGCTCGCGGGAAATCTGGGCGGGATTCCGCGCGTCACAACCTGCGAGGCAGGCCGCCGCGATGAGGGCGAGCAGGCAGCGCGGCGAGCGGCGGCGCGGGGCGAGCACGCACCGCACCATACTCCAGAGCGACTGGGTCGGAGAACGGGCGGTGCCTGGAACCGCTCCCGGGAGCGCGCTCGAGTCCGGGCCGAGAGCGCACCCGTGCGGTAGGCGTCCGACGACACGCCGGGCGCCGCGCTTGAGTATCATCCGGGCGCCCGGAGATCCGGTTCCCCCAAAGGCGGCAGCGGCTGGATGAACTCGCGTCGAGCAACGATGTCCCGGCTCCTCCTGCTCGGGATCCTGGTCGTCGCGGGCGCGCTCCGCTTCTACCGGCTCGACTGGAACGACCACGCCTGGCCGCATCCCGACGAGCGGGCGGTGGTCTCGCAGACCTACGACATGATGGTGCGGGGCGACTACCGCCCGACCATCCACACCTGGGGACACGCCGGCTACTACTCGACGCTCTTCGCCTACAAGGCGTACTTGTGGCTGCAGCAGGGGTGGAGCGGGGCGGAGGACGTGGAGCGGCTGGCGCCCGCCGACGATTCGGCGGTGCCCGCCTTCCGCGAGATCGTCCACGGCGGCGGCGCGATCCCGCTCGGGCTGCTCGTCGTCCTCGCCGTCTGGATCGGGTTCGACGCCGGTCGGCGCCTGCTGGCGCGTTCGCGGTGGGCGGCGCTCGCGGCCGGCGCGGGGGCGTTGGCGATCGCCCTCGCCTTGCCGTGGATCCGCGACCGCATGCTGGTCCCGGTCGCACCCAACTTCGACGACGTGGCGTTGGTCGGACGCTTCCTCTCGGCGCTGGCGTCGACCCTGACGGTGGCGCTGGTCTACTCGATCGGCGCCCGCCTCTACCGGCCCGCGGTCGGGCTCCTCGCCGCGGCGTTTCTCGCCGTCGCGGTGGTGCCGATCCAACTCGCACGCTTCTTCATCGTCGATCCGCTCCAGGCGTTCGCCGTCGTGCTGGCGATGTGGCTCGCCGTGCTGCTCCAGGGCACGCGCCTGCGCGACCCGGCGACGGCGGGCGTCGCCGTGCCGGCGGGGGACGCACCGCCGCGCCCTCTCGCCGCCGATCTCCTGCGGCGGCTCGCGGCGGTGCCCTGGCCGGCGCTCGCCCTCTACGTCCTGCTCGGCGGCGCGATCGGGCTGGCGATGGCGAGCAAGTTCTCGTCGGCGCCGCTGTTCGCCCTTCCGCTGGTGGCCCACCTCCTGCTCCTGCGCCGGGTGCGGCTGGCCTCGACGCTCGCGCTCCACGTCGGCCTCGTGCTCGCCTACCTGGCCGCGCTCGGCGCGTGGTTCGCGCTCCACCCTTACGCGTGGGAGAACGCCTTCACGCCGTTCGCCGCCGCGGCCGCCATGAACGAGACGTCGCGGCAGTGGCTCCACATTCTCTTCTCGCGGGAGTTCGCGGACCAGATCTTCGAGCAGAGCCAGATGGTCGACGGGCGCGCCGGCGGCCCGTGGGTGCAGCAGTTCGCCGACACCACGCCCTGGCTCACGCTCACCGTGCAGATGGTCCGCTTCAGCCTGGGCTGGCCGCTCGGTCTGGTGTGCGTCGCTGGGCTCGGCTGGGTGGTGCTCTCGAACCTGCGCCGTCCGCGGGCGGCGGATCTCCTCCTGCTGTCGTGGGCGGGCGTCCTCTTCGTCATCCTGGGCAGCTTCCAGGCGACGTTCACGCGCTACACCGCGCCGCTGATCCCGTTCCTCTGCCTCTTCGGCGCGCTCCTGTGTCTGGGCCGCGATCGTCCCGAGGCGTCGCTCGAGCGTCTCACGCCGCTGGGTTCGACCCGGGCGGCTCGGCTCGGCCGCGCCGCGCGGCACGCCGGTGTCGCCGCGGCGATCGCCGCTCTCGTCGGGGGGCTCCTCTACAGCCTCGCGTTCGTGCGGATCTACCGGCAGCCCCACGCCTGGACCTATGCCTCGCTCTGGATCTTCAAGAACGTGGCGCCGGCGCGTCCCGACGGAGCGCCGACCCGGATCGCGCACGAGGAGTGGGACGACACCATTCCGCTCCACATGCCGCCCCACGACGCCGGCGCCTACGGCTCGATCGCGATGGCTCCCTACCACGGCGACGGCGAGGAGAAGCTGCGGCGCCTCGCGGCGTGGCTCGAGGAAGCCGATTGGATCTGCCTGCCGACGACGCGCCTCTACGGCACCATCCTCACCGTCCCCGAGCGCTACCCGATCACCGCGGACTACTATCGTGCGCTCTTCGCGGGCCGCCTGGGGTTCACGCTGCGGCGGACGGTGCGCTACCCGCCGCGGCTCTTCGGCGTCGTCGTCGACGACCTCGCCGCCGACGAGAGTCACCACGTCTACGACCATCCGAAGGCGGTGCTGTTCGAGAAGACCGAGCGCCTCGGCCGCGACGAGCTCGAGCGCCGCATCCGCGATCTGCCGCCAGAGGTAGCGGCGCTCGAGCGCGAGCACCTCCTGCGCTGGAGCGAATCGCCGCGCGAACAGCTGCTCAACGTGGCGCGCGATCCTTACCTCGAAGGCGCCGCGATCGCGGAGGAGGAGCTGGCCGCTCTGGTCCGCTCCGCCGGGATCGAGGACGGCGAAGCGGCGGCATTCCTCGCCGCCGCCGCGAAGAGGGGCGCCTCGCTGCGCGCGGTGCCGAGCGCCGAGGTGCGCGCCGCGGTCGAGAGCGCGTCCGCCACGCTCGACGCCGCCGCGCTCGCGTCGGCGCGCGAGCGCATCCAGTCGCTCGAGACGCGGGTCGCGTACCGAGCGGGCGACCTGCGCAAGATCGCCGAGGCCACCGTCGTCGAGCGGGCGGCGCGGGAGCGTCTGGTGCGCTGGCTCCTCTATACGGTCGACGGCGGGCTCCTGCCGCGGCGCGAGGTGCTGCGCAAGCTCGCAGCCGTCGCTCTCGATGCGCCGAGCCCGCTCGACGAGACGGCGCGGGCGATCGGCGCGCGACGACCCCCTCGCGGGAACCAGGTGCGGGTCGCGACGGCGGGCGGCGGTGGGCAGATCGTCACGGCTCTGGGCTGGCTGCTCGCGCTCGAGCTCCTCGGGCTCGCGGTGCTGCCGTGGTCGTTGCGCGTGTTCTCGGCGCTACCCGACGCCGGGATCGCGCTGGCCAAGACGCTCGGCTGGATCGTCGCCACCTGGGTGGCGTGGCTCGCCGGGAACGTGCCGTGGATCGGCCTCGGCCCGGTGGTGGCGTGGCTCGCGCTGGCCGCGGTCGGCGCGGCGGCGTGGGCCCCGCCGGCTGCGCGCCGGGGGCTCGGAGCCGCGCTGCCGCCGTGGCGGGTGGTGATCGCGAGCGAGGCGCTCTTCGTCGTCACCTTCGCCGCGTTCGCCGCGGTGCGAGCCTTTAACCCCGAGATCTACTGGGGCGAGAAGACGATGGACTTCTCGTTCCTCAACGCCGTGCTGCGCGGCGGGAGCTTCCCGCCCTACGAGCCGTGGTTCGCGGGTACGGTGCTCAACTACTACTACTTCGGGTTCGTCCTGGTCGCCTACCTCGCGGTCCTCCTGGGCACGCCGACCGCCCTCGCGTTCAACCTCGCAATGGCGATCCTCCCCGCGCTCACCGTCGCGGCGGCGTTCTCGATCGCGTACGCGATGACGCGGAAGATCCGTTGGGGCGTCGTGGGCGGGTCGCTGGTCGGGTTCCTCGGCAACCTGGACGTCCTCCACCAGCTGTGGCGCACCGGAGCCCTCGCCGCGTTGGTGCGCGAGGAGGTGACGGTCCCGGTCAGGGAGCACGGCCCGCTTCTCGGCGCCGTGCTCGCCGGGGTGAAGCTGCCGGTGGCGGCGCTGCGTGCTCTCGTCGGGAGCCCGGGAGAACGGTCGCTGTGGGATAGCTGGTGGGCAACCTCGCGCGCGCTGGGCGAGGGGATGATCAACGAGTTCCCGGTGTGGAGCTGGTTGTTCGCCGATCTCCACGCCCACGTCCTGGTGATGCCGGTCTCGCTCCTGGTGCTCGGCCTGGTGTACGCCGCTTTCCTCGATCACTGCGACGGGCAGGCCCGGCCCCTGGTCGCGCGCGCGGGGGTCTACGCTGCGCTCGCGCTGGCGCTCGGCGCGCAGCTCGCGACCAACGCCTGGGACTTCATGGCGTACACCGGTCTCCTCGCCGTCATGCTGGTGGCGGCGGCGGCCGGGCGCCCGTCTGCGGACGCATCCCGGCCCACGGCGATACCCGCGGCCGCATCTGTCGAGCCCGCGAGCGCGCCCGGCACGTCCTCCGGGCATGTATCCCTCATCGTCTTCGTCGTGGCCTGGACGGCTCTGTGGCCGATGGTGCGCGCGATCCATCCCTACTGGCTCGGTCTGGGGTCCGATTGGTGGATCGGCGGCGCTCTCGCCGTCGCCCTGGTCGCGCTCTCCCGCGCCGGCGCCGGCGCCGTCTCCGCTCTCGAGTCGGCGGTGACGACGGTCGCGGCGATTGCTCGACGCTCGCTGCTGCCGGCGGCGCTGGTCCTCGCGGCCGCGATCGCGCTCTACTATCCCTTCCACGCGCATCTCGACACCGGCGGCGCCGGGCTTCGCGGCAACCGCGACGGATTCATCACCGCGCTCCATGCGCTGCGCCACTTCGGGTTCTTCGCGATCGCCACCGCGGCCTGGCTCCTGGCCGCGCTCACCCGCCGCATCGAGCAGGGGCCGCGCCAGCGGCTGCGACTCCTGTGGTGGGGTGCGGCGGGCGCCTGCGGAATGGCGATCCTGGTCGTCTCGGGGGCGCTCCGAGAAGCGTCGGGACTCGTTCTCTACGCGGTGCTGTCGGCGGCGGTGCTCACCCTGGGCTGGGATCGGACGACCGAGCTCGCGCAGCGATTCCCGGCGCTCCTCCTCGGCTCGGGGTGGGGGCTCGCCGCGGTCTCCGAGACCGTGGTGCTGACCGATCGCATGAACACCGTGTTCAAGCTCTACCATCCGGCGTGGATGTTCCTGGCGCTCGGCACCGTCGGCACCCTCGCTCCGCTGCTCGACGGATGGGACCGGTTTCTCACCCGCCGGCCCGCCGCGAGCGACGCCCCGGATCCCGCGGCGGCGCGCCCTGGAGCCAGCCGGCTGCGGCCGGTGGCGGCTGTGCTCACCGCTCTCCTCGCCGCCGCCCTGGTGGTGGCGGCGGTATCCACCTGGCGCGGTATCAAGGCGGTCACCACGCTCGAGCGCAAGGTGAGCGCGCGCCCGACGCTCGATGGCCTCGACTTCCTGCGCCACACCGACGAGGAGGCGGAGCTGCGCGAGGCGATCGACTGGCTCAACGCCCACACGCGCGGTCCGGAAGTCGTCGCCGAGGCGTTCACCGATCGCGGCTACGACGACTCGGCGCGGATCGCCAAGTACACCGGCCTGCCGATCGTCCTCGGCTGGCCGCACCACGTGAAGCAGCGCGGGCGCACTCCCGAGCAGCTCGCGCTGCGGCAGGCCGACCTGGTCCGGCTGTACGGCTCCGCCGATGCCGCGGAGGTGGCGCGCATCTGCCGGCGCTACGACGTCCGCTACATCCTGATGGGCGACCTCGAGGCCCAGGTCTACAGGGTCCCCAGGTCCCGCTTCGACGGAATCGCCGGAGTGCGCTCCGTGTTCCGCAGCCGGACCGGACGGTACGCGATCTACGCGGTCGAGCCCGGCGAGCCGGTGCGCACCATCCTCACCTCGGAGGCGCCATGACCAGCAACGGTTCGCACTCGAACGCCGGTGGATGGTGGATCCGCTGGGAGGTCCTCGCCTGGCTGCTTCTCCTCGCCGCGGCCACGCTCCTGCGATTCTGGGACCTCGGCTCTCGCGTGATGACCCATGACGAGAGCATCCACGCGTTCTACGCCTTCGAGCTCCTGCGCAAGGGAACCTACGTTCACGACCCGGTCTACCACGGCCCGTTGCTCTATCACCTCAACGCGCTCGTCTACTTCTTCCTGGGTGTGAGCGATGCCACCGCGCGCGTGAGTTCGGCGCTGGCAGGTGTGGGGCTGGTGGCCGCCTGCTGGCTGTGGCGTCCCTTCCTCGGGCGCGCCGGGGCGTTCGCGGCCGCGCTCCTGGTCGCGCTCTCGCCGACGCTCCTGTTCTACAGCCGCCAGGTGTGGATGGACGTTCACGTCGCGCTGTTCACGCTGGTCTGGATCTACGGCGCCTTCCGCTACCTGGCGGATCGCGCCCGCCGTTGGCTGGTCCTGATCACGTTGGCGATGGCGCTCGCCTTCGCCGCCAAGGAGGTGAGCTTCATCTTCGGGGCGATCTTCGGAGCGTGGCTTCTGATCGAGGCGCTGGCCGCGCGCCGCGCGGATCCTGCGCGCGCCGCAGCCGCCGGCGACCTCGCCGTGCTCATGCTCGGGCTGGTGCTGCCGTTCGCGTCCGGCGCCGGCTATCTCGCGTTCGGCTGGAACGTCCGCAGCCTCCACGCCGCCGGGACCGCGCTGGTGATCGCGCACTTCGTCGCGGCGGGCCTTCTGGTGTGGCTCTGGATCAAGGTGCGCGGGCGGCTGCTCGGGCCGGGGCTGTCGAGCGAGGAGCGCGGCCGCTCGGCGGGGCTGCGCCTGCGGGACTGGGCCGCGCTCACGACGCTGTACTGGAGCGTCGCGATCCTTCTGTTCACCACCTTCTTCACGAACCTGCGCGGCGGGCTCGCGAGCGGGATCGTGGGCAGCCTCGGCTACTGGCTCACGCAGCAGGAGGTCGCGCGCGGCAGCCAGCCCTGGTTCTACTACCTGCTGCTCGGCGTGCTCTACGACCTCCTGCCGCTGGTCGCCGGCGCGACCGCCTTCTTCGCCGGCGCCGTGCGCCTGCGCCGCCCGCTCTGGGACCCCGCCGCCGGGGATCTGCCCCTCCCCGCCCCAGTCAGCGGTCCCCCTTCCGATCGCGCCGAGCGCCGGGCGTTCCTCTCGTTTCTCCTGTGGTGGACGCTCGCCACCTGGTGCGCCTATCTGGTCGCCGGCGAGAAGATGCCGTGGCTCATGACCCACATGGTGCTGCCGCTCTGCCTCGTCGCCGGATGGGGTGTCGGTCGGGTGGCGCTCGCCGCGACCCGTGATCGCAGGTGGAACGGCGCGCTCCTCCTCGTCGGGGGCGCCCTGGTGGGGCCCGCGTTGTTGGCGCGCTGGATCGCGACCGAGCCCTTCTCGGGCGAGACCACGCAGGCGGTCGCCGAGACCATGGAGTGGTTCGTGCGGGGCGGGGTGATCGCGGTGCTCGCCGCGCTCATGCTCCGCGCCGCCCTGCGCGCCGGATCGCGGCAGGCGGGGCGCCTGGTGGCGCTCGGCCTGGCCGGGCTTCTGCTCGCCCTCACCGTGCGCGCCGGGCTGCGGCTGTGCTACCTCAATTACGACCTCGCGACCGAGCACCTCTCCTACGCCCAGGGCAGCCCCGACGTGAAGCGGGCGATGCGCGAGATCCAGCTCATCAGCGAGCGCTCCGCCGGAGACCGCGAGCTCTTCGTCGCCTACGACGACCAGAGCTCCTGGCCCTTCGTCTGGTACCTGCGC
>DATKDQ010000029.1:0-7954 GCA_035544635.1 Thermoanaerobaculia bacterium
GTCGCCGATCGCGACGTCCTCGGCGCCCGCCGCCTCGGCGCCCTCCGCCAGGGTGGCGAGCACCCAGCGCTGGGGATCGCCGGTCCCGAACGCGACCCGGATGTGACCGCGCGGCGTCCCGTAGACGGTGTCCGACTCGAAGACCGAGACCACGTCGAGATGGCCGTCGCGATCGAGGTCGCCCACGGCGAGCCCGTCACCGCCCTCGAGCGGAACGCCCGAGATCGACCGGTCGTCGATCAGGTGCTCGCGCCAGGAGATCCAGCTCCCGTCGACCGCGCGTGCCCGGGAGGGGGTTCGGGCGACGGTCGGTCCCGCGGGCACGGCGCGCTCCTGCCGCGGACGGGCGTGCGGCTCCGCTGAGTCGCGGTGTTGCCCCCCGGCCGGGAGGACGAGCAGGAGCGCGAGTGCGGCGGAGCGCCGGGCACTCGGAAGGGGATGGTGCATGGTGGCTCTCCCAACGAGGTAGACTGGTCGTTCTGGCCCGATCATACTGCGCCACGTTGGTGCCGCGGCCAGCCGGCGGCGTTTCTCTCGGGGCGGCGACCGCCGCTCCTTGCCGTGGCACCCTGCGGAACCTGTATGCTTCACAGGACAGGCCGGCAGGTCGGTCCTCTCATGGCGCTGCGCGGCATCCCACAGCACACCACGCAGGACGGGGCACGCACCTTCGCCGAGCTGGGGCTGTCCCCCGAGCTGGTCGAGGCGGTCGAGCGGCTCGGGCTGCTGCAACCGACTCCCATTCAGGCACTGGTGGTGCCACTCGCGCTCGCGGGTGGGGACCTGGTCGGCCTCGCCCAGACCGGCTCGGGCAAGACCGCGGCATTCGTCCTGCCGCTGCTCGACATGATCGAGCCGGAGGGCGGCGTGCAGGCGCTCATCGTCTGCCCGACGCGCGAGATTGCCTTGCAGACGGCGGAGTTCGTGGGAGCCGTCGGCAACGAGGTGGGGCTGCGCGCCGCGGCGCTCATCGGCGGCGTCGCGCTCAGGCCGCAGATCCAGGCCCTCGAGCGCGAGGGAGTGGAGCTGGTGATCGCGACTCCGGGGCGGCTGCTCGACCACGTGCGCCGCCGCACGGTCCGCCTCGACGCCGTCACCGACCTCGTGCTCGACGAGGCCGACCACATGCTCGACCTCGGCTTCCTGCCTCAGGTCCGCGACATCCTCGAGGAGCTGCCGAAAGAGCGGCGCACCATGATGTTCTCGGCGACGCTGCCGCCCGCGATCGAGCGGCTGGCGCACCGCTTCATGCGCGACCCGGCGATGGTCGATCTGCGGAGTGAGACCCACGCGCGCCCCGGCGTCGAGCATCAGCTCTATCTGGTCGATCCGGCCGACAAGAAGGCCTGCCTCCTGGCGCTGGTCGCGGAGGAGAAGACGGGCTCGATCCTCGTCTTCATGCGCCGGCGGGTCGATGCCGACTGGGCCTGCCGCCAGCTCTCGCTCGAGGGGCACGCGGTCGAGCGCATGCATGCCGATCGCCAGCAGCGTCACCGGGAGGAGGCGCTCGAAGGCTTCCGCCGCGGCGATCTGCGCATCCTGGTGGCCACCGATCTCGCCGCCCGCGGGATCGACGTGCCCACCATCGAGCACATCATCAACTTCGACGTGCCCGCCACCGTGGAGGACTACATCCACCGCTCGGGCCGCACCGCTCGCGGCTCGATGGGCGGCATCGTGTCCACGATCGCGACCTGGCGCGACAAGTCGATGATCCAGTCGATCGAGAGCGCGCTCGGCGAGGAGCTCCCGCGCTTGGTGGCCCCCGGTGTGGCGCCCTGGGTCGAAGCGAAGACGCCCAGCCGCGCTCAGACCCGTTCCCGCCGCCGTCTGCTCTGATCGATCCCCTGGGAACGTCCCTTCCCAGACTTCGCAACGTCGTTCCTGCGGCTCGGGGAGCCCGCGGCGGCTGCTGCTCTTCCCGTCGCGGACCCGGCTGGACCGCCGCTCAGGGTGCGGTTCCGCTCGGGAGTCTCGACCACAGCCCCTGGGGTTGCAGGCCCTTGCGGCGGGTTCGAGGTTCCGGCATGCAGCCTGCAGCGGTTCCTCGAACCGGTGGAAGGGGAGATCTCCATCAGATGCCAGGAAGGAAAGTGCTCGTGCTCGGGAGCTACCGGCAGACCGTCACGGTCGTACGGTCGCTGGCGCGCGCCGGTTACGCCGTCGTGGTGGGCCGCCATGGCCGGCGCGCACCGGCCGAGCTGTCTCGGTTCACCTCCGAGGTGTGGATCCATCCCGATCCCGAGAACCGGAGGCGGTTCGCGGACGCCGTGGTCGATCTGGTCGCGTCGCGGCCGGGCATCGGCTACGTCTTCCCGGTCTCCGAGATCGAGATCCAGCCGCTCACGACCAGGGGCGATCTCGGGTCGCGGGCGATCGTGGTGGTGCCGGGGCGGCAGGCGCTCGAGACCTGCCTCGACAAGCGCGCCACCTACGCCATCGCTCGCGAGCTCGGCGTCCCGCTGCCGGAGACGCGGATCGTCACCGGCCGAGCCGAGCTCGAGCGTGCCGTGGAGAGCATCGGGTTCCCGTGCGTGATCAAGCGTCCGGACTCGATCGTGGTCGGCGGTAAGAAGGCCGTGATCTGCGGCGACCGCAGCGACCTCGAAACCAGGCGGGCGACGATCGAGCGGGAGCGCGGCCCGCTGGTGCTGCAGGCGTGGGTCTCGGGTCATCGCCACAACTGCCAGTTCGCCGCGCGCGAGGGCGAGATCCTCACCTTCTTCCAGCAGAAGGTGCTGCGCACGGACGAGGTCGACGGCACCGGTCTCGGCGTCGACGGCGTGTCGGTCGCTCCGTCCCCGGAGCTTCGCTCGTACTGCGATGCCCTGGTCGCGCGGCTGCGCTACACCGGAGTGGGCTGCATCCAGTTCCTGGTCGACGAGTCGACCGGCGCCACGGCCCTGCTCGAGTGGAACCCTCGACTCGACGCGACCTGCGATCTTCCGTTCCGGTGCGGGATCGACTTTCCGCTCCTGGCGCTGCGGCTCGCCGAGTCAGGCTGCGCTGCTGCCGCGTCCAGCGCGGTGGCGGTCCCGGACGGCTATCCAGCGGGGCGGAGGATCTACTGGCTGGCCGGCGATCTCAACGGTCTTCTCCGTGGGCTCCGCGCTCGTGACTTCGGTGTGTCCGAGCTCCTCCCGCGGCTCCTGACCATGGGCGCGTGCGCACTGCGCAGGGAGTATCACCTCGGCTGGTCGTGGCGCGATCCGATGCCCACCGTCTTCTCGTTCTGGCGCGCCGCGAGGCGGGAGCTGGGCCGGCTCGCCGGGCGGCGGTCCGCTCCGCGAGGCGAACGCGTGACCGGAGTGGCGCGATGACCACGGTGGCCCGCCCGGTGGCGCGGCCGCGTGGGAGGTCCTGGCAGTACGGGCAGCTCGGCGAGCTGCGCGGGGTCCTGATATGGAGCTACGGTGCGGTCGCAGCCGGCCTGCTGGTCCCGATCGCCGCCAGGCTGCGCTGGGGCATCCCGACCGAGAACTTCCTGCGCGACCCGGCCGCGATCACGGGCGCGCCGCCCTACGTTGGTCTGTTCTCGAACGTCGGGGTCCTGCTGTGGGCGGCCGCGGCGACGATCTGCCTGTTCGTGGCCGTCCTCGTGGGGCGAAGCTCGGGAGCGCGCCTGGCGTTCTGGTGGTACGCGGGCGTCCTCACCCTGGCGCTCCTGATCGACGACCTCTTCCTCTTCCACGAGGTGGTGTTTCCCTATCACCTCCACGTCCCCGAGCCGCTGGTGTACGCCGCGTATGGGCTCGCCACCGCGGGTTTTCTGGCACTCTTCCATCGCAGGATCCTGGGCACGGACGCAGTCCTGCTCGGTCTCGCTCTCGCCTGGTTCGCGGCGTCCCTCGCCGTCGATCATTGGGGGCATCTCTGGCTGCCGCGCGGCTTCTTCCTGGTCGAGGACGGCTTGAAGCTGCTGGGCATCGTGAGCTGGCTCCTCTACTTCGCTCGGACCGGCTACAGCGAGGCCCGTGCGCTCGCGCTGGGCCACTGACCGTGCGTCTGCGGGTGCCCCATCGAGGCCGGCGCAGCAGTGAGCGGAGGGTGCGCAGGTCGTCCCGGTGATCCGGTCGGATCGGCCTATCGACGAACCCGCGAAACGTGCTAGAGTACGCGCGGTTCGTATACACGCCGGGTTCGACGCCAGTCTCGCCGAAGCGCCCCGAATTCCTTTCGACCAGCCCTTCCAGAGATCGAGCCGACTCCCAGCGCCGCCGCTCAGGGCGCGAGCCACATTTGCATCCTGGTCAACGTGGCCGGGGAATGACCAACAGACGCGCCCGCCGAAAGCGACGGCGCAAGATGAGGCCCAGAGAATGTCGAAGAGAATCTACGTCGGCAACCTTTCCTTCAGCACCACCGATGACGAGCTGCGGAGCCTGTTCGCGCAGTACGGCGAGGTCCTTTCGGTGAACCTCGTGACCGATCGCGAGACCGGTCGTCCGCGCGGCTTCGGGTTCGTCGAGATGGAGGGCGCCGACGCCGCGATCGCCGCGCTCGACCGCAAGGAGTTCGGTGGTCGCGTGCTCACGGTCAACGAGGCGCGTCCGCGCAACGACAACGGGCCTCGCCGTTCCAATCGCTGGTAGTCCGCTGCTTTCGGGAGCCGGGGTTCCCATCCGTCGAGCACGCGTTCACGCGAGGCGGCTGGCCGCGCGAGGGCGACGGTCGACGGGCCCCGGCTCTTTGTCCATTGCCGTGATGCGGCTTCAGATCCCATGAGATCGCTCCGGCAGCTCCGTTCGCTCGCCTCGCGCAAGGGCTATCTCCTCGACGACGAGATCGCAGCGGCGTCGGTGGTCTCGCCCGGTTCGATCCTCGAGCCCGAGCTGTCGGCGGCCGAGATGCGGCGGCGGCTCGAGAGCGATGGCATCGCCGTGATCGAGACGCCGTTCTGCCTGCGCGGCCGCTGCGACGCGCCGCCGCTCGAGCACGAGACCGGGGCCCCCTCGCAGTCGGCTCCAGTACCGGCCACGCCCGAGCGGTCCGATGATCCGCTCCGGCTCTACCTCAGGGAGATGAGCATCGAGCCGCTGCTCGATCGCGCCGGTGAGGTGGACATCGCGCGGCGGCTCGAGCGAGGCCGCTGGCGCGTCTGTGCCGCTCTGGCGTCGAGCGAGCGGGTGGTGCGGCGCCTCCTCGAAGGCGGCTTCGTCGCGAGCCGCAGGGCGGCACCGGCGCGAGCGCTCACCGTGGCCGACCTCGAGGCCCCGAACGCAGCGCTGCTCGACCCCTCGGTGGAGCGCGCGCTGGCGTGCTTTCGCTCGATCCGCGCCGCCGATCGCGACCTGCGGCGGCTGCTCCGGAGCCAACGCCGCTGCCGTCCCCAGGGACGGCGGCACGTCGAGCTCGAGGGCGAGATCGACCGCATGATCGGGGGCATCTCCGACCAGATCCGGGACCTCGGCTGGAGCTTCGAGGACCAGAGCCGGGCCGGCGACTTCCTCGACCTGCTCGCCCGCGAGCTGCCACGGCGCGGGCGCCCGCTCGAGCGCCGCTACGGCTCGCCGAGCCGCATCGCCTCGGTGCGCGCGGAGGTGCGCGGCGGCGCGCGGGAGTGCGAGCGCGGCCGCGAGAAGCTGATCACTGCGAACCTTCGCCTGGTGGTGTCGGTCGCCAAGCGCTACCGCTTCCGCGGTCTCGATCTGCTCGACCTCATCCAGGCCGGCAACATCGGCCTCATGCGGGCGGTGGAGAAGTTCGAGTATCGGCGCGGCTACAAGTTTTCCACCTACGCCCACTGGTGGATCCGCCAGGCCCTCGCGCGCAGCCTCGGCGAGGAGGTGCGCACGATCCGACTGCCGATCCACGTCCTCGACGACCTCAATCGGCTGGGCCAGACCAGCGCCGCACTGGTGCAGGAGCTGGGTCGCTCGCCCACCGCGGAGGAGATCGCGGCCTGGATGGACCTACCGGTCTCGAGCGTGCGCAGCATGCGCAGGATGGCGCAGCAGCCGATCTCGCTCGAGACCCCGGTGGGCCTCGACGGCGACGCGACTCTCGGCGACTTCGTGGCCGACCCCAGGTCCGCCGCCGACGACGATCTTGCGTCGACCGCGCTCCGTGAGCGCATCACCGAGGTCCTCTGCACCCTGCGCCCACGCGAGGAGCTGATCCTGCGCCTGCGCTTCGGCTTGGACGACGGCACCGAGCGGACGCTCGAGGAGGTCGGCCGTCTGTTCAACGTCACCCGCGAGCGCGTGCGCCAGATCGAGGCGACCGCCGTGCGCAAGCTGCGGCAGCGCGACCGCGCCGACCTCTTGCGAGAGGCGAGCGAGTAGCCTCCGGAACGTGCTGGGTAGCACGTTCCTCCGGCTATTGCTGTATGGCGCCGAGGACGGCGCTGGCGCTTCGCGCCCCGCGTGGATGGGACGCTGTTACTCGGAAAAGTCCTAGCCGCCGCCCTGCGGATGCTGTTTACTCCGGGTAGCGCCAGGGCGCGGCCGGCTGTGCGGCCTGCTCGTCGATCGTCCACTGCGGGAGCGCGAGCCCTGGTGCGACCGGCGTGAACACCATGCGCACGCGCGTGCCGATGCCGACTGCGCGCACCAGGTCGGGCGGCGCGAGCGCGCCCGCCGCGGTGACCAGGTTGCCGTTCAGGCGGAGCGCCTCGTCCGCCGTCGGCTGCCCGCGCTGCGTGTCGAGCTCCACCAGCAGGAGCAGGTAGGGTAGGTGGGCACGGAACGCCGGCTGGATCGCGTGCCGCACCTCGCTATAGGAGTAGACCGCGCCGCGGCCGTCGACCGGCTCCCAGCTCAAAACGAAGCTCGCGCACCAGGGACATGCAGTCGTCGGGGGGTAACGCAAGAGGCCGCACTCCGCGCAGCGCTGGAGGCGGAAGGCGCCCTCGGCGCAATGGCGGAAGTACTCGAGGTTCTCGCGGTCGAGCGCGCTGATCTCGAGCGGCATGCCGAGGTAGTCGCCCGCCACCGTCATCGCGTTCCCTCCATCGTTCGCACTGCGAAGCTCACGCGCCGGAGCTCGGTCTGAAGCGGATTCCTTGCTCGCTCGTCACCCGTCGGCCCGCATCACCATCGCCGAACCGAAGGCCGGCGTCCCCCACCCGAGGTTGGCTGTGTAGCGCGCGCCGCGCACCTGGCGGCAGCCACCCGCCCGATGGTCGTAGGTGTGACGGCGACGCCCGTCGGGCCCGGCGGGGCACGAGTCGTCGGCGTCGCCGCGGAGCTGGCGCACGTTCTCGACCACCATGTTGACGCCGTGGGTGTAGACCTCGCAGAGGTGGCCGCCGCTGGTGTTGTTGGGACGGCGCCCGCCGAGCCGCATCGTCCCGTCGGAGACATAGGTGCCGCCCTCGCCCTTCTCGCAGAAGCCCCAGTCCTCGAGCTGGAGCAGGGTGGTGAACGTGAACGCGTCGTAGGAGCCGGTGACGTCGATGTCCTCCGGTCCCACCCCGGCGTTCGACCACAGGCGATCGCGGCCGTAGCGACCCGCCACCGTGGTGATCGGGCCGTGCTGATAGTGGTTGTCGATGCGCGGCTTGCAGCAGCGTCCGACCACCGCCTGGATGAGCACGCGGGGCTGGCGCAGGTCGCGGGCGCGCTCGGCGCTGGTGACCAGGATCGCGGTGCCATTGTCGGTCTCGACACAGCAGTCGAGCAGGTGGAGCGGCGCCACGATCATCCGGCTCGAGAGCACTTCGTCCACCGTGACCCGGCGCCGGTACACCGCCTTGGGGTTGTTCGACGCGTGCTCGCTGTGGATCACCTTGACCATCGCCACCTGCTCGGGAGTCGTGCCGAACTCGTGCATGTGGCGCATGAAGGTGTGGCTGAAGCGCTGAGCGGGAGTCTGGAGCCCGTAGACGCGCTCGTGGAGCTGGTCTCCGGTGATCGCCGCCTCGGCGCCCCTTCCCGTGCCGCCGACGCGCTGCTGGGAGTAGCCGTTCATGGCGCGGAAGATCGCGACCGTCGAGCACATCCCCGCCTCGATC
>DATKDQ010000030.1:0-10494 GCA_035544635.1 Thermoanaerobaculia bacterium
GACCGTCGGATGGAGCACCAACAGATGATTCACGGATCGTGTCTATGCGGCGCTGTTCGATGGCAGTTTGAAGGGCAACCAGATGGAGCGACTGCCTGTAACTGCACGGCGTGTCGGCGCTACGGCGTGCTCTGGGCGTACGACTACGACGGTGAAGGAATCAAGGTCTCGGGGAGTACGAAGGCGTATGTCCGCGGCAAGGCCCTCGAGTTTCACTTTTGCCCCCTCTGCGGCTGCGTAGCATTCTGGCGCGGGCAGCAGAGGGATCAGGAAGGGCGTCTAAGGATCGCCGTCAACCTGCGCCTCGCGGAACTGGACGCAGTCGCGAAGATCCCGATCGACCACTTCGACGGGCTGGACACATTCGATGACCTGCCGCGAGACGGTCGCTGTGTCGCAGACTACTGGTTCTGAGGTCCGGTACGCGCAGTGCGGCCCAACAGGTCGCAGAAGAGCATTTCGTGGAGCGAGGCCGCCGCCGGGGTCATGCGAGCGTGGCTTCGGTTAGGTATCGGGCTCGCCGGCTCCGATTCGTGCCCTACGTGTTCAGGAACGTCGGTAGGTGGAAGGACCTACTCAGGCGCGTATTCTCGGTGCCGTGGTTCACGTTCACTCCCCGGACTCTCTCGAGGTTGAGTTCGTCCTCGCAGCTGAGCTCAGTCCGTTGGGCGGACGGTAGGAGTCTGAAAGCATGAAGCTCACGGGCTTGGATCACCTCGTCTTGTGTGTGCGAGATGTCAAGCGCACCATCTCCTTTTATCGGGATCTTCTCGGCATGGAGCCCCGAGAGGAGCGTCCGGGGAAGTGGTCGCTGCACTTCGGAGTAAACAAGATAAGTCTGCAGGATGCGACGGCGCATCCTGAGATCGCTCAGGATACCGTTCCAGGGACAGGGAACTTCTGTGTGCTGACGGACGAACCGGTGGAGCAGTTTGCCGCAGTGCTTTGCGAGCATGGTATCGAGATCGTCGCGGGCCCTGCCGAGCGCGATGGTGCGGCGGGCCGGATCCGTTCTGTGTACTTCCGAGACCCCGATGGGAATCTGGTCGAAACGAGCAATCCCTTGTGACGTGCTCGGTGACGGAGGGACCGGTGTTGCAGCTGGGCTCAGGGGCCGCCAGGCCGCGTCAACGGAGCTAACGTTCATGCTCGAAGGAAAGCTTCTACCGATGCTCTACGTTCGGCACGTTCCCAAGTCTGTCGAGTTCTATCGGGACGTCCTCGGCTTCGAATTTCGGGGGTGGTGGGACGACGCTCGGAACGCCTACGTTGCCGATCCGCCCATCGGCGCCGCACGCGACTTTGCGGAGCTGTGTGCCGGCGACCTCGTCCTGCACCTCCACCAAGCGCAATCAGATCAGGTGATTCCGGAGACCGCACCCGCGATTCTCCATCTCCTGGTACGGAACGCGGACGCGTACTACCGGGAAGTCAGGTCCCGCGCCGGTGAGCTCGAGCCCCCGCGTGACCAGCCGTGGGGTTGGCGGCAGTTCTACATTCGCGATCCCGACGGCCACCAGTGGTCATTCCACCACGTGATCTAGGATGGCCGACGCTCGGCGTGGAGTGGCTTCTGTCCGGGGGGACAATGTCGTCACCAACGAGGTGGAGATCCCGGCGACGCGCCCGCGCCGGCGCGAGCCGACGGCGCGGCGGCGCGCGACGGCGCCGCGAACCCGCGCCTGAGCTCCGGCATCACGCGCTCGACGAAGCAGCGCAGGTTGCGCTCGGCCTCGTCGTAGGGCATGCCGGCGTAGCTGAAGTGCCCCATGATCCCGGTCATGTGGATGGTGTCGTGGATGAACCGTAGCTTCTCGACCACCTGCTCCGGCGTGCCCCAGGGCATGAGCTTCACGAAGTCGCGCGCGGCGCCGTCCTTGCCGTGCCGCTCGATGTAGGCCCCGACGTTCTTGTAGAACTCGTAGCCCTTGGCGGTGCCGAAGTGCTCGGCCGTCATCTCGTAGTGCTTCATCACGGTCTGGTAGTAGCCGCCGATGTAACGGAAGGCCATCTCCTCGGCGCGACCGGCGTCCTCGTCGACGAAGAAAAACGCTCCGCAGAAGGGCGGCGGCGCCTCGGCGCCGTCGTTGGCGTCGCGGAACGCCTGGTGGTAGACCTCGAAGTCCTTCTTCACCACCTCCCACGGCTTCTGCGGCACCACCAGGAGCCCGACCCCGAGGCGGGCCATGATCGGCATCGACTCCGGCGACACCGCGGCGGCGTAGGTGCGGCCGCGGAAGCTCCTGAACGGGCGCGGCCGGATGTCGCGCCGCGGCTGGCGCGTGGTCTCGCCGCCCTCGATGTACCCGCGCTCGAGCGCCTCGAGCACGAGCTGTGCGTACTCGACGAAGCGGCCGCGGCCTTCGCCCTGATCGATGCGGAACCCGTCGTACTCGACGCGCGCGAGGCCGCGCCCCAGCCCGAGGATGGCGCGGCCGCCGGAGAGGTGATCGAGCATCGCGATCTGCTCGGCGACCCGCACCGGGTCGTGCCACGGCAGCACCACCACCATCGAGCCGAGCTGGACGCGCCGCGTGCGGCCCGCCATGTAGCTCAGGAACTGCACCACGTCCGGGCACATGGTGTAGTCGGTGAAGTGGTGCTCGACCGACCACACCGAGTCGAAGCCGAGCGGCTCGGCCAGCTCGGCGAGGCGCAGCTCCTGGCGGTAGACCTCGTCGTCGGGCAGCGCGTTCTCGGGGTTCTGGAACAGCGGGGCGTAGCCGACGTGCATCGCGGGTCTCCTGATGGTTCAGCCTCGGCGACCGGCACGGCCGCGAGGGAGCCGGGCCGCGGCGAGCGCCGCGAGGGGCCGAAGCGCCGTCTCCGGGGTCACTCCTCGAGATGCTCGCGGAAGAACTCGATCGTCTCCTGCCAGGCCGCCTGCGCGGCCGTCGCGTTGGCGCCCTCCTGGCCGTCCTGCTGGCGCAGGAAGCCGTGCCCGGCGCCGTCGTAGATTCGCTTGGTGAAGCTCTTGCCGGCGGACTGCATCGCGGCGTCGGCGTCGGGGATCGTCGCGTTGACGCGCATGTCGTTGCCGCCGTAGAGGCCGAGCACCGGCGCCTCGATCTTCGCGATGGTCTCGGCGTCGGCAGAGCGACCGTAGTAGACGACCGCGGCGTCGAGGTCGGGATCGCTGCCGGCGAAGGTGAAGCTCATGCCGCCGCCCCAGCAGAACCCGACGCTACCGAACCGCGGCGTGGCCGCCGGCAGCGCGGTGGCGTGATCGGCGACGTACGAGAGCCGGCGCATGACTTCGGCCTGATCGAGGCCGCGCACCAGCGCCATCGCCGCCTGCGTGTCGGCCGGCGTGCCGCTCCCGTCGGGGCCGTGCCCGGTGAGCAGGTCGGGCGCCACCGCGATGAAGCCCTCGGCCGCGAGCTGATCGGCGACCGCGCGGATCCAGTCGGTGAGCCCGAAGACCTCTTGGATGACGATCACCACCGGCGCCTTGGTCTCACGCTCGGGATAGGAGATCCAGGCGCGCACGCTGTCGCGCATCCCGCCCCCCGCCGGCGCCGGTCCCTCGATATCGATCCATTCGCCGTGCCGCGGCGAGGCGTCGAGCCGCTGGCGCGCGGTCTCGGCGTCGGCGGGCAGGACTCCGGTCTGCGCCCTCGCCCCGGGCGCGAACGCGAAGGCGAGCAGCAGGGCCGAGACCGACAGCGAAGAAGCGACTGGACTCGAAGTCGAGATGGCTGGCCTCATGCTGGACCTCCGGGCTCGAAGCGGTCTGGTGCTGATCGTCGTTCGCAGTTTACACGCAGGGAAACCCTTCTCCCCCGCCCCGGGACAAATCGGTTGCGCGCGGCGCCCCGCTCGACCCTTGTGTAGCGCCGGCCCGGGGGTCGAAGGCGGCTTCGCGCGAGCCGCGGCGCCGCGCGGCCCGGGATCCCAAGGATTTCTGCGACGCCGCCTGTGCGGAAAGGTGAGCTATCGGATATCGTTGTGGATCCGACCACTCAGGAGGGTTCACGATGTCGCTCAGAATCAACGACGTAGCGCCCGACTTCACGGCCAACACCACCCAGGGATCGATCCGATTCCACGACTGGATCGGCAACGGCTGGGCGATCCTCTTCTCGCATCCCAAGGACTTCACGCCGGTGTGCACCACCGAGCTCGGCGCGGTCGCCGGACTCAAGCCCGAGTTCGATCGGCGCGGCTGCAAGGTCATCGGCATCAGCGTCGACGGCGTCGAGGACCACGAGAAGTGGTCGCGTGACATCGAGGCGTCGCAGGGCCACGCGCTCAACTACCCGCTGATCGGCGACCCGGCGCTCGAGATCGTCAAGGCCTACGACATGCTTCCGGCGGAGGCCGGCGACACCTGCGCGGGCAGGACGCCGGCGGACAACGCCACCGCGCGCTCGGTGTTCGTCATCGGCCCCGACAAGAAGATCAAGGCCACTCTCACCTACCCGATGTCGACCGGGCGCAACTTCGCCGAGATCCTGCGGCTCCTCGACTCGGTGCAGCTCACCGCCGCGGAGAAGGTCGCGACTCCCGCCAACTGGCAGGACGGCGACGACGTCATCATCCTGCCCGCGGTCTCGAACGACGAGGCGAAGGCGAAGTACCCCGAGGGCTGGCAGCAGCCGCTGCCCTACATGCGGGTGGTGCCCCAGCCCGGCAAGCGCGGCCGGGCCGCGGGCGGCTGAGAAGCGGCTCGACAAATGGCCGGCCTCGAGTCTCAGCCGAGGCTGCCGAGCCAGAGCGCGACGAAGAAGCCGTAGAACAGGGCCATGGCGATGAGCGCTGCCCGCCGCCACATCGGCGGGCGCAGCTCCGGCGGCAGCAGGCGCGTGTTCACGTAGAGCAGGTGGATCGAGGAGATGATGAAGATGACGCCGGCGATGTTGGCGCCGAGCTGGAGCAGCACGATCGGCTGCGCGAGCCGCAGGGCGATGGTGCCCCAGATCACGATCAACGCCAGCACCGCGTAGTACACGGCGCGCACGTCGCCGCCGCGCCAGGTCCGCACCCGGGAGCTTCCGGTCCACAGGATGTCGGTGATGGCGCGGGTCATGCCGTCGACGCTGTCGAGCTGGGTCTTGAACAGGATCCAGGCGCCGAGGAACGCGATCACGCCGGCGACCAGGGGCCCGACCTGCTCGCCGGCACTCGAGGCGAGCGCGGCGGCGATCCCGAGGCCGCGGATGTCCGAGCCCGCCGGAATGAAGGTCACGTAGAGGAGCGCCGGCAGCAGCATGCCGAGGATCGCCCCGGGGAAGAACACCGCCCACTGGTCCGCGCGCACGATCCGCCACCAGCCGCGCCATCGGCCCGAGGACTCCGCATCGGGCGTGAACATGAAGCCGCTGGCGGCGAGGTCGACCTTGTGCCCGCCGACCGCCGCCGGGATGTACCCGGCCCGCGAGCTCATGCCGTAGCCTTTGTCGCGCGCCCAGTTGGTCAACGTGAGGTTGCCGACGCCGCCGGTTCCCGCATAGGCGACCAGCGCTCCGAGCAGGAAGAAGTCGGCGTCGGCTGGCAGGAGCTCGAAGCCGCCGCCGCCCGGGTCGAAGCCGGCGAAGCCCAGGACTCCGGCGAGCCACGTCCCCGCCGGCACGTAGAGCAGCCCGAGGACCAGGAACCCGCCGAGGATCGCCACTATCAGCACCCAGTTGAGGATCTCGAGCGTGCGCTCGATGCGGCGCCCGACGAGCAGGATCGCGACACAGAGCAGGAACGTGCCCACCCCGATCAGGTAGACCGCGTTCGCCTCCGCCGGGCCGGCCATCCGCCGCGAGAACAGGAAGAAGATCGCGCCGGCGGCCGTGCCGGCCCAGGCCGGCCACCCGACCTGGAGAAAGTAGAGCCCCGCGTAGAACCATGCCCACGCCGTCGACGACGGCTTGGTGCGCATGAAGCCGGTGAAGATCGGCTCGCCGGTCGCGAGCGTGTAACGCATGAGCTCGGTGTTGAACAGCGTCTGCAGGACGATCGCGATGCCCGCCACCCACAGCAGCGTGAGCCCGTGGCGCACGAACACCGCCGGCCCGAGCAGGAACTCACCGCTGCCGATCGAGGCGCCGAGGACGATGACGCCGGGACCGACGACACCGAGCCACTGCAGACCGCGCGGCGAGGGCGGTCGCGGCAGCTCGGCCGGCGTCCACGGCGGGAGTCCCGAGCGAGCTTCGAGCGAGGCGCCGGCCGTCGCCGGCGGTCGCTCGCCGCCGAAGCGCGAGGTTTGGGTCATGGCGGGCCATTATGCACCGGCCCGCCCGATGCGCCGAGCCGCGCCGCCGCGAGCGGCCGAGACGACGGAAGTCTGCAGGTCGCGGCGGGCGCTACAGCCGGCGCGAACGAAACGAGCCGACCGTCGAAGGGCGTCCGGCGGTCCGAGGTGGGCTCCGGCGGAACGCCAGCGTGGCGCGGCCGCCGGAGGATTCGTATACGCTACACGCGACGGTCCGCGCCGCTCAGCTCTCAAAGCGGCGAAAATCGCAGACTCTCTTTCTCGAGGCGACAATCGATGTCAACTGTGCAGCTCGACGGCCATGCCACGGGCCTCGGTGCCACCGCGCGCACGGATCGCTGGTGGCTCACGCCGCTCCTCTACGGGCTCGGCCTCGCCGCCTTCGTGGTCTACAGCACCTGGGCGGCGTTCCAGGGCGAGCACTACTACCACGAGCCCTACCTGTCGCCGATGTACGCGCCGGTCCTCTACACCGATCCCGGCCAGGTGGGCTCGGCGCCGGTCGAGCACGCGTGGCTCGGCGCCAAGCCGGCGTGGTGGCCGGGGATGCTGCCGTTCTCGCCGGCCTTCCTGATCCTCGCCTTTCCGGGCTCCTTCCGGCTGACCTGCTACTACTACCGCAAGGCCTACTACCGCTCGTACTTCTTCAGGCCGCCGGCCTGCGCGGTGGGCGCCCGCCAGCCCGGGCGTTACAACGGAGAGACCCGGCTCGCGCTGTTTCAAAATCTTCACCGGTACACGCTCATCTTCGCGCTCGCCCTGGTCCCGATCCTCTACTACGACGCCTTCCTGGCGTTCTTCCGCGGCGGCCGCTTCGGGGTGGGCGTCGGAAGCCTGGTGCTGCTCCTCAACGCGACGCTCCTCGCCGCCTACACCTTCGGCTGCCATTCCTGGCGGCACCTGATCGGCGGCAAGATGGACTGCTTCTCCTGCGACGCGGGAGCGCGGGTCCGTTACGGCGTGTGGAAGAAGTCGTCGTGGCTCAACGCGCGCCACCAGCTCTTCGCCTGGACGAGCCTGTTCTGGGTCGGTTTCACCGACCTCTACGTGCGCCTGGTCTCGATGGGCGTGTGGACTGACCTCAACACCTGGGGGTAGCCAGGAGAATGGTGTTTGACGGGGCGTCATGATGTTGGATGTCAGGGAGATCGAAACTCACGAGCACGAGGTGCTGGTCATCGGCGCCGGCGGCGCCGGGCTGCGCGCCGCCATCGCGGCGTCTGCCGCCGGAGTCTCCACCGGCATCGTCTGCAAGTCCCTCCTGGGCAAGGCGCACACGGTGATGGCCGAGGGCGGCGTCGCGGCGGCGCTCGGCAACGTCGACGCGCGCGACAACTGGAAGATCCACTTCCGCGACACTATGCGCGGCGGCAAGTTCCTCAACCAGTGGCGCATGGCCGAGCTCCATGCCCAGCTCGCGCCCGAGCGCGTGCGCGAGCTCGAGCGCTGGGGCGCGGTGTTCGACCGCACCAGGACCGGCCTCATCCACCAGCGCAACTTCGGCGGCCACCGCTACCCGCGCCTGGCGCACGTCGGCGACCGCACCGGCCTCGAGATGATCCGCACGCTCCAGGACCACGGCGTCCACCAGGGCATCGACGTCTACATGGAGTGCTGCGCGCTCGAGCTCCTGCTCGACGACGGGCGCATCGCGGGCGCCCTCGCCTACTGGCGCGAGAGCGGCCGCTTCGTCCTCTTCCGCGCCAAGGCGATCGTGCTCGCGACCGGCGGCGGCGGCAAGGCCTGGCGGGTGACGTCGAACTCGTGGGAGTACTCGGGTGACGGCTACGGGCTCGCCTACGAGGCCGGCGCCGAGCTGATGGACATGGAGTTCACGCAGTTCCATCCCACCGGGATGGTGTGGCCGCCGTCGGTGCGAGGAGTGCTCGTGACCGAGGGCGTGCGCGGCGAGGGCGGAGTGCTGCTCAACAACAAGGGCGAGCGCTTCATGTACCAGTACATCCCGCCCAAGTTCGCCTCCGAGACGGCGGGCACGGTCGAGGAGGCCGAGCGCTGGCTCGAGGGCGACAAGAACGCGCGGCGCCCGCCGGAGCTCCTCACCCGCGACGTGGTGGCGCGGGCGATCCGCGCCGAGGTCAGGGCCGGCCGCGGCTCCGAGCACGGCGGTGTCTACCTCGACATCGCCAAGCGCCGCTCCGCCGAGGACATCAAGAAGAAGCTGCCGTCGATGTACCACCAGTTCAAGGAGCTGGCGGAGATCGACATCACCCAGGCTCCGATGGAGGTGGGCCCCACGCTCCACTACTTCATGGGTGGAGTGCGCGTCGACGACGACACCCAGATGTCGAAGGTCCCCGGTCTCTTCGCCGCCGGCGAGTGCGCCGGCGGCATGCACGGCGCCAACCGGCTCGGGGGCAACTCGCTCTCGGACCTCCTGGTGTTCGGCGCGCTCGCGGGCGAGGGGGCGGTCGCTTACAGCAAGGCGCTCACGACGGCGCCGAAGGTGGACGACGCCAAGGTGGTCTCGGCGGTACGGCGCGCCACCGACATCCTCAACCGCGAGCAGGGCACCAATCCCTACCTGGTGCAGGAGGATCTCCAGACCGTGATGGAGAGCTACTGCGGCATCGTGCGCATCAAGGAGGACCTCGAGCAGGGCCTCCGGGAGATCGAGCGGATCAAGGCCGACGTCGACCGGGTCAAGGCGCCCGGCGCCAGCCAGTACAACCCCGGCTGGTCGACGGCGCTGGATCTGCGCAACCTGGTGATCACCGCCGAGGCGGTGAACCGCGCCGCGCTCTCGCGCGAGGAGAGCCGCGGCGCCCACACCCGCATCGACTTCGAGGACGAGCGCGAGGAGTGGAGCAAGGTGAACATCGTGGTCTCGCGCGCCGCGGGAGGGACCATGGAGGCGCGCATCGCCGAGCGCCGCCCGCCGCCGGCCGAGCTCGCGAAGATCGCGTACGCGACGCTCGAGGAGCTCGAGGGGGCGGGAGCGCAGGCAGCCGCGGCCGGCGCTTCGTAACGGGGGAGACCGAGGTGACGCAACCGCAACCTGACCTGAATCCTCCAGCCGCCCGACCGGGCAAGTCCCGCCGCTTCCGCGTCTGGCGCGGCGACCAGAGCGGCGGCGCCTTCGTCGACTACCAGGTCGCGATGGACCCCGGCATGGTGGTGCTCGATGCCCTCCACCGCATCCAGGCCACCCAGGCCAACGACCTCGCGGTGCGCTGGAACTGCAAGGCCGGGAAGTGCGGCTCGTGCTCGTGCGAGATCAACGGCAAGCCCAAGCTCTCCTGCATGACGCGGGTCAACGACTACCGCGAGGACGAGACCATCGTGGTGCAGCCGATCAAGACCTTCCCGCTGATCCGCGACCTGGTCACCGACGTCTCCTGGAACTACGAGCAGAACAAGAAGATCCCGCCGTTCACGCCGCGCCCGCCCGATCCGGACGGCAACTACCGGATGATGCAGGAGGACGTCGATCGCATCCAGGAGTTCCGCAAGTGCATCGAGTGCTACCTGTGCCAGGACGTCTGCCACGTGCTGCGCGACCACGACAAGCGGGAGCAGTTCGTCGGGCCGCGCTTCCTGATCCGGCTGGCGACGCTCGAGATGCATCCGCACGACACGCTCGACCGCATCCCGATGATCCGCGATCAGTTCGGCTCGGGCCTGTGCAACATCAACAAGTGCTGCACCGACGTCTGCCCCGAGCACATCAACATCACCGACAACGGCATCATCCCGCTCAAGGAGCGGGTGGTGGATCGCTACTACGATCCGCTGATCTGGTTGAAACGGAAGATTGTCGGCCGGTAGAGAGACTCTCAGAGACCTGCCCGCGTAGGAAGCGCCGCGGCAGGCTGGGCGGGGCGGGGTCGCCGCTACGAGGCACCGGCGCGCGCGATGTACAGAGCGATGGCAGGTTGGCGCGCGCCTGCGCTCTCGCGTCGCTCGGACCGTCATCTCTTCTGAACCGCTGTACCAGCGCTCGCTCGAGAGCTGCCTCTACGCGGCGACCCGCCCCGCCCGGACGCCCGCCGCTCCCAGCCCTGCATGAGAGGCCGCGGCTCCCGAGATGGAGGTCGCTCATCCGAACCGAGGAGGCACCTATCTAGCTCCGCGGGCGGCCGCGGGCCCGGCCGCGGCCGCCGCGACGGCGCTTGCGGGTGCGGCTCTTCGGCGGCGCGTCCACGGCCTCGAGCGCGGCCATGCGCCAGGCCTCGAGCATCTCGTGGCCCTCGCCGGTGGCGTCGGCGAGCATCTCGAACAGGAGCACCGCCTCCTGGTACCCGGGATGGGCGGTGACGTGGCGCACCGTC
>DATKDQ010000031.1:0-2685 GCA_035544635.1 Thermoanaerobaculia bacterium
TGAAGGACACCTTCTCGCTCGCCTCGCGATTCACGGTGCAGCAGATGCTGGCGCGCGAGGAGTTCCGCAACCGCCAGAACGCCGGCACGCCGATCCCCATCAAGGACCTGCTCTACCCGCTCCTCCAGGCCCAGGACTCGGTCGCGGTGAAGGCGGACGTCGAGTTCGGTGGTACCGACCAGCTCTTCAACATCCTCGCCGGCCGCGAGCTCCAGGAGGACGTGGGCCAGCCGCCGCAGCACGCCTTCATCACCGAGCTCCTCGAGGGGACCGACGGACTGAAGATGAGCAAGACGAAGCCCGCCACGAGCATCTTGCTGATCGATCCACCCGCCGAGATGTTCGGGAAGGTCATGAGCATCGGCGACGAGCTCATGCCTCACTACTTCGAGTGGGGTACCGAGATGCCCATGGCCGAGGTGCGCTCGACCCTCGAGGCTCTCGCGCGCAAGGAGCTCCACCCGCGCGAGGCCAAGGAGCGCCTGGCCCGGCGGATCGTGACCGAGGTGCACTCCGCCGCCGCCGCGGACGAGGCCGCCGCGGCGTTCCGTCGGCAGTTCAAGGAGCGCCAGGCGCCCGAGGATGTCCCGGAGACGACGCTCGAGCGAAGCGGCGAGGCCGTACCGATCGTCGACCTGCTGGTCCGGGTCACGCTCGCGCCCAGCAAGTCGGAAGCACGGCGCCTGGTGAAGCAGCGCGGCGTGAAGGTCGACAAGGTCGTCGCCGAGGAGGCGACGATGGTGCCAACGACGGGCTCCCAGCTCCTCCAGGTCGGGCCGCGCAGCTTCCGCCGCGTCCGCTGGATCTAGCGCGCCGGGAGCGGACGGCGCCCCGGTGGCCGGCAGGATCGTCGCAGTCGTCCCCTTCGGCGCCCGGGTGGCCGGTGGGCAGAGCACCGACCGGGAGCGGCGCCCCGGGGCTTGGGCGCGCCAGATCGCGCGCCGGCTGGTCGAGCATTTCCCCCAAGACAGCGGGGTGGAGCTGCGTCCCGTGTTCCTCGTGACGGTCCCCGGGGCGAGCGACGATGCGCGCTCCGGCGCGGCGGGAGAGCCGGGCTATCTCATCTTCGGCTCGACCCCGGACCCGGCGCTCGCCTCGGAGTACGCGCGCTCGCTCGAGGCGGGTCACGTGCTCACCGGCACGTACCACGAGAGCGGAGCGGAGCGGCGTCTCGACGTGTCCCTCGTCGACGCGGCGACGGCCACGATCACGGCAAGCCTGGACCACACGATCGGCGCGGGTGAGCTGCAGCTCGCGGAGGGGGAGCTGTCCGGTTGGCTCGCGTCCGCCCTCGGCGTCTCCGCTCGAAGCTATCTCCGGGACCCGCCGGTCGGGAACGAGGATGCCTACGCGGCACTCCTCGAGGCGATGGACGCCGAAGTCGATGTGGCCCTGCTTCGCACGGGCGACGAGCGCGCCGCCAGAGGAGCGCTCGAGACGGCGTCCTCCGCCTACGCCCGTGCGGCGCAGGCCGATCCCAGCTCCACGCTGGTCGAAGACCGCATCCTCGTCCTCGGCGCGACGGCCATCGAGCACGACGAGCAGGCCGTGGTGATGCCCGCACTGGAGGCCCTCAGCGAGGCGCGGCCGTCGTCATGGCGCGCGCACTACATGCTGGCGGAGGTACGGCGTACGGGCGGGGACACTACCGGCGCCGTCGTCGCGTTCGAGCACTCCGATGCGCTCCAGCCGCTGCGCGACCCCGACCTCCTGTCACTCGCGCGCCTGTACGCCGCGAGCGGCGCCACGGCGAGCGCCGTCTCCCGCCTGCGGCGCGTCGTCCAGAAGGGCTCGGACCCGGGGGCGATGGCCAGCGCGCGCCGCCTTCTGCTCAGCCTTCAGCACCCCGAGCTCGAGCGCGCGCTCGAGGAGGCCGGCCGCATCGCTGTCGAGGGCGATCTCGCGAGAAGCGCCGAAGCAGAGGCCGGCATCCGCCGCGTGCTCGCGGTGGCGCCGGACATCTGGGAGGCGCACTTCGGCCTGGGTCTACTCGCGCTCCAGCGCGGCGACGCGGCGAGCGCGCACGCCGCATTCGAGCGCGCGCGAGAGCTCAACCCGGCGAGCGAGATGCTCCTATCGCAGCTGGCACCGCGGCGGGATGCCTAGTGGACCGGAGCCGCTTCCTCGCCGGCCGCCTCGTGAGTCTCGATCACCTTCTGGGCGACATGCGTCGGGCACTCCTCGTAGCCCAGGATCGTGCTGGAGAAGGTCCCGCGGCCACCCGTCATCGACCGTAGGTCCGTCGCATACCTGAAGGTCTCGGCCAGCGGCACATGAGCCCGGATGCGGCGGTGACCGGCGCCGGCGTCGTCCATGCCGAGCACGCGTCCGCGCCGCGAGTTGAGGTCTGATAGCACGTCGCCCATGTGATCCTCGGGGACGAGCACCTCGAGGTCGGCGATGGGCTCGAGCAGGTAGGGCTGGGCCTCCTTCACGCAGTTCTGGAGCGCGAGCGATCCCGCGATCTTGAAGCTCATCTCGCTCGAGTCGACCGTGTGATACGAGCCGTCATAGAGGGTCGCGCGGAAGTCAGAGAGCGGATATCCCGCGATGACGCCCTTCTCCGCGGCCTCCCGGATGCCCTTCTCGACGGCGGGGAAGAAGTTCTTGGGCACCGAGCCGCCCACGACCTTGGTGGCGAACTCGACACCTGAGCCAGGGGTGAGCGGCTCCACGGTGATCCAG
>DATKDQ010000032.1:0-3046 GCA_035544635.1 Thermoanaerobaculia bacterium
CTCGCCAACTGCGGGCGCCAGCGCCCCGGCCGCCGCGCCGATACGCCGGTGGTCGGCCACAACTACCGCATGACCGATCTCCAGGCTGCGATCCTCGAGGTCCAGCTCTCGCGCCTCGAGCAGCAGCACGAGCTGCGCAACCGCAACGTCGCGCGTTTCGAGCGGGCTCTCGACCAGGCGATCGGCGGCGGCCTCGAGCCGCTGGCGCCCGATCCGCGCATCACCCGCCAGGCCGCCTATCAGGTGGTTCTTCGCTACCGTCCAGGTGGATTCGCCGACCTGCCGCGATCGGCGCTGGTCGCGGCGCTCGAGGCGGAGGGCGTGCCGTGCGACGCTCACTTCTACGATGCGCTCACCAGGAGCCGGCTGTTCGCTCCCGACGCGCGGCGGTACCCGGCGTGGGCCGGGCGGCGGCAGGCCGCTTGCCCGGTCGCAGAGCGGGCCGCCTACGAGGAGGCGGTGTGGCTGCCGCACTTCCTCTTTCTCGGCGGCGAGCGCGACGTCGACCAGGTCGTCGAGGCGATCGCCAAGGTGAAGGAGCGCGCCGTCGATCTGGTGGGTTTCGAGCACCCCGCGATCGCACGGCAGGAGACGGCGCGCACGCGCCGGGAGTGACGGCCGTTTGGGCCCCCCATCGGAGTCGCTTAAGATTGCCGAATGCCGGCTGCCCGGTGGCGGCTGCCCTCGGTGGGCTCCGCCGGGCTTTCATGAGGAGGTAGTTGCTTGGAGATTCCGCTGGAGATCACCGCGCACCACTTCACCCTGAACGGCTCCCTGGAAGGGATGATCCGGGAGCGCGCCGACAGTCTCGAGAAGTTCTACCCGCGTCTGATCCGCTGCCACGTGACGATCGAGGGCCCCGGCAACCACCACCGCACCGGCGGACCCTACGACGTGAGGATCGATCTCTCCGTCCCCGGCAAAGAGCTGGTGGTGACGCGCCAGACCGGCGAGGACGTGACCGTGGTGCTGCGCGACGCCTTCGACGCGGCGCGCCGCCAGCTCCAGGACTTCGCCCGCAAGCAGCGCGGCGACACCAAGAACCACGAGGGGCCGCCCGAGGGCCTGATCTCGAAGATGTTTCCCGACCGCGGCTACGGCTTCATCGCCACGCCGGACGGTCGCGAGATCTACTTCCACCGCAACAGCGTGCTCGGGCCGGGCTTCGACGAGGTGAAGGTGGGCGCTCGCGTGCGATTCGCCGAGGAGCAGGGGGCCGAGGGCCCGCAGGCGTCGAGCGTCACCCCGGTCGAGTAGCGCGGCGCGCCGGGAGCCGCGGCCGCCCGCGCTCTCACAGGTCGTCGAACCGGCCGCCGCGGCCGCTGCCCGCTGCGAACCGCCGCGCGCCCGCGCGCGACTCGCCGGATTCGAGAGTACGCAGGCCGTGCTCGAGCTCGCGCGCGAGCGCGCGGTCGAGCGGCAGGTCCCACTGCTCGTAGGCCGACAGACGATCCGAGCGCAGGCAGAGCTGGGGGAAGCGGGCGATCTCGGCGGCGAGCCGCTCCGCCTCCTCGCGGGCGCGGCCGCGCTCGACCACGCGGTTGGCGAGACCGATGGCGAACGCCTCCCGGGCGTCCACCGGGCGGCCGGTGAGGATGAGGTCGAGGGCGCGCCCCATGCCGATCAGGCGGGGAAGGCGGACCGTGCCGCCGTCGACCAGCGGCACCCCCCAGCGGCGGCAGAAGACTCCCAGGACGGCGTTCTCCTCGACCACCCGCAGGTCGCACCACAGCGCGAGCTCGAGCCCGCCCGCGACCGCGTGACCCGCGACCGCCGCGATCACCGGCTTCGACAGCAGCATGCGCGACGGCCCCATCGGCCCGTCGGCCGCGAGCCGGTCCCACGCCGCGCCCACGCCGGGAGCCGCCAGCCGGTGGTCGCCGGTGTACGCGGCCAACGCCTTGAGGTCGGCCCCGGCGCAGAAGGTGCCGTCGGCCCCGAAGAAGACGGCGACCCGGGCGTCGTCGTCGCGCTCGAAGGCCAGGAACGCCTCGGCCAGCGCCGCCGCCGTGGCGCCGTCGACGGCGTTGCGCCGCTCGGGCCGGCTCAGGATCACTGTCGTCACGGGACCGCTGCGCTCGACCGTCACCGCGGGGCGTTGGTTCATGGGCTGCACCTTTCTGCCGGCCGGACGGCGCGGGCTGGACGGATCGCCGCGGCCGGCTACTCGCGGGCATGGTAGCGCGGGAGCCTGAGCGAGCCCTCGAGCCCCTGGCGAAGCTCGGGCAGGTCCTCTCGCACCAGGTTCAGAGTCCAGCTTCCCAGGAGAAGCAGCACGCCCCCGGCGGCGGCCGCGACGCGGCGGCGGGTCGGTCGCCCCGGACCGGCGACGACCAGCCGGGCGGCGAAGAGCGCGACCAGCGGCATGAGCGGAATGTGATACCGCGAGTGCCCGAACGTGAGCGCGTGGGCGCCGCAGATGGCGACCACGAAGGAGAGCACCACGGCGAGGTGGATCGGCCGCGGTGGCTGCAGGATGGCGCCGCAGAGACCGGCGAGGAGCAGCGCCGCGTAGTAGCCGCCGATGGCGACCCCCAGCGCGACCACCATCGCTCCCGGCAGCGGTCCCAGCCAGCCGCGCGCGGCCGCGGCGGCGAGCTCCCGATCCACCCGCCAGAACAGGAGCGCCTGCGCCGGGATCGCAGCGAGCCCGGCGAGCGGTCCCGGCCGCCCGAGTCGTTGCCGCTCCCCGGCCTCGCCCGTGGCGAGGCTCTCGAGGCGCGGACGCAGTACGCGCTCTGCGGTGGTGTCGACCGGCGTCGGCCGGCCGTGAAGCAGGCTGTTACGCACCACCCACGGCGCCACCGGGAGGCTGAAGCAGGCCACGAAGACGGCGATCGCCGCCAAGCGTCGCGCCGCCGGTCGGCGCCGCAGCCCCACCAGCGCGAGCACGGCGAAGACCGGTGGATAGACCTGGAGCACGCTCCGGGTCAAGGTCGCGAGCCCCAGCACCAGCCCTGCCGCCGCCAACACCCCGAGGCGCTCCTGGTCGAAGAAGCGCACCAGGCCGAGCGCTCCCAGAGTGAGGAGGAAGGTGAAGAGCACC
>DATKDQ010000033.1:0-28578 GCA_035544635.1 Thermoanaerobaculia bacterium
GCGGCTCGGCGGGTTGGCGATGCACCCAGGCCTCGTCGCGGCCCAGATAGGCGAAGTCTCTGGCGGGGACCTGCGGTGCGGCGGCGAGCGGGAACACCTGGTGCAGAATCGGGTGATCGGTGGGGAGGTCCTGCCAGCGGCACTCGGGGAGGACCCGAGCGAACTCGCTTTCCAGGTTGCGCCACTCGGCGGTTCCCCAGAAGTCGTCGATCCAGAGAAATCCGCCCTTGAGCAGATACTCGCGCAGGCGCTTGGCCTCCTCGGCGGTGAGCTGCATCCAGCCCACATCGGACATGTAGAGGAACGGGTACTGGAAGATGTCGCGATCGGTGAGGCGGCGCGTCACCGCCTCCATGTGCGGGTCTGTCGTGGTGAGCTCCCGGAACCGGTGAAGAAAGTTGCGATCCGCCTGGGGGAAGTCGGTTTCCCACCTGAGCCAGTAGCGGCCGTCGTAGAAGTAGAACGACTCGCCGTAGCCGCCGCTGCTGTCGTACTCGACGCGCACGAAAGTGAACGCCGCGCCCTGCGGCGCCGCCGCGACCGAGTGAGCCCGCTCGCGTGCGCCCTCGCTGCGCGCGGGCGCCGTCACGAGCGACGCGAGCAACGCGGCCGCGAGCGATACGAGGGAGAGCGGCGCCGGCCTCGTCCTCCAGCGCCCCACGACACGCCTCTTCACATTGCTCGCTCCATCCTCTCTACGATACCGGAGAAGGACGGGCACGCGTTCCGCAGGATGCCCCGTGGCCGCCCGCGGCCGCGAGTGCGGGCGGAGGGCGGCCCGATGCTCGAGCGTGAAGCTTTCACCAGGGAGCGGGAATCAAGTCTCCACCGGCAACGTTGCGCAAGGCGAAGCGCGCCGGGCGATCCTGAAGCTTTGGGATAGCATCGATACGATGAGGGCACCTCTGCTCTACATGCTGGTCGCGTGGACTGCCCTCCTGGGTGCGCCGCGCGGAACGGGATGGGTGAGGCTGGCCCATGGGTCGGAGGGGGTTGAGGGGTTGACCCAAGGGTGGGAGGGGATCGAGCTGACCCATGGGCGGGAGGGGGTCCAGCGGCCGGCCGGAGCCGGCGCCCTGGCCGCCCACGATGCCGAGGACGACGGCGCTCTGGACTGGGCGCTGCGGGCTCATCGCGAGCTCCGGGCCTACTGGCCCTATCCAGTGGAGCCCCATCGCGAGTTCTACTTCACGCGCGCCTTCTACAGCTCGGGGCGCAACGACCTTTTCCGCGGGTTTCCGAGCTGGAGCGTCGACTTTCCCAAGGCCGACCTGCAGTTCGTGATGGGACTGAAGCGGCTGGTCAACCACCTCGATGCCTACGACTACGAGAATCCGATCTCGCTGGGCGATCCCGAGCTGCTGCGCTATCCGTTCCTCTACGCCGTCGAGGTCGGCTACATGTCGCTGACCGAGCCCGAGGTGCTCGGCCTGCGCCGCTATCTCGAGCACGGCGGTTTCCTGGTGGTGGACGACTTCTGGGGCTCGCGCGAGTGGGCGAACTTCGAGCGCGAGATGGGCCGCATCCTGCCCGGTCGCCCGATCGTCGAGATCCCGCGCGACCATCCGATCTTCCATTCGTTCTACGACATCGACGAGATCATCCAAGTCCCCAACGTGGGGCAGGGCCGCTTCGGCGGGGTCACCTACGAGCAGGACGGCTACGAGCCGTACGTGCGCGGAATCTTCGACGACGAGGGGCGGCTGATGGTCGCGATCAGCTGGAACAGCGATCTCGGCGATGCCTGGGAGTGGGCCGAGGATCCATTCTATCCGCTGCGGTTCTCCACCTACGCGTTCCAGGTGGGCGTCAACCTGGTCGTCTACGCCATGAGCCACTGACGCATGCCGCAGGCCGACTCGCTCTTCGAGCTGCTGTTCAAGTACCCGCCCCCGACGTTCTCTTCCGGGTCCCTCCGGTTCTCGCCGTCGTGGCTGCTCCTCGCCGCCGCTGCGGCGCTGCTGGTCGCCGCCGTCCCCGGTCTGTGGCGCTACTGGCGGCAAGGCCGCGGCTGGGCCCGGCTCCTGGTGGCGGCGCGCCTGCTCCTGCTCGCCGTGGTGGCGCTCTGCCTCGCGCGCCCGATGCTCGTGCTGCGCACCGCGGTGCCGCAGGAGAGCTTCGTCGGCGTGCTGGTCGACGACTCGCGCAGCATGACCATCGCCGACGCCCAGCAGCTCCCGCGCGGCGAGGCGGCGCTGCGCCTGTTGGGAGTCGAGGGCGGCAACCTGCTGGGCGCGCTCGGCGAGCGCTTCAAGGTGCGGCTGTTCTCGTTCGCTGGCGATGTGCGCCGGGTCTCGACCCCGGAGGAGTTGCGGTTCCAGGGCGCCTCGAGCCGGCTCGGCAGCGCGCTGGTGCGCGGCGCCGACGAGCTCGACGCGGTGCCGCTCGCCGGTCTGGTCGTTCTCACCGACGGCGCCGACAACTCGGGCGAACCGTTCGAGGACGCCGTGCTCGAGCTGAAGAGCCGAGGCGTGCCGGTGTACGCGGTCGGCCTCGGCAGCGAGCGCTTCGACCGCGACATCCAACTGAGTCGGGTCGAGGCACCCCGGCGCGTCCTGCGCGGCTCGTCGCTGATGGTGGAGGTCACGCTGGAGCAGACCGGCTACGCCGGCGAGGTGGTGGACCTCGAGGTGATGGACGACGGCCGCATCGTGAGCTCCGAGAAGGTGCGATTTCCTGCGACCGGCGAGGCCGTGGTCGCACGCGTCAGCTTCAAGGCCGATCAGGGCGGAGCGCGGCGGTTCCAGTTCCGCACCGCGCCCCAGCGCGGCGAGGCGGTGGCCGAGAACAATCGCCGCCGGGCGCTGATCCAGGTCGACGACCGCACCGCGAAGGTCCTCTACTTCGAGGGTGAGCCGCGCTTCGAGCTGAAGTTTCTGCGGCGCGCGGTCGCCGACGACGGGAACCTGCAGCTCGTCATCCTCCAGCGCACCGCCGAGAATCGCTTCTCGCGCTACGAGCTCGACCACGAACGCGAGCTCGAGGGCGGGTTCCCGATCACGCGCGAGGAGCTCTTCCGCTACGACGGCCTAATCCTCGGCTCGATCGAGGCGAGCTTCTTCACCCACGACCAGCTGCGCACGATCGCGGAGTTCGTCTCCGAGCGGGGCGGCGGGTTCATGATGATCGGAGGCCGCCGCGCGTTCAGCGAGGGCGGCTGGAGCGGGACCCCGGTGGCCGACCTGCTGCCGGTGGTGCTGGCGCCCGCACTGGGCGGAGGGGAAGGCGAGCCGTTCTTCGCGCAGCTCCGAGTCGAGCTCACGCCCTGGGGCCGCAGCCACCCGGCGCTGCAGCTCGCGGACACGGAGGAGGCCTCGCTGGCGGTGTGGCAGGGTCTGCCGCAGGTCTCGACGTTCAATCCCTTGACGCAGGTCAAGGCCGGCGCCACCAGTCTCCTGGTCGGCAACGGGGAGGGTCTCCCCGGAGAGCAGGTCGTGCTCGCGTATCAGCGCTACGGGCGGGGCAAGTCGCTGGCATGGACGATTCACGACTCCTGGCACTGGCAGATGCACGCCGACGTCGCGGTCGATGACCAGAGCCACCAGACGCTGTGGCGACAGCTCCTGCGCTGGCTGGTGAGCTACGTGCCAGCGCCGGTCGAGGTGCACGCGGCATCGGACATCGTCGCTCCCGGCGACCGGGTCGAGATTCGCGCCGAGGTCCGCGACCAGAAGTTTCTGCCGGTCAACAACGCGATCGTGAGCGCCACCGTAAGAAGCCCGGGGGGAGAGGAGACCACGGTGCCTCTCGACTGGACGGTGGAGAAGGACGGCGAGTACGTGGGTGGGTTCGCGGCGGCCGAGGAGGGGCTGCATCAGATCCGCGTCGACGGCAGGACGCGGACGCACGACCTGGGGCGGGGCGTGGCCTGGGTCGACATCGCATCGCTCGAGGAGGAGCTCTACGACGCTGAGCTTCGACGCGCGTGGCTGGAGCGGCTGGCGACCGAGACCAAGGGCCGCTACTACCGCCCCGAGACCGCCCATCGCATGGTGGACGACCTGACGCTCGGCACCGAAGGCTCGACCCTGCTCGAGCGGCGCGATCTGTGGGACATGCCGATCGTCTTCCTCCTGCTGGTGGTGCTCCTCGCCGCGGAGTGGGGCGCGCGGCGCCGGCTGGGTCTGGCATGACGGGCCGGGGCGCGGCGGTGGGGCTGGCGGTGCTGCTCGGCGTCGCCGCGCCGGGCGCCGCCGCCACCCACCTGCTGGTGGTCAGCGGGCTGGGCGGAGACGAGACCTACTCGGCCTCCTTTCACGAGTGGTCGCTGAACATGATCGACGGCGCGCTCGCGGCGGGAGTGCCCCTGTCGAACGTGATGTACCTCGCCGAGGATCCGTCGCGCGACGAGCGGCGGATCGCCGGCGACTCTCGCAAGGCGACGATCGAGTCCACCCTGCGGACGATGGGCGACGGCGCCGGCGCGGACGGCGAGCTGTGGATCGTCATCTTCGGCCACGGCTCGGCTCGCGGCGGCGAGGCGACGGTGAACCTTCCGGGGCCGGATCTGTCCGGCGGCGAGCTCGCCGCCATCCTCGACACCCTTCCGCCCCGCCGCATCGTGGTGGTCAACGCGTCGAGCGCGAGCGGTGAATTCGTGCGGTTGCTGTCGGCGCCGGGGCGGGCGATCGTGACCGCCACGCGGTCCGTCACCGAGCGCCACGCGCCGGTCTTCGGGAAGTACTTCAGCGAGAGCTTCGTCGACAACCAGGCCGACCTCGACAAGGACGGCCGGGTGTCGCTGCTCGAGGCGTTCGAGTACGCGCGCGCGGCGGTCGAACGTTTCTTCGAGGGCGACCAGCGGCTCAGAACCGAGCATGCGCTGCTCGACGACGACGGAGACGGCAGAGGATCGATGACTCCGGCGCCTGCGGGCGAAGGCGACGGAGTGGTCGCCAGCCGACTGTTCCTGGGTGACCGCTCCGCCATCCAGGCGGCCGATGCTTCGCCGGAGCTGCGGCGGCTCCGGGAGCGCAAGGACGAGCTCGAGGAGCGCATCGCGGAGCTGCGCGCGCGCCGAGGGTCGCTCGAGGAGGGCCTCTACCTCGAAGAGCTCGAGACGCTGCTGCTCGACCTGGCGCGCACCAATCAACAGATCGAGCGGCTGGCGGCTCCGGCGGAGGAGTCGAGCTAGATGATCGCTCCAATCGCTGGGCGGCGATCGCAGCGGGGGCTGCCGGCACTCCTCCTGAGCGCGGCGCTCGCAGGAGCATGCGGAGTCGAGGCCGGCGCGCAGGACCGTGGCGGGGCTGCCGATCTCCACCGCGCCGGCCGTTACGTGGAGGCGATCGCCGCCTACACGGCACTGGTCGCCGGTGATCCCGAGTCCGCCGAGGCGCGAGCGGGGTGGGGCGCCGCGCTGGCCGCGGTGGGACGCTACCGGCAGGCGGCGGAGGGTCTCGAGCTGTTTCTGGCCGAGCACCCCGATGCTCCGGGCATCCGGCTGGGCCTGGGCACGGCTCTGGCCGAGCTCGGCCGCTACGCAGAGGCGGAGAGGGTGCTCGGGGCCGAGGTGGAGCACCGCGGGCGCGACCGCCACGCGGCGCGCGCCGAGCTGGGAAGACTGCGGCTCCTCGCCGGAGACCGCGCCGCCGCCGTCGCTCACTTCGACGCGCTGATCGACGCCTACAACCGCGGTGAGGCCCGGCGCGCGCCGGAGCTGGTCGCGGTCGCGGCCGCCTGCCGCCATCTCGGAGCGGAGGACCCGCAGCTCTTCAAGGACGCGCTCCGGGCGTTCGACGAGGCCATCGCCGCCGATCCCGGTTCGATCGAGGCCCGGGTCGCGCTGGGCGAGCTCTTCTTGGAGAAGTACAACGGCACCGAGGCGCGCGGCGAGGTGGAGGCTGCGCTCGCGCTCAACCCCCGCCACCCGGGCGCGCTGCTCGCGCTCGCGCGCGTGCTCCACTTCGAGGGGGCCTACGCCGCCATGGAGCAGGCCAAGCGGAGCCTGGAGACCAACCCGGGCTTCGTGCCCGCGCGCATATTCACGGCGCAGCTCCTGCTCGAGCTGGAGGAGTACGAGGACGCCGAAGCCGAGGCGCGTCGCGCGCTCGAGACCAACCCACGCTCGCTCGAGGCGCAGGCCATCCTGGCTGCGGCACGCTATCTGCAGGGCGACGACGTAGGCTTCCGTGAGCTCGAGGACGTCGTGCTAGCCGCCAATCCACGCTACGCCGACTTCTACAACCTGCTGGCCGACGCCTGCGTGCGAAACCGGCTCTACCGCGAGGCGGCCGACTTCGGCCTGCGCGCGGTCGAGCTCGATCCCAAGTCCTGGCGCGGTTGGGGGTTGGCCGGTTTGAACCAGCTCCGCGTCGGCGAGATCGAGTCCGGGCGGGCGAACCTCGAGCGCGCCTTCCTCGGCGATCCGTACAACGTGTGGTTCAAGAACACGCTCGACCTGATCGACACCTTCGCCCGCTACGGCGAGCACCGGAGCCGCCGCTTCACGGTGATTGCGCACGAGAGCGAAGACGAGCTGCTGGCCCCCTATGCGCTGGCGCTCGCCGAGGAGGCGTACGACGCGCTCGCGCCGCGCTACCGGATCGAGCCGCCGACGCCGATCCGGCTCGAGCTCTATCCATCGCACGCCGACTTCTCGGTCCGCACCATCGGTCTCGCCGGCATGGGAGCGCTCGGCGTCTGCTTCGGCAGCGTGATCGCGCAGGACTCGCCGCGGGCCCGCCCGCGAGGTCACTTCAACTGGGGCTCGACGCTGTGGCACGAGCTCGCCCACACCTTCGCCTTGGCGGTCAGCGAGCATCGGGTGCCGCGCTGGCTGACGGAGGGCCTGTCGGTGCTCGAGGAGCGCAGGGCCCGCCCGGGATGGGGGGACGACCTCAGCCCGTACTTCCTCGCCGCCTGGCGCGACGGCGAGCTGCTGCCAGTGGCCGAGCTCAACAACGGTTTCGTGCGACCGACCTCGCCCGAGCAGATCGGGCTCTCCTACTACCAGGCGTCGCTGGTGGTGGAGCTGATCGAGCGCGACTGGGGATTCGAGACCCTCCTCGCCATGCTGCGCGGCTACCGCGACCATCGGTCGACCGAGGAGGTCCTGCGCCAGCAGCTGGGAATCGAGTTGGAGGAGTTCGATCGCAGATTCGAGACCTTCCTGGAGGAGAGCTTCGGATCCGCCAAGACCGCCTTCGGTCCGGCGCAGGCGAGGCCGGAGGAGGGCGGCGGTGAGGGCTCGATCGAGCTCCCCGACAGAAGCGACCTCGAGACTGCCGCCCGCGAGCAGTCGGGGAGCTTCCCCGCGCAGCTCTCGTGGGGGCTCTACCTCGTAAGCGAGGATCGCGCGGCCGAGGCGGTGCCCTTCCTCGAGCGAGCGCGCGACCTCTATCCGCAGTACGTTGGACCGGACAGCCCGTACCTCCTGCTGGCGCGTATCCACCGCGAGCGCGGCGACGACGAGAAGGCGGCCCGCGAGCTGCGCTCCTTCCTCGCGGTCAACGAGACCGATTACGAGTCTCGGCTGCTGCTCGCGGAGATCGAGGAGGAGCTGGGTGATGTGGGGGCGGCGCTGCGTGCGCTCGAGGAGGCGATCTACGTCTATCCGCTCGACCTGGAGCTGCACCGCCGGATGGCAAAGCTCTACGCCGAGTCTGGCGACGCGACCGGCCTGGTTCGTGCGCGCTCCGCTCTGGTAGCTTTGCGGCCGACCGATATGGCGCAGGCTCTGTACGATCTGGCAGAAGCGCACCACGCGGCCGGCGAGCCGCGCGAGGCGCTGCGCCAGGTCCTGCGCGCGCTCGATATCGCGCCGGCGTTCGGGGCGGCCCAGCGCCTGCTGCTGCGGTTGCACGATCCGGCCGGGGGCGGCGGGGCGGGGGAGGCGCCGTGAGCCGATGCGCAGGCACACCGCCGGCCGCAGCGCGCTCGGCCGTCCGGCGCACGGCGGTGCCGCGAGCGGTCGTCCTCGGGACGCGCGTCGCGCTCGGGCTGTGCGTCGCGCTCGCGTCGTCGGCCCCGCCGGGCGCCCTCGCCGACGTCAGGTCGCCCGACGTTCCGTACGAGAACTTCCCCTACGACGGGGAGTTCACGTTCGTGCGGATCAAGTTCGAGCCCAAGGAGTGGGGCCCCGGCCCGTTCTTCTGGGGGTGGGACCTGAAGTGGAACCACGACTACCCGTGGGCCGAGCAAAACCTGATGAAGATCCTCGACGAGATCACGATGATCTCGCCCAACCTCGGGGGCGGCAACATCCTGGCCGCCGACGATCCCGAGCTGTTCAACTATCCGCTGGCCTACCTGTGCGAGCCCGGATTCTGGGATCCCACCGAGAGCGAGGTGCGCGCGCTGCGCGCGTACCTGCTCAAGGGCGGCTTCCTGGTGATCGACGACTTCGCCGACCTGTATCTGCGGGGACCGCAGTTCCGCAACTTCGAGCGCCAGATCGGCCGTGTTCTGCCGGGAGCGCGTCTCTTCCCGCTCGACGCCGGCCACCCGATCTTCGAGGCCTTCTTCCGGGTCGACGATCTGGACTTCACCCATCCCAAGCTGCCGTACCTCGATACTCTCTTCTTGGGTGTGTTCGAGAAGAACGATCCCAACGGGCGGCTGATGGTGATCGCGAACTACAACAACGACATCGGCGACTACTGGGAGTGGTCGGACCAGCCCGACAACTGGTACCCGATCGACCTCACGCAGAAGGGGTTCCAGCTCGGCGTCAACTACGTGCTGTACGGCCTGTCGCACTAGGAAAGAAATGCTGAATAGCATTTCTTTCCTAGTTACAACTCTGGCGCCGCAGACGGCGCGGGGAAAGAAATGCTGAATAGCATTTCTTTCCTAGTTACACTCTGGCGCCGCGGACGGCGCGGGCCACTTGAGAACCACTTGGAACAGCGCCCGCGGTCGGGCGCGCTTGCCGTGGAGATCGACGTGAACGAAGCAAGAGCCGACATCCTGCCCGCGCCCCTGGAAGCGCTCGAGACCGAAGCGGACACGGCTCTCGCCGATCGGCTTCGCCAGGGACACCGGGCGATCCTCGATCAGCTCAAGAAGCGCATCATCGGCCAGGACGAGGTGCTGGATCAGATCGTGCTCACGCTCTTCGTGGGCGGCAACAGCATCATCACGGGAGTCCCGGGGCTGGCCAAGACCCTGATCGTGCAGTCGGTGGCCGACGTGCTCGATCTCCGGTTCAACCGCATCCAGTTCACGCCCGACCTCATGCCGTCCGACATCACGGGCACCGACATCATCCAGGAGGACGCCGACAGCGGGCTGCGACGGATGGTGTTCATGAGCGGTCCGGTGTTCTGCAACATCCTGCTCGCCGACGAGATCAACCGCACACCGCCGAAGACCCAGTCCGCGCTGCTCGAAGCCATGCAGGAGCACCACGTCACGGTGCAGGGAAAGACCTACCCGCTCGAAGAGCCGTTCTTCGTCTTCGCCACCCAGAACCCGATCGAGCTCGAAGGCACCTATCCGCTGCCCGAAGCCCAGCTCGACCGCTTCATGTTCGATGTCGTCATCGACTACCTTCCGGAGGACCTCGAGATGCAGGTGGTGCGGGCGACCACCTCGATCGAGGACGTGCGCTTCGAGCGCACCATCGGCGGCGCCGACTTGGTCGCGTTCCAGCGCCTGGTGCGCAGAGTGCCCGTCTCGGACGCGGTGCTGGCCTATGCGCTGCAGCTGGTGCGCGCCAGTCGGCCGCGGGCCCTGGGCGCACCCGAGTTCGTGACCAAGTGGGTGGACTACGGCGGCAGCGTGCGCGCCGCCCAGTACCTGATCCTCGGGGGCAAGGCGCGCGCCCTGACCCGAGGCCGGTACCACGTCAGCTTCGAGGACGTCCGTGCGCTGGCGCATCCCGTGCTGCGCCACCGCATCCTCACCAACTTCCACGCCGAGTCGGAGCGGGTCTCGTCGGACGATGTGATCGAGCACCTGCTCGAGACCACGCCGCTGCCGCGCTCCGAGATGTGACGCGATGAGCAGGCCACGGGTCTATGGCGCGGCAAAGGGCGGGTCTCTCAGCCGATTCCTCGAGCCGGCGACCCTTGCGCGCCTCTCGAACCTCGATCTGATGTCGCGGACCGTGGTCGAAGGCTTCATCAGCGGTCTCCATCACTCCCCGTTCTTCGGGCGCTCGCTCGATTTCGCCGAGCACCGGCAGTACATGCCGGGCGACGACATCCGGCTCATCGACTGGAAGCTGTTCGCTCGCACCGACCGCTTCTTCGTCAAGAAGTTCGAGGCCGACACCAACACCAACTGCACGATTCTGCTCGACGTGTCGCGCTCGATGCGCTTCGCGAGGGACTCCATCTCCAAGCTCGACTATGGAAGGTACCTCTCGGCGTGCCTGGCGTACTTCGCGCACAAGCAGCGCGACCGCGTCGGCTTCGCCACCTTCGACCAGCAGGTCCTCGAGTACGTGCCCCCGGCCGCCAAGCACCTCCAGGAGGTGCTGCGTGCGATCGATCGCGTCGAGCCCGGCGGACCGGGGAGCCTCCGGCCGGCGCTCCAGCGGGTCGCCGGCCGCCTGCGCCGTCGTTCGATCGTGGTGCTCATCTCGGACTTCTACGAGGAGGCGGACGCGGCGTTTGATGCGGTATCTCTGCTGCGCGGCCGCGGCAATGACGTCATCGCGTTCCACCTCCTCGATGCGGCCGAGCTCCGCTTCCCGTTCGAGGACGCCGCCGAGTTCGAGGACCTGGAGTCGAGCCAGCGCATCGCGATCGCGCCCGAGACCGTGCGAGCGGAGTACAAGAGGCTGCTCGAGGAACATGTCGCGACGCTGCGCCGGCGCCTCAGTGAGGCGCGCGTCGACTACCATCTGTTCGACACCTCGGTGCCGCTCGACTTCGCGCTCTACAGCTATCTCTCCGCGCGCCAGCGCGCCGCGCGGGCTCGGTAGGCCACCGCATGGGCATCGCCTTCCTCACCCCGCTCTTCCTGGCCGCGTTGGGGCTGCTCGCGGTGCCGGTGCTCGTGCATCTGCGCCGCCGTCACCGCAGCCGCGTGCTCGAGTTCCCGTCCCTCATGTTCCTGCGCCAGATCCAGCAGTCGTCGATGCGGCGGCGGCGGATCCGGCACTGGGCGCTCCTGGCGCTGCGCAGCCTCGCGCTGGCGGGGCTCGTCCTCGCGTTCGCGCGCCCGCTGCTGCGCGACGAGGCGATCGCCGCCGACCTCGGCGTGGTGGGAAGCGAGCTCGTCGTTTTGCTCGACAACTCTTTCAGCATGGGGTTCGAGGACCGCTTCGCGCGCGCGGTCGGCGCCGCCCGCGATCGGATCTCGCGGATGGGGCCCGAAGACCGGGCGACCCTGATCGTCTTCTCCGACCGCGCCGCCGTCGCGGCGGAGTCGACGGGTGACGCCGAGGCGCTCGGCGTGATCCTCGGCGAGGTCGAGACCGTCCCGCGCGGCACCCGCTTCACGCTGGCCCTGAAGCTGGCGCGCAAGGCCGTCCTCGACTCTCGGCTGCCGTCGCGCGAGGTGGTGCTCATCACCGACTTCCAGCGAGTCGGCTGGGATCGGGGTGAGGATCTCCGGCTGCCGCCCGGCACCGAGGTGAGCTTTGTCGACGTGTCGAGTCGCGGCGGCGTGCCGCCGGCCAATCTGGCGGTGGCGGGGGTTGTCCTCGAGCGCAGCCAGGAGGGCGAGCGCGAGCGCGTTGTCGCCTCGGCGCGCGTGACGCGCCGCGGAGGCGAGGGCGAAGCGCGAGCCACCTTGGCGCTCGAGATCGGCGGGCGCGAGATCGCCCGGCAGGAGGTCAGGCTCGAGCCCGACGCCTCCACGCTGGTCGGCTTCGAAGCGTTCTCGCTCCCACCGGGGACATCGCGCGGTCGCCTGGTCCTCGACGGCGACGCGCTCGGGGCCGACAATTCGCTCTTCTTCGTTCTTTCGCGCGCCCAGAAGCTGCCGGTGTTGCTGATCGAGGAGCCCCGGTCCTCCGGGGCGCGCAGCGGCTTCTACCTCGAGCAGGCGTTGAGCCTGAGCCGGGAGCCGGTGATCGAGGTGCTGCGCAAGTCCCCCGCCGCTCTCGGCTCGGCCGACCTGGCGCGGGCCGCCATCGTGGTAGCGAGCGACGTGGCGCTCGAGACCGAGGCGGCGCGCCGCCTGCGTGACTTCGTGGAAGGGGGCGGGGGGCTCCTGGTGGCGTTGGGCAGCAAGAGTGAAGGTACGCACGGCGCGCTCGCCGCCGCCGGCCTCGTGCCCGCGCCGGAAGGCGGCGAGAGCGGCGAGCCCGGCTCGAGGATCGCGCGCATCGCGTCGGTCGATCGCGGCCATCCTGGGCTCGAGCCGTTCGCCGCCCCACGCAGCGGCGACTTCGGGACCGCCCGTTTCTTCCGGTACCGCAAGGTCGGCGGCGCCGAGGGCGACCGCGTGCTCGTCCGCTTCGACGACGGTGCGGCGGCGCTGGTCGAGCGCCGGGTCGGGGAGGGCAGGGTCCTGATTTGGACGTCGACCTTCGACACCTACTGGAACGACTTCGCTCTGCAGCCGGTGTTTCTGCCGTTCGTCCATCAGGCGATCAAGAGCCTGGCCGGGTTCCGTCCGCCCGCGCCGTGGCACATCGTGGGCACGGTCGTGGACTTGGCGGCGTCGCCCGGTATGGTCGAGGGGGGCGGCGGCGAGGTGACGGCGAGGAGCCCGAGCGGGCGGGAGCTGGCGGTGAACGACCTGCTCGAGCTCGACGAGCAGGGCTTCTACACTCTCCACCGCGGGGGAGAGGAGGCCGGCGTGCTGGCGGCGAACGTGGACGTCAGGGAGTCCGATCTGGCCACGGTCGACGCCGAGGAGCTGGTGGCGGCGCTCCGGCCGCCGGGGGGAGAGCAGGCATCCGGCGACCGCCGGGCGGCGGTCGAGGCGACTCCCGTGGAGCGCGAGGCGGCGCAGGGACTGTGGCGCTACTTGGTGCTGGCCGTGCTCCTGCTGCTGGTGGCGGAGGTGTTCGTCGCCAACCGCCTGTCGGAGGCGCGGAGCTGATGCCGCCGGGAGCCCTCATGTCGCGACCACAGAGCCTGCCCGCGATCAGTCGACGGATCCGCATCCTTGCGAGGAGACCGCGATGACTTCCGAGCTGAATCACACCTACGACGAGCTGCTGCGGGCGATCCGGACGACCCGCCGCCGGTGGCGCCTGAAGGTGCTGCTGCGCGGCCTCGCCGTCTTTCTCGGGGTGGGGCTCGCGACGGTCGCGGTCTCGATCTGGGCTCTCGACCGCTTCCACTACGGGGACGTCGCGGTCTCGGTGGTGCGGATCCTGGTGTGGGTGGCGCTCGCCGCCCTCGCGGTGCGCTTCCTGGTGCTCCCGCTGCTGCGGCGCGTGAGTGACCGCCAGGTCGCCCTCTACATCGAGGAGCACGAGCCGAGCCTCCAGGCCGAGCTGCTGTCGGCCATCGAGCTCGGAGCGCGGTCGAAGAGCGCTGCCGCTGGCACGGCCCGAGGCGAGCTCGTCGGCGACGACGCGGGCGCCGGCACGTCCGGGCGGCTGCTCGCACGCCTGCTCGAACAGGCGATCGTGAGCTGCCAGACGCTCGACTGGGGCGCGTCGATCGAGCGTTCGCCGCTGCGGCGCTTCTCGGCGCTCGCCCTGGGGTCGGCGCTGGCCGGCATCGCGGCTCTCCTGCTCTCGCCGGCCTTCCTCCAGCACGGCGCGCTGCTGCTGTTCCTGCCCTGGAAGGGCGCGTCGCTGGCGAACCCCTACGGCATCGAGGTCCTGCCCGGAAGCGTGACCGTGGCGCGCGGCTCCGACCTCGAGATCCATGCCCACCTGGTCGGGTTCGAGTCCGATTCGGCCGAGCTCGCGGTGCGCCGCGGCGAGGGCGGCTGGGAGCGCTGGCCGATGCCGGAGGGCGCTGGCCGGGACGAGAAGCTGTTCATGCTGCTCGACCTCGAGGATCCGACCGAGTACTACGTGCAGGCGGCGGGTGTGCGGTCCGGCCTGCATCGCATCGAGGTGGCCGACCTGCCGTACGTCAGCCGGATCGACCTCGAGTACCGCTTCCCGGCCTACACCGGGCTCACGCCGCAGCGAATCGACGATGGCGGCGACATCGCCGCGCTCCGGGGCACCGAGGTGCGGATCGAGATCACACCGACGGTCCCGGTCCCGGCCGGGCGGCTGGTGGTGGAGCAGGAGGGCGGCGGCACGCAGGCGATCGAGCTCGCCGCCGCCGAGGACGGGCTCTTAGTCGCCGGTCTCACCGTCGAGCGTGACACCTTCTACCGGGTCGAGCTCACGGGCCCCGACGGCGCGATGCTCGCGGCATCGCCGGAGTACGCGGTGGAAGTGATGGAGGACCAGCCGCCGGTGCTGTCGTTCACCACTCCAGGGCGCGACCTGCGCGCCCACAAGCTCGAGGAGGTGTTCACTCAGGTCCGCGTCGAGGACGACTACGGCGTCGCTCGCCTCGAGCTGGTGTTCGCGCTCAACGGTGGCGAGGAGACGACCCTCGCACTTCTCGGCGGCAATCGGCGGCCGAAGCAGTTCGAGGGCGGGCACACGTTCTATCTCGAGGAGCTCGATCTCCAGGAGGGAGACTTCATCTCGTACTTCGCGCGCGCCACCGAGAGCGGAGAGCGGGGCCGCGCGGCCACCGTGACCACCGACATCTACTTCGTCGAGATCAGCCCGTTCACCAAGAACTACCGCCGGGCCGAGCAGGGCATGGGCGACAGGAGCGGCGCCGGGCAGATGGACAATGCGCTCTCCCTGCGCCAGCGCCAGATCGTCGCGGCGACCTTCAAGCTGGCGCGCGACCGCAAAGAGTTCGCCGCCAAGGAGTACGAGGAGAACCTCACCACCGTCGCGCTGATGCAGGGCCGGCTGCGCGAGCAGGTCGAGACGCTGGTCGCCCGCATGCAGAACCGGCTTCGCGGCGAGGAGGACTTCCAGTCGATCGCGGCGGACCTCACGGCCGCGGCGGTCGAAATGGGGCCGGCCCAGCAGCACCTGGCGAACCAGCAGCCGAATGAGGCGCTCGGGCCGGAGCAGCGCGCGCTCATGCACCTGCAGCGCGCCGAGGCCCGCTTCCGTGACGTGCAGGTCGCGTTCCAGCAGGGCGGCATGGGCGGCGAGGCGCAGCGCATGGCCGAGGATCTGGCCGATCTTTTCGAGCTCGAGCTGGACAAGCTCCACAACCAGTACGAGACGGTCGAGCGTGGCGAGCGCCAGGCGATGCAGGAAGAGGTCGACGAAGCGCTGGAGCGGCTCGAGGAGTTGGCGCGGCGTCAAGAGCAGGAGAACGAGCGCGCGCGGCGGCTGCCGTCGCAGATGGGGATGTCGGGCGCCGCCGGACAGAGCCAGCGCCAGATCGTCGAGGAGACCGAGGAGCTCGCCCGCCGGCTCGAGCGTCTCGCGCGCGAGCGCTCGCGCCCCGACCTGGCGCAGACCGCGCGCCGTCTGCAGCAGGCGGCCGACGCCATGCGCAAGGGGATGGCGAACCGGTCGTCCGGCGAGATCGCGCAGGGCAGCGAGGCGCTCGAGCGCTTGCGCGAGGCGCGCCGGCTGCTCGAGCGCAACCGCGAGTTTCAGATCGCGTCGGAGCTGGAGGACCTCAACGAGCGGGCGCGGCGGGCGCAGCGCCAGCAGGAACGGATCACGTCGCAGGTGGGCCAGCTCGGCGGCGGCCGCCGCAGCGGGGAGAGCGGGCGGAGCGCCGGCTCCGACCAGCGGGTCGAGGAGATCCTGGGCGAGAAAGAGCAGCTCGAGCAGGAGATCGGCTCGCTCGAGAGCCAGATCGACCGTGTGGCTCGCCAGGCGCGCGGCACCGAGCAGGACGCGTCGCGGCGGCTGGGCGAGGCCGCCGAGTCGATCCGCCAGAATCAGCTCAAGGAGAAGATCCGGTACTCGAAGGGCGTCGTGCGCGGGCGCACGCCGGAGTACGCCGGGCGCTTCGAGGAGGAGATCGGCGCCAACCTCGGCGAGGTGGCGGAGCGGCTGGCCGAAGCCGGGCGTGCCGTGGGCGCGTCCCGGGAGAACCGCGCCACGAGCGCGCTCGAGAGCGCGCGCGACCTGGTCCGCCGGCTGGAGTCCTTCGAGGCGCGCGTCGAGGACCGCGGCGCCCAGCGCCAGGCGGAGCGCCGGGGCGAGTCCGGCGGGCGCTCGGCAGAGCGTGGGTCCGAGTCACAGGACGACTGGAGCTCCGAGCAGGCCGACGGCCAGCCGGGAGAGGGTCAGGGCGGGCAGGAGCGCGACGGGAGCGCCGAGGAAGGCTCCGGCGGCCGCCGCCTCGCCGACCGGGGACGCGAGGGGCAGGACGCCGGCCAGCCCGGAGCCGACGGCCAGCCCGGCGAGAGCCGCCAAGGATGGGGAGGCCAGGATGGACAGGCGCCGAGCCCGACCGGCGGCTCGACCTCCAGGATCGGTCAGGGCGTTCCGGGTTGGTACCAGCCCGGCATCTTCACGCCCGAGGACCTGCGTCAGATGGGCGCCGAGTTCGAGCAGCGCCTGCGCGAGGGGCAGGCGCTGCTCGACGGCCTGCGCGAGATGGGGCTGCCGACCGAGGACCTCGAGGCCATCCTCCGTCGGATGCGCGAGTTCAGCGTGCGCGGCATCAATCAGGATCCGCTGGCGCTCGAGGGGCTACGGGCGCAGGTCATCGAGGGCCTGCGCCAGTTCGAGTACCGCCTGTGGCGCGACCTCGAAGGCGAGGACGGTGAGCGGCTCTTCCTCGCGGGCGCCGACGAGGTGCCCCCCGGCTATCGGAACCTGGTCGAGGAGTACTACAAGAACCTGGCCCGGCGGGAGTGAACGAGCCCCGCCCGACCAGCACGATTGCGCTCCATGAGCCCCGGTCTCTTGGACGGCGGCCTGGACGACCGAGGCCCGACCCCGGCTGAGCCACCATCAGCCGTAGCAGAGGAGCGGCCTGTTCCCGTGGCTCAGAACTCCGCCTCCTGCCACCACGGGTAGTACGGTGGCATGTCCGTCGACGGGCGGCCCATGAAGCGCGGCTGGCGCTTCTCCAGGAACGATGCGACGCCTTCCTTGACGTCCGGGCTCTGGCCCATCCAGAAGATGCCCAGCGACTCGACGCGGTGCGCCTCCATCGGCTCGGAGAACGCGAGCCCGCGCCACAGCATTTGACGGCAGAGCGCGACCGACACCGGCGAGGTGTGGTCAGCGATCTCGGCGGCGATCGCGCGCGCCGTGGGCAGGAGGTCCGGAGGCTCGACGACGCGGCTCACCAGGCGACCGGCGAGCGCCTCCTGCGCGTCGAACACGCGCCCGGTGTAGAACCACTCCGCCGCCTGGCTGGGACCGACCAGGCGCGGAAGGAAGTAGCTCGAGCACGCCTCCGGAACGATGCCGCGGCGCGAGAAGACAAAGCCCATCCGGGCGCCGGTGGAGGCGATGCGGATGTCCATCGGCAGCGTCATGGTGATGCCGACGCCGACCGCCGGGCCGTTGATCGCGGCGATCACCGGCTTCTTGAGCCGGTGCACCTCGAGCGAGACCAGTCCGCCTCCGTCGCGGTGCTGCTCGGCGCGGACCGCGCCGCCGGTGCGGTCGAAGGTCGAGGGCCCGCGGCCGAGATCGGCGCCGGCGCAGAAGGCGCGCCCTGCGCCGGTCACGATCACCGTGCGGATGGCGTCGTCGGCGTCGGCACGGCGGTAGGCGTCGATCAGCTCGTCGCGCATGGTCGCGGTGAACGCGTTGAGCTGATCGGGACGATTCAGCGTGACGAGGAGCGTCGGCCCCTCGACCTCGTAGCGGATGTGCTCGTACGTCACACGTTCTCCTTGGTCGTAGGGTGGCTCGGCCGTTCCGCTCGAGAGTCGGGAGCAGCCTGCCGTGCGACTCGGCTCAAGAGCGGCACGCGGGCTCGACGGCGGGCAGGCCCGGAACGGCGTAACCGAGGCAGAGCTCCTCGACCTCGCGCTCGAGCGTCGCGAGGAACGAGGCATCCTCCCGTCGGCGCAGCGCGTCGGTGATCCAGCCGGCGAGGCGGTCCATCTCGGGCCGCCCGAGGCCGCGCGTCGTGGCCGCCGGCGTGCCGAGGCGGATCCCGCTCGGGCGCAGCGGCGGGTTGGCATCGTCGGGGATGATCTGCTTGTTGACGGTGATCCCGATCCGGTCGAGCGTCTGCTCGGCGGCGCGGCCATCGAGACCGAAGCTCGCCACCGTGTCGAGCACCATCATGTGGTTGTCGGTGCCGCCGGTGACGAGAGTCGCGCCGCGGTCGAGGAGCCCCTGCGCGAGCGCCTTGGCGTTCAGCAGCACCTCGCGGCAGTGGAGGCGGAAATCCTCCTGGAGCGCCTTCGCCAGGGTCACGGCGACGCCGGCGATGGTGTTCATGTGCGGGCCGCCCTGCAGGCCCGGAAAGACCGCCGCGTCGACGATCTTGGCGTGCTCGGCTCGGCACAGCACCATGCCGCCGCGCGGACCGCGCAGCGTCTTGTGCGTGGTGGTGGTCACCAGGTCGAAGCCGTAGTCGAAGGGGTTGCGCATCGCACCGCCGGCGATGAGCCCGCCCACGTGCGAGACGTCGGCCATGGTGAGGGCGCCGACCTCGTCCGCGATGCGCTTGAAGTCGCCGTAGTCGTAGTCGCGCGGGTAGGAGGTGTAGCCGGCGAGAACCAGCTTCGGGCGGTGCTCGAGCGCCAGCCGCCGCATCTCGTCGAAGTCGATGCGGCCGCCTTCCGCCGGCTTCGTCTTGTAGCGCACGAAGTTGAAGATCTTGCCCATGTGCGAGACCGGCGCACCGTGAGTGAGGTGACCGCCGTGCGAGAGGTCCATGGCGAGCACGCTCTCGCCCGGCTGGAGGAAGCCCAGGTACACCGCCTGGTTCATCGGCGACCCCGAGAGCGGCTGGACGTTGGCGTGCTCGCAGCGGAACAGGACCTTGGCGCGGTCCCGCGCCAGGTTCTCGATGCGATCGGTGAACTCCTGGCCGCCGTAGTAGCGCCGGCCGGGATAGCCCTCGGCGTACTTGTTGGTGAGCACCGAGCCGAGCGCGGCGAGGACCTCGGGGTAGGTGTAGTTCTCCGAGGGGATCAGCTCGATGCCTCTGCGCTGGCGCTCTTCCTCGCCGGCGATGGCGGCGTGGACCTCGGGGTCGTTCTCTGCGAGGGCCCTGCGGTGGGCGTCCATGCGGCTCTCCTTCGGACGGTTGCGGCGGTGGGATCCTCCCGCGCCCCCCGTGGTCGCCCACGTTCGACCGTCGTCGACGGCCGTCTCGCCAGTACGCAGGAGGAGTCGAATCTACTCGAAAAGCGAGCCCACTTCCAGCTACGCGTCCACCGGTCGGCCGGCCAGGAATGCGCTGGCGGCGAGCAGACCCTGCGGATGCCCGACGTCGAACAGAGGGGAGGGGAGGAGCGCGCCGAGCAGGGCACCCTCGCGCGCGAGGAGCTGGACCGCCGGCACCTCGCTGGTCTCGCCCGCGCCCGCGCGGGAGGCCTCGATGCGAGCGAAGACCTCGGAGCCGAAGACGTAGCGGCCGCAGGCGCGAACGACGCGAGCCCCCGCCGGGATGTGGAGCCGGCCCGGCTCCTTGTCGTGGAGGCGGTCGATCGCGAGGACGCCGGGAGCGATCGTCCGATGGTCGATCCTGCCGCTGTTCCCGTAGAGCCCGCTCCAGGCGCTGTCGATCTCGAGCACGCCGACCACGTGCCGCCCCCGCTCCGCCCACAGCTCGAGCAGGACGTCGAGCCGGTACTCGGGCGCGAGCGGGAGGTTGTCGGGGAGAAGGAGCGCGAAGGGGTCGTTCCCGGTCAGGTGGGCGCAGATGGCGATCGCGTCCGCGAGGCCGGTGGGCTCCTCCTGCGTGGTGAAGCACAGCCGAAGGCCGGGCCAGGCGCCCTCGGCCTGCGCCAGCTCGAGGTAGTGGCGCAGGAGCGGCTTGTCCGGCGCGACCACGACGATGACCTCCTCGATTCCCGCCCCGGCCGCCTCGTCGAGCACGAAGTGGATTGCGGGCCGGCTGCCGACGGGCGCGAGCTCCTTGGGCACCACGAGCGAGAACGGGCGCATGCGCATGCCGCGCCCGGCGGCGGGGAGGATGGCGCGGCGCACGGTGGACATCGGCTGGCGAGGGAGTGAGGGAAGGATCGGCCGCGTGTCGCGAGGATGGCAGAACCTGGCGATTGTAGCGGCTGCCTGGCGCGCCTCAGCCGGCCGGCCAGCAGTGCCTCCCGCTCTCGCTCGCGCCCTCCGAGCGGTCGGTGGCGGCGTGGGATGGGGCCGCGCTCCGTGAGAAGATCGCGCCGTGCCGCGGGACGGTCAGGCTCGCCGGCTCGCGCCGCTGGTCGCGTGCGTGCTCGTGCTCGCGCTCGACGGGTGCCGCGGGGGTGACGGCGTCGAGGTTCTGCGGCTCGCCCACGGGCTCGACGCCTCGCACCCGGCGCACCTCGCGATGGAGCGTTTCGGCGACCTGGTGGCGGAGGGGTCGAACGGCCGCCTCGCCGTTCGGATCTATCCCGCCGAGCAGCTCGGCAGCGAGCGCGAGTGCCTCGAGCTGCTTCAGGTCGGGAGCCTCGCCCTCACCAAGGTCTCCGCCAGCGTGCTCGAGTCGTTCGCGCCCGCCTTCCGGGCGCTCTCGACGCCCTTCCTGTTCGCCGACCGCGACCACCTGCGCCGCGTGCTGGACGGCGATCTCGGCGCGCGGCTCCTCGCCGAGCCGGCGCAGTTCCGGCTGCGCGGGCTGTGCTTCTACGATGCGGGGAGCCGGAGCTTTTATACCCGCGCCCGTCCGGTGCGGACGCCGGACGACCTGGTGGGCCTCAAGATCCGCACCCAGGAGAGCGCGAGCGCGATGGAGATGGTGCGGGCGCTCGGCGGCTCGCCCACGCCGATCTCGTGGGGCGAGCTCTACTCCGCGCTCGACCAGGGCATCGTCGACGGCGCCGAGAACAACCCGCCGAGTTTTCATCTGTCGCGGCACTACGAGATCGCGCGCTACTACTCGCTCGACGAGCACACTGCGGTCCCGGACGTGCTGGTGATCTCGACTCGGGTGTGGGACCGGCTCGAGGGTGGCGATCGCCGGGTGCTGGCGCGCGCCGCGCGGGAGAGCGCACTGCTTCAACGCGAGCTCTGGGAGCGCGCCACCGCCGAGGCGCTGTTGGCGATCCGGGCGGCCGGTGTCGAGATCGTCGAGCCCGACAAGGACGCGTTCGCGGCGAAGGTCGAGCCGCTGGTCGAGCGCTACGCGGCCGAGCCGGAGCTCGGCGCCTGGATCCGCGCCATCCGCGAGTTGGCGCCGGCGGAGGAGGCGCCCCTCGTTCCCGGCGGGCGATCGTGATGCAAGGCGCTCGCGCCGTCGTCGACCGTGCGCTCGAGGCGCTGCTCGCGGCTCTCTTCGCGGCGCTGACGCTCGACGTCGGGTGGCAGGTGGCGACCCGCTTCCTGCTCGGGCGTCCCAGCCCTTGGAGCGAGGAGCTGGCGCGGTTCCTCCTGATCTGGCTCGGTCTCCTCGGCGCGTCCTACGCCCTGGGACGGCGGATGCACCTGGCGATCGAGCTCTTCGCGCGTCGCGTGCAATGGCGAAGGTGGAGCCGGCGCTTCACGCTGGCGTCGACGCTGGCGTTCGCCCTGGCTGTCCTGGGCGCCGGCGGGACGCATCTTGTGGCGCTCCAGCTCGAGCTGGGACAGCGCTCGGCCGCGCTCGCGATCCCCATGGGCTGGGTCTACCTGGCGCTGCCGATCGCGGGGGGACTGATGGCGTTCTACACCCTCGCCGAGCTGGCCGAAGGCAGCCGGCCGGAGGAGCGAGGCTGAGCGACGCGGTGCCGGTGGGGAGCGAAGGGGCGGTCCTCGCCGTCGCGCTGGTGGCGCTCCTCGCGCTCGGTGCGCCGATCTCGGTCGCGATCGGCGTGGCCGCGGCGGTGAGCCTCTGCGCGGCGATCCCGGCGGCGCCGGCCCTCGCGACCGTGGCGCAGCAGATCGCGACCGGGCTCGATTCGTTCGCGCTCCTCGCCATCCCGCTCTTCATCCTGTCGGGGCACCTCATGAATCGCGGCGGCGCGGCGCGCCGCCTGATCGATCTCGGCAAGGAGCTGGTGGGAGCGCTGCCCGGCGGGCTGGTGTGGGTAGAGGTGCTCGGCTGCGTCCTCTTCGGCGCGATCTCGGGGTCCGCGGTCGCGACCGCGGCGGCGGTAGGAGGTGTGATGGCGCCGCGGATGGAGCAGGACGGCTACGGGCGGGACTTCGGCGCCGCGCTCAGCGTCGCCGCCGCGACCACCGGTCTCCTGATCCCGCCCTCGAACGTGCTCATCGTCTACTCGCTGGCGAGCGGGGGAGTGTCGGTGGCGGCGCTCTTCTTCGCCGGCTACGTCCCGGGCCTTCTCATCGCACTGCTGGTCGGGGTCACCGCGGTCGGGCTCGCCGCCCGCCGCGGGCGGCTGCCGCGCGCCAGGGGCTTCGCCATGGGGCGCCTGGGTAAGTCGGCCGCCGCGGCGCTGCCGAGCCTGCTCCTGGTGGTCGTGGTGATGGGCGGCATCGTCGCCGGCATCTTCACCGCGACCGAGGCCGCGGGTATCGCCGTGCTCTACGCGCTGGTGCTCGCTCTCGCGGTGCATCGCGAGCTGCGGCCGCGCGAGCTGCCGCGCGTCCTGGTCGAGGCGGCGGCGACGACCGGAGTGGTGCTGCTCCTGATCGGAGCGTCGATGGCGCTGGCGTGGACCATGGCCTACGCCGGGATCCCGCAGGCGGTGGCCCGCCTGCTCCTCGACGCCGCGGCCGGGCCGGTGGCGCTGCTCTTGGCGCTGAACCTGCTACTGCTCGCGATCGGGACTTTCCTGGACATGACACCGGCGGTCCTGCTCTTCACGCCGATGTTCCTGCCGGCGGCGGTCGAGCTGGGCATCGATCCGGTCCACCTCGGGATCGTGATGACGCTCAACCTGTGCATCGGGATCTCGACGCCGCCGGTGGGCACCCTGCTGTTCGTCGCCTGCGGCGTCTCCGGCACGACGCTCGGCCGCGTGGTGCCGTACCTGGCGCCACTGTACGCCGCGCTCCTGCTCGCGCTCGCGGTGGTGACGGCCGTCCCCGAGCTCAGCCTGGCGCTGCCGCGGGCGCTGGGCCTGCTGGGCGATTGAATGCGGTCCGGCGCACGGCCCGCGAGGCGGTCAGCTCAGGCGCTCGAGCACGGCGCGCGCGCGCTGGTCGCGAGCGGCGGTGAGCGAGGTCAGGGTCTTGCGGTTCTGCTCGTAGAGGCTCTCGAACCATGACAGTCCGTTGCGCGCGGCCTGGATCGCGAGATCGGCGTACGCCAAGGTAATGTCGTTCCACTGCTTGCGGGCGGCGGCGGCGGTGTCGAGGCCGAGCTCCGCCCAGCCGACGATCTGCTCGCGGCGCGAGGCGTCGGCGGTGGTGGCGGTGTCTGCGGCGGTGGGTTTGCGGGTGGCGGGCATGGGATATCCTCCGGCTGTGAGATGGTTATGCTGCAATGCAGCAATCTAAGGGTGATGGTAGGGCCGTTCGCCTGTGCTGTCAAGCCTCAATGTTTGCTGTTCCACAGAATGAAGGTTGCTGACTGATGCCGAAGAGTGGGAGCGAGCCCGAGGTGGTCGTCATTCGGCGTTACGGCAACCGCCGGCTCTACGACACGCAGTCGAGCTGCTATGTCAACCGCCAGGACGTCCGCGCGCTGGTGCGCGAAGGCAGGCGCATCCAGGTGCTCGACGCCAAGACCGAGGAGGACGTCACCCGGCGGGTCCTGACCCAGATCGTCCTCGAGACTGCCGAGCAGGACGAGCAGGGGCTGCCGCTCGACCTCCTCTACGAGCTGGCGCGCGCCTCGGACCGCGCGTTCCGCGATTTCCTCGACTGGTACCTCAAGAGCTCGCTCGAGGTCTACCGGAACCTCCAGGAGCGGTGGCAGGCGGACGCACGCCGTCGCTGGGGCGAGGCGCGCCCGGCGCTGGAGGCTTGGGCGCAGCTCTGGGATCCGCGGCAGGTGGCCGCCTCGCTGGCGCAGCTCCTGAGCCCGTTCGAGCGGCGGCCGCCGCTGCCGGAGCCGGCACGCGGCCGCGACGCCGAGGCGCCCGCGGGCACGGCTCCGAGCGAGGAGATCGACGAGCTGCGGCGGCGACTCGACGCGCTCGAGCGGCGTCTCGCCGCCGAGCGCCGCGATCCACGGACGGACGAGCCGCGCGGGTCCTGACGTGCCGGCTCGAGCGAAGCGAGCGCGGGTGCGCCGGTGACCACGGTTCGCGAGCGGGTCATCGAGCGGTTCCGCGACCTCTACGGTCGTTCGCCGGAGCTGGTGGTGAGGGCGCCCGGCCGGGTCAACCTGCTCGGCGCGCACGTCGACTACAACGAGGGTTGGGTGCTTCCCGGCGCGATCGACCGTGCCATCTGGCTGGCGGGTGCCCGCGGCTCCCGACCGCTGCTGCGTGCGGCCAGCCTCGAGCTGGGAAGCGGAGGGGCGGTGCCGCTGGACCGCGTCCCCGGTCCTCCGGGCGAGGGGCGCGCGCCGGCCGGCTGGATCGACTACGCCGCCGGCGTCGCCTGGGCGCTCGCCGGAGCCGGCCTTGCGGTGGCGCCGCTCGACGCCGTGATCGGAAGCGAGCTGCCGGCAGGCGCCGGCGTGAGCTCCTCGGCGGCGCTCGAAGTGGCCTTTCTCCTGGCCTGGCGCGAGATCGGCGGCCTGGCGCTCGATGATCTCGCGGCGGCGCGGCTCGGCCGCCGGGTCGAGAACGAGTACCTCGGAGTCCAGTCCGGAATCATGGATCAGTTCGCGAGTCTTCACGGGGGCCGCGACAGCGTCGTCTTTCTCGACTGCCGCACGCTCGAGTGGGAGCGCCTGCCCATGCCCCCGGGGGTCGCGGTCCTGGTCGCGGACAGCGGAGTGCGCAGGCGCCTGGTCGACGGTCCGCTCAACGATCGCCGCGGCGAGTGCGTGGCTGCCCTGGAGCACCTGCGCGAGGCCTCTCCCGAGCTCGGCGCGCTGCGCGATGTGACCCCGGCCATGCTCGAGGCGGCGGTGACGCTGCCGGACGTGCTGCGCCGCCGCGTCCGTCACGTCGTGGAGGAGTGCGCCCGCGTCCGTCGCGGCGCCGACCTGCTGCGCGGTCGGTGCGATGCCGGTGCCCTCGGCGAGCTGGTGCGCGACTCCCACCGGAGCTCGCGCGACCTCTACCAGGTGAGCAGCCCCGAGCTCGACACGCTGGCCGAAGCGGCATGGTCGGCTCCCGGGTGCCACGGCGCCCGGCTGGTCGGCGCCGGGTTCGGCGGCTGCGTCGCGGCGCTGGTCGACGAGGCTGCCCAAGGCGAGGTCGCCGACGCGATCACGCGCGCGTTCGGCGCGCGTTTCGGCCGTGAGCCCCGCTTTCTGGACTGCAGGTTCGGCGCCGGCGCCGGCCTCGCGTGAGAGGGCCTAGCCTCCGGAGCGTGCTGGGTAGCACGCTCCTCCGGCTAGTTGCTGTTTGGCGCCGCGGACGGCGCGCGTCGCCCGTCCGCTGGACGGACGGGCTCCCGTGCTCCGAGACGCTGACCTGCATTACTCGGACACTCTCCTAGCTCCTGAAATGGTGTTTACCATTTCAGGAGCTAGCGATGTCTCCCGCCGGGCGCCTGGTGACGGCGTCTCCCGGTGCGCGCGACTCGGCGTAGGGAAAGAAGTCGATGACCTCCCCCTCGCGGTTGCGCTCTTGCATGGTGCGCCAGAACTCGACGCTGAAGAGATCCTCGTGGTGACGCAGGAAGAGGGTGCGCAGCTTCTGGTCGACGCCCAGGAACCGACCCAGCTCCTCCGGGAACACGTCGCCGTCCCGCACCGCGAACCAGGGCTCGGCCGAGAGCTCCTCGTCGTCGCTGCGTGACGCGGGGAAGGTGCGGAACCTGCAATCGTCGAGCGGGCACAGCTCGTCGTAGTCGTAGAAGACGACGCGCCCGTGGCGGGTGACGCCGAAGTTTTTCGCCAACATGTCGCCGGCGAAGATGTTCGCGGCCGCCAGCTCCTTGACCGCCTTCCCCCAGTCGACGATCGCCGCCTCGCGCTCCCGGTCGCCGGCGGTCTTGAGGAAGACGTCGAGCGGAGTCACCCGGCGTCCGACGTAGAGGTGCCGGATGATCACGTCATCGCCCTCGATCCCCACGTTGCGCGCCGCCTCACCCAGCAGCTCCTCGAGCAGCTCCGGCGCGAACCGGGCCTGCGGAAACTTGAGGTGCTCGAACTCCTGGAAGTCGACCAGTCGGCCCACGCGATCGTGCAGCAGGACCTGGCGGTAGCGCTCCATCACCCGCCGCCGCGTGGTCGCCTTCGAGGCCGGGAAGGTGTCGCGGATCACCTTGAACACGAATTCGTACGAGGGCAGCGTGAACACCGACATGACCAGCCCGCGCTGTCCGGGGGCTATCACGAAGCTCTCGTCGCTGGCGACGGCGTAGGCGGTGAGATCGCGGTAGAACTCGGTCTTGCCGTGCTTGTTGTAGCCGAGCGAGAGGTAGAGCTCGGAGACCCGCTTGCGCGGCAGGATCGAGTGCAGGAACCCGATCACCTGTCGCGGGCTGGCGAGGTCGGCGTGAAAGTACCAGCGCGCGAAGCTCCAGATGATCGAGATCTCGTTCTCGGTCCGCACCACGGCGTCGACGGTGAGCCCGTCCTCACCGTGTAGGATCGCGATCACCAGCGGCAGCGACTCCTGGTCGCGGCGGGCGCGTCCCACCAGGTATGCGGCCTTGTTGCGGATGAAGACCGGGCGCAGGAAGTCGAGGGCCTCGATCTCGGTCGAGCCGAAGCGCTCGACCAGGCTCTCCTCGATCGCGACGGAGGCCATCGCGGCATCGCCCGAGAGGTCGCGGAACTTCGCCCGGAAGCCGGCGTCCTCGAGCACGCGCCGCAGCAGCATCGGGGACACCGAGCGCACCGCATACATGCGCGCGCTCGCCATCTCCCAGCCGCGAAACGGGACCGGGAAGTCCTGCTCGGTGTAGTCGATCCTGGGGTCGACGCCGACGTGCGAGAACACGCGCCGGGTGCAGGAGTTGAAGAAGGTTTGCGCCAGCTCGCAGTCGTCCGAGCCGAGGATGGCGAGGGAGAAGGCGTCCTTCAGCGCCGACCACAGGTCGCGCAGCTCGACCTGGGCTCCGAACTCGTGGCGCAGCGCCACCAGCGTCTCGTCGACCGACCGGGTGTGCAGCCCGAGACGCCGCACCGTGTCGCGCCGGATCCCCATCCAGTCCCGCGACTCGAAGCGGGCGATGGCGCGGCGGGTGACGGCCCGGAAGCTCTCGTGGAACTCCTCGAAGCCCCGCTGGATGATGTCGGCGCCGTGGCGGGCGGGAGCGGCGGGCACGAGCCTGATTCTAGACGCAGCGCGGGCTTGGGCCGCGGCGGGCCAGAGACCGACCGCCGACGCCGGCGCGGGAGGGACGGTGGTAATCTACCGAACGGTCGGTAAGTCATGGCGGAGCGATACCTCGACACCGAGCCCGACCGCCCGGCGGCCATCTTTCGGACCGCGGCCGAGATCTTCCAGCGCAAGGGCTACCACGCCACGCCGATGGGCGAGATCGCCGACGCGGTCGAGCTCACCAAGGCGGGTCTGTACTACTACGTGAAGGGCAAGGAGGACCTTCTCTTCGCGATCATGAGCTTCGCCATGGATCGTCTGGAGGGGTGGGTCGAGACCGCACGCGGCTGCGCGACCGCCGAGCTGCGGCTGCGGTCGATCATCGGCAGCCACGTTCGGGGGATCGCGCTCGACGGCAGCGCGATCACGCTCCTGGTGGACGAGACCGAGGCGCTCAACCCCGAGCACCGTGAGAGGATCCGGCGGCGCCAGCGAGCGTACTACGAGTTCATCCGCGACAACGTCGCGGAGCTCGCCGCCGCCGGTCGCAGCCGCCTCGATCCCGCGGTGGGGGCCTTCGGGATCGTGGGGTTGGTGATGTGGCTCGCCCGCTGGTACCGCAAAGACGGCGCGCTCGACGGCGACGAGGTGGCGCGTCAGATCACGGCGATGGCGCTCGAAGGGATCCTGGCCAGGGATGGCATGAACGGGCGGGCAGAGGCCCCGCCCTTACCAGGGGACATTGGATGAAGACGCTGGTGTGCATCAAGCAGGTCCTGGACCCGGACGTTCCGGCGCGGGACTTCCAGGTGGACTCCGAAGCAAGGGAGGCGAAGCGCGGCTCGGCCAACCTCGTCACCGACATCTTCAGTGAGAACGCGCTCGAGACCGCGCTTCAGCTCCGCCAGGCGGTGCCGGGCGAGATCACGGCGCTGTGCTACGGCGGCGAGCAGGGCGAGGACGTGCTGCGCAAGGCGCTGGCGATGACCGCCGACCATGCCGTCCTGGTGTCGCGCGAGGGTGGCGCGAACCCCGACGCCGACGCCGTGGCCAAGGTGCTGGCGGCCGCCATCCGCAAGCTCGGCGCGTTCGACCTCGTCCTGGTCGGCCGCGAGTCGGGGGACTGGGGCGTGGGTCAGACCGGTGGACTGCTCGCGGCGGAGCTCGGCCTGCCGTTTCTCTCGCTGGTCGACCGCATCGAGGCGGCGGACGGAGGGCTGCGCCTGCGCCGCCAGACCGACGTCGGATTCGAGATCGCGGAATGCGCGCCGCCGGTGCTCCTCACCATCACCAACAGCGAGTCGAACGTGCCGCGCATCCCGAAGACGCGCGACGTGATGATGTCCTACCGCAAACCCCTCCAGAAGTGGA
>DATKDQ010000034.1:0-28801 GCA_035544635.1 Thermoanaerobaculia bacterium
TTCGGTTGTGCCGGAGGAGGCTCGGTTGGTCATGCCCGATCTGCGGCGGATCGGGAAGTACGACATCCTCGAGCGCATTGCCGACGGCGGGTTTGCGACCCTCTATCGTGGCCGTGACCCGTTCCTGAAGCGGCTCGTCGCGATCAAGGTCTGCGCGTCCCAGGACCCCGAGCTGCGCCAGCAGTTCCTGCGCGAGGCGGAGATCGCCGGCAACCTCGATCACCCTTCGATCGTCCGCACCTTCGACTTCGGCTTCGACCAGGTCGGTCCGTATCTGGTGCAGGAGTACCTGCAGGGGGAGGACCTCTCCGGTCTGATCGAGCGCCGCGTCCCGCTCTCGCCCCGGCGCCGGCTCGACCTCCTGGTCCAGATCGCCGAGGGCCTCGCCTACTCGCACGCGCAGCGCGTGCTGCACCTCGACGTCAAGCCCGCGAACGTGCGCGTGCTGGGACGGCGTCAGGCCAAGGTCCTCGACTTCGGGATCGCGCGGCTGGCCACCGGCGACGGCGCGTCCGGCGTCGGCGGCGGCATGATCGGCACCGCGGGATACCTGCCGCCGGAGCAGGTCAAGGGCAGGGCGGTCGACGCGCGCTCGGACGTCTTCGCGTTCGGCGCGCTGGCGTACGAGCTGCTCACGTTTCGTCGTCCGTTCGCCGGCGGCACGATGGGCGAGCTCCTGAAGCGGGTGCTCGAGGCCGAGGCCGAGCCGATGACGCGGCACTGGCCCGACTGCAGCGACGCGCTGGCCAACCTGATCGGTCGCTGTCTGCGCCGCGAGCCGGCCGCGCGCTACCCCAGCTTCGACGCGCTACTCCCGGATCTGATCGCGGTGCGGGACGGCCTGCCCGAAGTCGCGGAGGTCGAGGTCGCCGCGGGCGCCGATTCCGGCCGCGGCGGCGCCGATGCGCCGCCCGCCACCGACGAGGCGCAGGCGGCACCGGAGACTCCCGCGGCGCCGGAGACTCCCGCGGCGCCGCAGGCTCCCGCGTCGCTGGCTGCCGTGACGCCGGCGGCGCAGCCGGGCTCGGCGGCGCGCCCGCGGCGCGTGCTCGCCGCGGTGGGGCTCGCCGCCGCGCTGACCGCGGCCGTCGTCGCCGTCCTCGCTCTCGTCCCCGCGCGCGAGCCCGACGTCGCGGCCGCGCCGACCGCAGCCCCGGCTCCGGTGGTGCTGGGGGGCGGACCGTCGCCGGGGATCCTGGTGCTGACGGCGGTCCCCTGGGGGGAGATCGCTCGGGTCACCGCGGCCGATGGCAGCGTGGCGGATCTGCCCGAGAGCCGGGTGACGCCGCTCCGTCTGTGGGTCGCTCCCGGCCGGCACGAGGCCGAGATCGCGCTCGCGGGGGGTGAGCTCGTCACCTGCCGGGTCGAGGTGGTCGAAGGCGGAACCCATCTCTGCCAGGTGACGAGCCCAGGCGTGCCGGCTGCCACCATCGAGTACTGGAAGGAGATGAGCTGGTGGCGGTGACCCCCGGTCGCGCGTGGCCAGCCTCGATCGGCGCGGTCGTCGGGGTGGCGGCGTTCCTGCTCGCCGCCGCCCCGGGAGAGGGCCAGTACCTCAACGCCTACAAGGCCGGCCTCGAGGCGATCGAGGCGCAGGACTGGGAGCAGGCCGCGAGCTCCATGTCCGCGGCGATACTCGAGCGTCGCGACGAGAAGATGAAGCTTCCCGTGCGCCTCTTCCGGCGCCCCTACATCCCCCACTTCTATCTCGGCTACGCCCGATTCAAGCTCGATGACTGCGACGCCGCGCTCGCGGCCTGGGCCGAGTCCGATCGTCAGGGCGTGCTGGCGAAGCTCGACGAGGCCGAAGTCGCACGCCGAGGCCGCGAGGAGTGCGCGCAGCGCACGCGGCAGCGCGAGATCGGGCCGGTGCGCCAGGAGGCGCGCCGGCTGCTGTCGCGCACCTCCGTCGGCGCTGCGGCTCTCCTCGACCTCGCCCGCGGGGAGGATGCCCGCGACGTCTGGTCGAGAGGCTCGCCATCGCCCTCCAGCCGCCACGCGGAAGGTGTCGACCTCATGCGGCAGGCGCGCGAGCTGCTCGCCGACGACCGGCTCGACCGCGACACCATCCTGCGCGCCGAGGCCCTCACGCGCGAGGCCGGGGCCATCTTCGACGCCGTGCGCACCGACCTCGAGCGCCTGATCCAGGAGCATCGCGTCGAGATCGCGGACCGGGAAGAGAGCATCGACGCGCGAGTCGCGAGCGCGCGCGCGATCCTCGCGCGCACGTCGTACCTGGCGCCGTATCCTCGCCTGGTACGCAAGGCCCGCGCCGATCTCGAAGGGCTCGTCGCCGAATCGCAGCGGCGCGAGCGGAGGTCGCAGGTCCATCTCGACGGCCTCGCCGCCCGGCTCGAGACCTCGATCGAGGAGTTGGAGAGGTTGACCGCCGCGCCGCCCGAGACCCTCGACGCCGCGGTCGCGGCCTACCTGCGCGGACGGCACCAGGAGGTGGTCGAGGCGCTGGCGGCGACCGAGCTCGGGGAGCGCCGGGCGCGCGCCCACGCGCGGCTCCTGCTCGCCGCGTCGCGCCACGCCCTCTACCTGGAGGGCGGCGAGCTCGACCACGAGCTGCGCGCGGCGGCGGCCGACGACGCGCGGGCCTGCCGCCGGGACGACGCCAGCATCGCTCCGACCGAGCGCTTCTTCTCTCCGCGCTTCATCGCGTTCTTCGACCAGAGCATCGCCTCGACTCCGCCCGGTTGATCCGCGGCGCTCGCCGGCGCTCTCAGTGCACGGCGCGCCCGGTCGTGGGCCTCTCGGGCCCGTCGTAGGCGTGGGAGAGGACGAAGAAGTAGACCACCGTGCGGTCCGCCTCGCCCTCGGCGATCATCTCGAACACGAACTCCTCCTCGTGATCGCCGCGGTAGCCCTGCACGTAGGACACGGTCTCGGGATGCAGCACCAGCTCGCCGAGCAGGCGCTTGCCGCGGATGAGCTGACACAGGAAGGCGTCCGGCCCTTCGTTCGAGAAGTGCCAGTGCAGGTCGTCGTCGTCGTAGAGCACGCTCTCGGCGGTACCCGCGCGGACGATGCAGTTGGGGTGCAGCACGAGCCAGCGCCAGAACTCGTCGAACGCGAGAGTGGGGGAGTCGTGCTCGCGCGGCGGGGTCTCGACGCTCATCGCGCCTATCTTACTCAGTACCCTGGTCCGCGGTGGCGCGGGCTCGCACCGGCGCACCGGCGACGCTTCCGAGCCGGTGCTAACATGCCCGCCCGCTCGAAAAGCGCGGCAGGGACTCGTTCGGCGATGCGGTGTCGGGGGGAGGAGCTCGATGAAGTTCGGAGTGTTGCAGTTCTTCAGCTGGCCGGAGCGCCGGATCGCGCTCGAGACCGTCTACGACCGCGCGTTCGACCGGATCCGCATCATGGACGAGACCGGCTACGACGCGGTCTGGCTGGCGGAGCACCACTTCAGCTCGTTCAGCATCTGTCCCTCGATCCACATGATGGGGGTGCACGTCGCGGCGCGCACCAGGAACCTGCGCATCGGGACCGCCGTGTCGCTGGCGCCGTTCTACCATCCGCTGCGGCTGGCCGAGGAGGTCGCGCTCCTCGACGTGCTCTCGGGCGGGCGCGTCAACTGGGGCGCCGGGCGCGGCTATCAGATGAGCGAGTTCCAGGCGTTCGGTGTCCCGCCCGAGGAGAGCTATCCCCGGTTCCGCGAGAACGTGCAGATCGTGCTCGAGGCATGGACCCACGAGCGGGTAAGCTTCAAGGGCAGGTTCTGGGAGTTCCACGACGTCGAGGTGCTACCCAAGCCCGCGCAGAAGCCGCACCCTCCGGTGTGGCTCGCAGCCTCCTCCGCCGAGGCCATCGGCTGGGCGGGTGAGAACGGCTTCTCGATCATGATGGATCCCCATTCGAGCCACCGGCAGATCGGCGAGAAGCGCGCCTTCTATCGCGACGCGCTGGCGCGCCACGGGTTCCGCCTCGAAGGTCGGGACCTGCCGATGGCACGCCTGGTCGCGGTCGCGCGCACCCGCGAGGAGGCGGAGCGGATCGCGCGGGAGGGCGCGATCTGGACCGTCGAGAGCCACAAGAAGCCCGGGCTTCAGGGCGTGCAGGTGGCGAGCGAGCTCAACCGCAGGCACTTCTCGGTCCCCGACATCGCGCGCGGAGGCTCGAGCGACGCCGTCGACCGCTACCTGAACGGCGTGATCCTGTGGGGCACGCCGGACCAGGTGGTGGACGAGATCCAGCGGCTGCGCGAGGAGATCGGACTCGAGTACCTGCTGTGCGCGCCGCTCTCTCACAGCTCGTTCCTCCTCTTCACCGACGAGGTGCTCCCGCGGCTCGCGGCTTCGGCGAGCGTGTAGGAGCTCGACTCCCCGAGCGTCGAATCCCCCGCCAGAGCTCGATCGAGATGCACACGTCCGCGACCGCGCGCCTGGACCGCTTCCTCTCGAACCCGCGTCGCGGGATGTGGGGCATGGCCCTGCCGATGATGATCGGCATGGCGCTCCAGACGCTCTACATGATCGTGGACATGATCTTCATCGGCATGCTCGGCTCCGATGCCCTGACGGCGGTGGCGTTCGACATGCCGCTGGTCTTCCTCGGGCTGGGCGTGACCTTCGGCCTGGGGAGCGGCGTGACCGCGGTGGTGGCGCGCTACGTCGGGGCGCGCGACGCCGAGGGCGCCGACCGCGCGGCCGAGAACGGCCTACTGCTGGGGCTCGGTCTGACCGCGTTCTTCACGCTCCTGGGCGGCGTCTGGGGGCGCGAGCTCCTGGTCGCGATGGGCGTCCCCAGCGGCCTCTTGCCGCTGGCGTGGGAGTACTTCGGCCCCATCGTGTACGGCTACGTCTTCCTCGTGCTGTCGACGTTCCTGCGTTCGATCCTCGCGGGCGAAGGCGACATGAGGACGCCGATGATGATCCAGGGTGCCGCGACCCTGCTCAACATCGCGCTCGATCCGCTCTTCATGTTCACGTTCGGCTGGGGGGTGTGGGGCGCCGCGGTGGCGACCGTGGTGTCGCAGGCCGCCGCCGCGGTCGCGTTCGTCTGGCTGCTCTACGCCAAGGGCCGCAGCTACGTCACGTTCGACCCCCGCCATTTCCGCACCAGCGCGGCGATCGTGGGCGAGATCGCGCGCCTCGGCGCGCCCGCCTCGTTCTCCTTCCTGCTGATGGCGCTCGGCGGCGGGATCTTCAACCGCCTGCTGGTCGAGTACTCGCCCGACGTCGTGGCCGCCTATCAGGTGGGCGGCCGGCTCGACCACGTCGTGCTGCTGCCGATGATCTCGATCTCGACCGCGCTGGTGACCCTGGTCGGCATGTTTCGTGGAGCCTCGCGGCTCGACCTGGTGCGCGACGTCGTCCGCTACGCGATGGCGTGGACGATCGGCATCGGCGCGGTGACGGCGCTCCTCTTCTTCGCGATCGCGCCCTGGATGATGCGCGGGTTCAGCGAGGAGGCGGGGATCATCTCCGCGGGCACGGCCTACCTGCGCGTCATCGCCTGGGGGTACCCCTTCATCGGCATCTCGATGCTCGCCGGCCGCACCCTCCAGGGTCTGGGGATCGGCTCTCCGGTGCTGCTCTTCACCGTGATGCGGCTGCTCCTGATCGCCGGTCCGCTCGCGTTCTTCCTGGTGTACTGGGTACGGAGCCCGGTCGAGTGGGTGTGGGGCGCGATGCTGCTCGGCATCCTCGTGACCGCCGTGGTGTCGATGGTGTGGCTGCGCACCGGGCTCCGTGCAGCCGCCCGCGGAGCCGCGCTTCCGAGCGCCGTCGTGGTCGAGCACGCCGAGCACGCCGCGCCGGTCGCCTGATCGCCGATGGACGAGGGCTACGACGTGGTCGTGGTCGGCGCCGGCAACGCGGCGCTGTGCGCGGCGCTCGCCGCGCACGGGGCCGGCGCGCGGGTCGCCGTCCTCGAGCGGGCGGCCAAGCGCGAGCACGGCGGGAACAGCCGCTTCACCATGGCGGCGATGCGCTTCGCCTACTCGGGCACGGGTGAGCTGATGGAGGTGGCGCCGCACCTGACGGCCGAGGATCTCGCCCGCGCCGATTTCGGCGCTTACACCGAGGCGCAGTACCTGGCCGATCTCGAGCGGGTGAGCGGCGGGCGCTGCGATCCGGAGCTGGCGCGCGCGCTGGCGGCGCGGAGCCGCCCGACGCTGCGCTGGATGGCGGGAAAGGGCATCCGCTTCACGCCGCTCTGGCGCGACCAGTCGTTCGTCGGCGAGGACGGCAGGCACCGCTTCTGGGGCGGCCTCACGCTCCAGGCCGAGCGCGGCGGCCCCGGGCTCGTCCTGGCGCTGCGACGAGCCGTGTGCCGGGCGAGGATCCGCGTCCTCCACCAGACGCGCGCCGTCGGCCTGGTGCGCCAGCGCGGCGGGATCGAGGCGGTGGAGGTCGAGCGCAGGGGCGAGCGCCGGTCGATCGGCGCCCGCGCCGTCGTTCTCGCCTGCGGCGGCTTCGAGGCCAACGCCGAGTGGCGCGCCGAGCACCTGGGCGCGCCGTGGCGCCACGCCAAGGTGCGCGGCACCCGGCACAACACCGGCGACGGCATCGCGATGGCGCTCGCGGTCGGCGCACGCCCGGGCGGACAGTGGTCGGGATGCCACGCCGTGCAGTGGGACCGCTCGGCTCCCGAGTTCGGGGATCTGCGCGTGCGCCACGCGTTCCAGAAGCACTCCTACCCGCTGGGGATCCTGGTCAACGCGCGCGGGGAGCGCTTCGTCGACGAGGGGCTCGACTTCCGCAACTACACCTACGCGCGCTACGGCCGCGCCGTGCTCGAGCAGCCGGGACGGTTCGCGTGGCAGGTCTTCGACGCGCGCACGACGCCGCTCCTGCGCGGCGAGTACGAGGCGCCGCACGCGACGCGCGCGGGCGCCGCGACGCTCGAGGAGCTGGCGCGCCGGCTCGACGGCGTCGACGCCGAGCGCTTCCTCGCCACGGTCGCCGAGTACAACGACGCGGTCGACGACGGCAGGCCCTTCGATCCCGCCGCCAAGGACGGCCGGCGCACGCGCGGGCTCGCGATCGACAAGACCAACTGGGCCAACCGCATCGATCGGCCGCCGTTCGCCGCCTACGCCGTGACCTGCGGCATCACGTTCACCTACGGCGGCCTCGCGATCGACGTCGCCGGTCGCGTGCTCGACGAGACCGGGCGTCCGATTCCCGGGCTCCACGCGGCGGGTGAGCTGGTGGGCGGGCTGTTCTGGGACAACTATCCGGGGGGTGCGGGGCTCATGGCGGGCGCCGTCTTCGGGCGCGCGGCGGGGTCGTCGGCCGCAGCTCGCTGATACACTGCGCGCCGCCCCACCGACGGTTCCATCGCTTCACGTCGAGCGCGCGTCCCGCGCCGGGAGGATCGATCGGATGACGAGCCCTGCCAAGCCAGCGAAGACCGCCGCGAAGGCGGGGTCCACCCCCGCTCCCGCCGGTGAGAGCCGCGGCTACTCGAACTACGTCCTGTTCGTCCTGCTCCTGGTCTACGTCTTCAACTTCATCGATCGCCAGATCCTCTCGATCCTGGCCGAGGACATCAAGCGCGATCTCGGTCTCACCGACGCGTCGATCGGCTTCCTCTACGGCACCGCGTTCGCGGTCTTCTACGCCATCTTCGGCATCCCGCTCGGGCGCCTCGCCGACATCTGGGTGCGCAAGAACCTGATCTCGGTCGGGCTCTTCTTCTGGAGCCTGATGACCGCGCTCTCCGGCACCGCGCGCGGGTTCGGGACCCTCGCCGGCTATCGGATCGGCGTCGGCGTCGGCGAGTCGAGCGCCAGCCCCGCCGCGTTCTCGATGCTCGGCGACTACTTCCCTCCGCGCCTGCGTGCGACCGCGGTCGCGATCTACTCGAGCGGCGTCTACATCGGAGCGGGGATCGGCATCTTCATCGGCGGGCTGATCGTCGACAACTGGAATCGTGCGTTCGCGGATGGCGGCGCGCCCTTCGGCCTGGTCGGTTGGCAGGCTGCGTTCTTCGCCGTCGGCATCCCGGGGCTCCTGATGTCCCTCTGGGTGTGGTCGCTGCGCGAGCCGGTGCGGGGAAGCAGCGAGGGTCTCGCCGAGACGCCGGCCCACCCCCATCCGTTCCGCCTGCTGGGACACGAGCTCGCGGCGGTGCTGCCGCCGCTCACCTTCTGGACCCTGGCCAAGGCGGGCGCGGGTGCTCGCGGCATCCTCCTCAATCTCGCGATCGCCGCAGGGTGCGCGCTCGCCGCCTTCGGCTTGATCACGGCGCTCGGGTCGGCCCCGCAGTGGATCGCGCTCGCGATCGGGCTCTACTGCTTCTTCACCTGGCTTCAGGGTCTCGCCCTGCGCGATCCGGCCACCTTCGGCATGATCTACCGCAGCAAGACGGTCGTCTTCGGGATGATCGGATTCGCCTGGGTCGCGTTCGTCGGCTACGGACTTGGTTTCTGGGCGCCGCCGTTCTTCCAGCGCGTTCACGGGGTGAGCGCGTCGGAGGCGGGGACCGTGCTCGGCCTCACCGCCGCGATCGCGGGCTGGTTCGGGGTCTCCGCCGGCGGCGTGCTCTCGGATCGCTTCCGTGCCACCCATCCCAAGGCCAGGCTCTACATGGGCCTGCTCTGCGTCTCGCTGTCCGCACCCGCGGCGATCTACCTGGTGTGGACCTCGAGCCTGATCGGCGCCTACGTCGCCAATTTCTTCTTCACGCTGTTCTCGACCTTGTGGATCGGCTCGGCGATCGCGCTCGTCACGGAGCTGGTCCTGCCTCGCATGCGGGCGACCGCGTCGGCGTTCTACATCCTCTCGGTGACGTTCGTCGGCCTGGCTCTCGGGCCCTACACCATGGGCCACATCAGCGATCGGCTGGTGGCCGCGGGACGCACCAGCGGTGAGGCGCTGCGCTCGGGCATGCTGTGGGGGCTCACGACCTACGCCATCGCGTTCTTCTTTCTGTGGCTCTCGAGCCGCTACGTCGTGGCCGAAGAGGAGAGTCGGCTCGACCGGGCGCGCGCGCTCGGTGAGCCGGTGTAGCGCGATCGAGGTGTCCGAGGGCGGGGGAGACGCGGCGGGCCGAGGGATCCGCTACCGGACGACGAGCTTGCCGCGCATCATCCGGCCGTGAAGGCGACACACGTACTCGTGCTCGCCGGGCTCGCGCGGCGCGCGGAACCGGATGGTGGTCGAGCTGCCGTCGCCGGGAACCGCGGCGCTTCTGACCCCGAGGCTCTCGATGGCGACGTCGTGATCGATGCCGGGGTCGCGGTTGACGATGGTCAGGCGCACCGCCTCCTCGGCCACCACCTCGAGGCGCGGGTTCGGCTGGTCGCTCCCGGGCAGGTAGAACGCCATGTCGCGCGCGACCAGCGTGAGGTCGTGCGTCGGCTGCGAGGCGTCCGCGACGAAGGTGGCGGCCGCGATCGCGAGTGCTGCCACCAGGGCGGTGCCGATCGCGGCGACCGAGCGCAGAGGCCGGGCTTCGCGCGAGCGCTCGGAGGATGGCGCGAGCGCCAGCCGGGGGGAGGGATCGAGGTCGAGTCGCGAGCGGCACATGGTTCGTTCCCGGCTATTCTAGCTCACATTTGCTATAACTCAAAAACACAGAGCGAAGGTCATCGAAATCGAGGTTATCAAGCCCTCGAATCTGCGGTCTTCGCGTCCGTGTCATACCAGCAGCCCGGTCGCGTACATCACCGCGAATCCCGCCACCAGCCCCGCCATCACCGGCCGGCTCGCGACCAGTGTTCCGAGCTGTCGTTCTCTCGTCATCTGCCGTCCGATGAGGATCACCACCTGGGCGATGGCGCCGGCCGCGATCGCCAGGAAGACCACCGACCAGAGCGGCGAGTAGACCAGCCCGCCCAGCCATGCCCCCGCGATGGTCGGCGCCCCCGCCACCATCCCGACCAGGACGAGGTGCGAGAGCGCCGCCCGGCTCTCGGCCAGCGGCGCCACGATGGCGAGCCCCTCGGTCGTGTTGTGGAGCGTGAAGCCGACGATGAGCAGCGCGCCCAGCGTGACTTCGCCCAGGCTGTAGGCGGCGCCGATCGCGAGGCCCTCGCCGAAGTTGTGCAGTCCGATCCCGACCGCGATCAGGAGCGACGTCACCAACGGACCGCGATCGGCCCCCGGCCCCGGCGCCGCCTCTCCCGGTTCCGGCTGGCGCCGCGCCCGCCCGCCGCGTCCCTCGAGCCCGTGAGCCAGCCGCTCTCCGAACGCCTCGATGGCGAGGAAGGCGAGCAGGGCGACGAGCGTGAAGAGGACGGTGCCCTGGAACGACGCGGCGAGGCCGCCCGCCGCCTCGAGACCGTCCTCCACGGTGTCGACGAACAGGAAGATCAGGAGCCCGACGGTGAGCGCGAGCACGAAGTCGAGCCCACGCCGTCCGACGCGGCCGATCGCCGGGTACCAGAGCAGGCCCACCGCCACCGGGATGACGCCGACGTAGAGCCCGATGAGCGCGAACCAGGCGAAGAACTGCCAGCTCGGTCGCGGTGTCTCCCTCGCCACCGCGATCTCGTGATCGAAGGTGAGGCCGCTCGAGGTGACGAGCCGGATCACGTGCGTCTCGTTCTCGACCCACGGGTAGGGAATCGAGAGCCGCACCGAGGCGAGATGCGAGAGCGGGCCCAGAGGCTCCTGGACGAACGCCCAGTAGGCGTCGTCGACCATCACCTGCGCGATCGTCACCGGATCGGGTCCATCGTTGAGCACGGTGGCGACGATGCCGGTGTCGCGGAGCTCGACGCGCTGGAAGGCCAGCTCCTCGACCGGCGGCAGATCGCCTCGCAGCCGCGCCGCCGGGTCGGAGGCGACCACGATCCAGACCAGGCCCGCGACCAGGACGAGCGGCAGCAGAAAGAGGATCCACACCCGCACGCCGCCCGTCCGCGGCGGCGCGGGAGCCGTGCTCGGCGGACGCTCGCTCATGACGCCGTGGCGTCGAAGAAGCCCATCCAGCCCAGCTCCGCGAACTCGCTCTGATGCGCGTGGAACATGAACCGCCCGGGGTAGCGGAACGTGGTCTCGAGGATCGCGCGCTCGCCCTGGCAGAGCATCAGGGTGTCGGTCTTCTCGGCGGTTTCGAGGCGGGTGCCGGTGCGGTAGACGTCGAAGAACATGGCGTGCAGGTGGAGGCTGTTCACGAGATCGAACTCGGTGATGTTGACCAGGTGGATGCGCACCAGCTCGCCCACCTCGACCTGGATCGGCTCGACCATGTGATGAAACCCGACGGTGTTGACCGCGTACACCTCGTTGTCGCCGTCGAAGTTGGTGTCGAACGCGTTCATCACCATGACCATCTCGTCCGCCGGCGGACGGGGTGGCTGGGGATCGACCAGGAACACGCCGTAGAGACCCTTGTGGACGTGCCGCTTGAGCGGGATCGCGTGGCAGTGGTAGAGGTGGAGGCCGTAGGGCTCCGCGTCGAACTCGTAGAGGAACTCGCCGCCGGGCGCCACCTGGTGCTCGGGCAGCGAGCCGTCCATCTCGGGCGGATGCCAGCCGTGGAAGTGGATGGTGTGCGGATGCGAGCCCTGGTTCACGAAGTGGACGCGGACGCGGTCGCCGACGCTGGCGCGCAGCGTCGGTCCCGGGACCTGGCCGTTGAAGGTCCAGGCGGGGAAGTAGATGCCGGGTGCGATCTCGATCTCGCGGTCCACCGCGAAGATCTCGTACTCGCGCAGGAGGGATCCGTCCTCGCGCTGCGTCTCCCGGTAGAAGCGCACGCGCTCGGCCGGAGGCAGATGCGAGAAGTTGAAGCTGCGCAGGTACGCCGTCGGGTCGAAGCGGGAGGTGTCAACCCGCCCGACCGCGCCCATCGCGTGGTGGTGGTGGAGGCGGGGGTCGGTGGTGACGTCCGCGGCGCGGGCGCGCGACGCGATGGCGCCGGTGGCCGCGGCGAGCGAGCCCAGGCCCGCGGTTCTCAACATGGACCTACGGGACATTCGCCATCTCGTGAACATTGTTTTTGCTATACCTCGACGAGGCTTGGGTGTGGTGCCAGGGGATTTTCGACTAATCAAAAATTCTAGGGCGACGCCCTGACGATGTCAAGGCCTCCCAGCGGGCCGAGGTCGCTCGCGTCTGGAATAGGATCAGCCGATCGCAAACGAAGGAAGGAAGGAAGGAAGGAAGGACATGCACCGCTACCACCACGCCGCCGCTGCGGCCGCGACGCTCTGCGTCACGATTCTCGTCACGGCCGGCTGCGCCTCTACCGGAGGGGCCGGTCCTTCGCCCGACGTGGCGCCGCCCGCGACCACGCTCGACGTGCGGGACGAGGTGGGGGCCAACGGCCTACCCACTCCCAACGCGCTGCTCGCGCGCTACGTCGACGCGCTCGGCGGCGAGGTGGCGCTGCGCCGCCACGAGTCCTCGACGCGCAAGGGCAAGATGTCGATCGCGGCGATGGGGATGGAGGGCGCGACCACGGTTCACGCCGCGGCGCCCGACCGCATGGTGATGAACATCGAGACCGGCATGGGCGCGATGAACCAGGGCTTCAACGGCAAGGTCGGCTGGTCCGACAACCCGATGACCGGCGCCCAGGTCCTGGCGGGCGACCAGCTCGCCAACATGAAGCAGCAGGCGGACTTCTACATGCCGCTCAACTACACCCGGCACTTCACGTCGATGGAGACGGTCGAGGAGACCGACTTCAACGGCGCCGCGGCCTACAAGGTGAGGTTGGTGAGCTCGACCGGCCGCGAGGCGCTGCACTTCTTCGACCGGTCCTCGAGCCTCCTGATCGGCATCCAGGGCGTGCAGGACGGCCCGATGGGCGAGTCCGAGGTGAAGATCTCGTTCTCCGACTACAAGGACTTCGGCGGCGTGAAGATGCCGGCCAAGACGCTGATCGACGTCGCGGGCATGCAGATCGAGCAGACGGTCGACACCGTGACCTACGACGACGTCGACGCGTCGGCCTTCGAGCCGCCGGAGGCGGTGAGGGCGCAGCTGAAGTAGCGGGAGGAGGCAAGTTGCGCGCTTCCCGCCTCCTGACCGTCCCCCTTCTCCTGCTCCTGCACGCGCCTCCCTCCGTCTCGGCGCAGGTCGAGGAGCCCATCGACTGGGACATGGTGAACCGCATCCGCGCCGAGGGATTCGGCCGGTCGCGGGTGATGGAGACGCTGGGCCATCTGACCGACCGGATCGGCTCGCGCCTCACCGGCTCGCCGGGCATGCGGGAGGCGAACGAGTGGACGCGCGGCCGCCTCGCGGAGTGGGGGCTGGTGAACGCGACGGTCGAGCCCTGGGGGCGTTTCGGCCGCGGTTGGAGCGTCGATCGAGCCGCGGTTCACCTGGTGCGCCCGCTGGCCGCCCCGCTCCAGGCGCTGCCCGAGGCATGGACGCCGGCGACGGCGGGGCCGGTGCGCGGCCTCGCGATGCGCGTGACCCTCGCTCAGGAGGAGGACTTCGAGGAGCACCGGGGGAAGCTCTCTGGGAGGATTCTCCTGCTCGACGAGGAGCGCGAGGGGCCGCCGGCGGAGCGATCCGAGTTTCGCCGCTACACCGCCGAGGAGCTCGAGGAGCTGGCTGAGTTCCGCATCCCAAGCCGCCGCGACCGCGACCAGAACCGCAGGCGCGCGATCGAGCGCCGTCGCCTCGGCAGGGCGCTGCGCGAGTTCCTCGCCGCCGAGGGTGTGCTCGCGATGGTGAAGGTGAGCCCCTGGGACGCCGGCATCGTGCGCGTCGGCGGCGGTGGATCGCGCGAGCCTGGAGAGGAGGTCGGGCCACCGAGCCTGGTGATGGCCGCCGAGCACTACGGTTGGATCGTGCGGCTACTCGAGCGCGGTGAAGAGGTCGAGCTGGAGATCGACGTCGCCGCGCGCTTCCACGACGACGACCTCGACGCCGCCAACACGCTGGCCGAGATCCCGGGGAGCGACCGTGAGGACGAGCTGGTGATGGCCGGCGCCCACCTCGACTCGTGGCACGCTGCCACCGGATCGAACGACAACGCGGCTGGGTCCGCGGTCGTGATGGAAGCGGCGCGCATCCTCCAGGCGCTGGGTGTCCGGCCGCGTCGCACCATCCGGATCGCGCTCTGGAGCGGCGAGGAGCAGGGACTCCTGGGCTCGCGCGCCTACGTCGAGCGTCACTTCGCGAGCCGGCCCGAGCCGGCCGATCCCGAGATCCTCGAGCTGCCGAAGAGCCTGTGGCCCGTCACCTGGCCGCTGCGGCTTCAGCCGGCGCACGCGAAGCTCTCCGCCTACTTCAACGTCGACAACGGAAGCGGCAGGATCCGCGGCGTCTACACCCAGGGCAACGTGGCGGTGGGGCCGATCTTCGCGCGCTGGCTCCAGCCGTTCGACGACCTCGGAGCGGACACCGTGACGCATCGCGACACCGGGTCGACGGACCACGTACCGTTCCACGCGGTGGGTCTCCCCGGCTTTCAGTTCATCCAGGACTGGCTCGACTACCAGACCCGCACCCACCACTCCCACCTCGACCACTTCGACCACGCGGTGGAGGAGGACTTGAAGCAGGCCTCGGTGGTGCTGGCCTCGTTTCTCTACCACGCGGCGATGCGCGACGAGCTCCTACCGCGCGGCCCGATGCCGCAGCCGCCCGTGGACGGCGCGGAAAAGATCACTGCGGCCGAGTCGACCGGAACCGAGCACGATCCCGTGCACGATCCCGAGTAGTGAAGGCATGGCATCGCGCCGCGACCGAACGCCGGGTCATCGCGAGCGGGCGCTACAGCCCGGACGCCTCGGCGCCGCGCTCGCTCGAAGCGCCGGCTCGGCCGAGCCGCCCGCCAGCCTGACCGATGCGGAGCAGACCGTTAGCGAGGACTTCGTCGCCGTCGACCCGTCGCGCTACGGCGACCAGGGTGACGTCGAGCTGATCGTGATCGCCCACCCCGATCTCGAGGCGGTCGGAACGCGGTTCCGGGTCCCCCGACAGCCCAGCGTGGCGATCGGCCGCGCGGAGGCCGCCGACCTCCGGCTGGCCGGCTCCTCCTCGTTGTCGCGGCTTCACGCGAGACTTCGCTTCGCCGCCGGAAGGATCACGATCGAGGATGCCGGCAGCCGGAACGGCACGTTCGTCAACGGACGCCGCATCGCCGGAGCGGTCGAGCTCGCGAGCGGCGATCGCGTGCAGGTCGGTGGCGTCCACTGCAAGCTCCTGCGCGAGCTCGACGTCGAGGCGGCCTATCACGACGCGCTGCTCGAGCTTGCGGTGCGGGATGGCTTGACCGGAGCCTTCAATCGGCGCTTCTTCCACGACGAGCTGGAGCGGGAGATCGCGAGATCGCGACGCCATGCTCACCCGTTCACTCTGATCGTCGTCGACGCCGACGACTTCAAGGCGGTCAACGACTGCCATGGTCACGTGGTCGGCGATCAGGTGCTGCGCGAGATCGCGAACGTCCTCGGCGAGAGCGTGCGCTCCGAGCAGGTGCTCGCCCGAGTGGGCGGCGACGAGTTCGCGATCCTTTGTCCCGAGACTTGCGCGGCCGAGGCTGGAGCTCTCGCCCAACGGCTGTGTGCGGCGCTCGCGGCGCGGTCGATGCCGTGTCTCGCCGGCGGCGAGACCGTCACCTGCTCTTTCGGCGTCGCCGAGCTCGCCGAGGGCGATGGCGCCGCGACGGATCTCTACGAGAAAGCGGACCGGGCGCTCTACCGATCGAAGAGCGAGGGCCGCACCCGGGTCACGGTCGCCCCTACGGACTCGTGAGAGTCGCCCCCACGAGAGAAGCCCTGGATTGCCTGAGGGGCTGAAGCGGCTCTAGGCGTAGCGCTCTCTGAGGAAGGCCTCGCAGGCGCGGCAGAAGCGGAAGCCGCGCGCGTCGATCACGGCGCGCACGTAGCCGCGCTCTCCGAAGCGATTGAAGTCGCCCTTCGTCATCGGGCAGTAGGCGCCGTCGCCGGCCTTGTCGTGGCCGTAGTGGTGGAGGAGCCCGAAGTTGTGGCCCAGCTCGTGGATCGCGACCTTCAGCAGGCGCGCCCCCGCGAGCTCGGCGCTGACCTCGACGCCGTCGCCGCACAGGCGCCGCGTCGAGACCACCGCGACGTCATTCGAGTTGTCCTTGCCACCGAACATGAAACGGAAGAACTCGTCTCCGCTCGAGTCGAGGAGATCGGCTCCGGTGACTCCCAGGATGTGACCGCCGACCTCGGCGTCGAGCGATCGGGTGAGGAGCCTCGCCTCGATCTCCTCGAAGGGCGGTGGGTCGTACTGGACGAGCGAGATGTCCTGGATCAGGTAGTAGAACGCTTCGACGAGCTTCTCGGCGAACGACCCGAGAGACGATGGCGTGATCGGCGTGCCGATCCGAACCAGCTTGAGGCTGGCGAGTGCATCGCGGTTCGCGGTGCGTGAGTCGCCGAGGCCCATCGAAGTTATGCCCTATTCTACATTTATCGATCAGGTTTTGCACTACCCACCATCCTGATCGTCCTGGCGTCTCCGGCCGTCCGTGGCGGTCGGTCGCCGTGCGCGAGCGCGAAGCTCGCAAAGAGCATGTCGCCAACGCGCGGCCAGCGTCGCGCTACTCGCGCAGGCCGGATGGGGCGTGACGGCCGAGGATGAGCTGCTCGAGCACGCCCTGGCCGATCCTGACCCCGCCGTCGGGCAGCCGCATTCGGGCGTCGCAGAGCGCCTGCACGTGAAGGTGGAGGAGATCGCCACGGTTCACCTCGGCGAGCGGCTCGGCATCGAAGCCGACCGCGAGCTCCCCGCGGTTGCGCCCGTGTCCCCACTCGGGATGGAGATAGCCGAGGCCCGACATGTAGAGCTCGAAGCGCGGCTCGAGATCGATCGTGATCTCGCCCGCGCGGTCGGGATCGCCCGTGCTCGCCGCGCCGAAGAAGAGCGTCGCCGCGGCGGCGTGCCGGCTGCCCGGGCGCAGGCGTACCGTCGAGCGTGGCGAGAGAAAGATGCGGATGTCATCGACGTTCGTTCGCGGACCCGACGAGTCGTGCGCAGGGTCGACCTGCACCGCGGCTGCGTACCGCGTCCAGGGCCGCCCGTCGCCATCCTCGTTGCGATGAAAGAGCGTCACCCGGTCGTCGAAGTTGAGCGGCGCCCACAGCCAGTAGAACTGCCGCTCCACGCCGGGGACCGGCTGGGTGTCCGGCTCTCCGACGGCGCGGATGCCCCAGGAGCGATCGCGCGTTCCCCAGCAGCGCGACGTTTCGATCGGGATGCGGCGGTCCTCGATCTCGATGTGACCCTGCCAGACGCCGTGTTGCGTCAGGCGAGTCAGATCCATCAGCGTGCGCCCCGCCGCGCGCCGCAAGAAGCGCGGCTCCTCTACGGCCTGCGCGCGCGCCAGGAAGACCAAGTCCGCGGCGATGCCGTGCTCGGGGCTCGCGACGCGCAGCGCGAGCGTGCGCAAGGGCTCGAGCACCTCGACCGCGATCGGTCCGACGCGGGTCGCCATGCGATCGAGCGTCGCCGACGACCGCGAGGCGCGCAGGTTTCGCTGCACCCCGTCACGCACCACGGAGAAGGCTGCGTCCATGACGCCGAGCTGTGGGTACACACCGAGCGCGGCCGCGAAGAAGAGGCTCGAGTCGCGCGCGTAGCCGTTGAAGAAGTAGCGGTCGTAGAAGTTCCGCTCTCCGGTGGCGTACGCGACCGGCTCGGGAAGCTGGTGGATCGGATAGTCGTCGCCCGACGTGAGCATGGCGCAGAGGATACTCCGGGGCGCGGACGGTGCCGCCGGCGCTCCGATCTCCGACTCGAGCTGCGTGGTCCTGGTTGGAAAAAAACTGCGGGGGGACGCGGCCGTGGTTGAGAACGACCGCGCCCCCGGGATGCCTGCCAACCGTTCCGCCTAGACAGCTGCGCGCGGAGGAGGGGGCTGAGCGGCGCTGCCTTCGGCGAATCGGCCCCCCCTGGCTCGCTACCCCGAGCTCACCAGGGCGACAGGATCGCCCGCAGAACTTGGACGCTTAGCAAACGAATTCCGCTATGTCAATAAGAGACAAACAGTGTCGCGCGACTGGACACGGCGCGTCGCGCGATTGCCCCAATCGCGCGACCGCTTCGCAGCGATCTGATCACGCCGTGAGCGGAGACGCGTTCTCCTGATCGGAGGGGCGAGTCTCCGGCTACTCGTCGTCTGCCGCCGGCCGCCCGTCTTCGATCATCCTGGTGAGCACGCGCTCGAAGCTCTCGTAGGGTTGTGCGCCGCGGATCATCTCCTTGACCTGAACCTTGCCACCGTCGCCGAGCCAACCGATCAGGAAGGTCGGCGTCGCTCTCACGCCGACCTCTCGGGCCTGCGCCATGTCCGCGTTGACGTCCTCGCCGCGGCCCTCCTCGAGGCACGCCTCGAACGCGGCGCGATCGATCCCGATCTGCTCCGCGTAGTTGGGAAGGGCGGCGGGCTGCAGCTCGTGCTGGTTCTCGAAGAGCAGGTGATGCATCTCCCAGAACTTGCCGTCGGCCGCGGCGCAGGTCGCCGCTTCGGCGGCTTTGAACGCGAACGGATGGTTGCGCAGAGGGAAGTCGAGCATGGCGTAGCGCACCTTGCCGGTGGCGATGAACTCCTGCTCGAGGCGCGGATACGTGTTCTTCGTGAACCGAGCGCAGTAGGGGCACTGATAGTCGGAGAACTCGACGATGGCGAGCGCCGCCTCGGGCGAGCCCTTGAGCGGCCGATCCTGGAGGTCGATGGTCGCGTTCACCGGCACCGACGGCGCGTTCGCCGGCTGGTCCGGTGTCCGTGGAGCCGCACGCAGCATCGCCTTGATCTCGGCCAGCGATTGTTGGATGGCTTCCTGCCCCTGCTTCAGGGCCTCGACCTCGAATTGGAGTCTCTCGATGTCGCTGCCGGCCGCCGCGGGCGGTTCTGCCCTCGCGGGTTGTTGAGCCGGTGCTGCGGCGCCGCCGAGACCGAGGACTATGGCGAGGGCGATCACGCCGAAAACGGGTCGAAGAGAGAGGCTCCGGTGCGCCATGGCGACCTCCTCGAAGGGGTGTCGTGGAAGAACGGCTCGACGGCCGCGACGAAGCAGACTATAATGCGCCGCACGCGATGCCGCATCCGTGTTTCGGCCGACGACGTGGGGAAGTCAGGCCCGTCCGATTTCCGCTGGAACAGGAACCCACCTCCCGACTCTAGGAGGGAGGGAGAGGAGGGCGGCTCGTGAGAGCCGCCCTCCTCTTGGGGATGTCAGGCCGCCGTTGGGTAGTGGCCTCTAGGGTTCGGCGACCTTGCAAGGACCCATCGCCCATGCGCCGTGAGTTGGGCTCCCGGCCTGGCTGTGATCCTTGTACCCCGTAGACAAAGCAGCTTCTGTGCCAGCCCGTCGGCTACCGCGGCGACGCGATTTTCCGCGAGCTGCCGGCACGACTTCTGACCTTCTTTGTCAGTTCGTTTGGACGCCCGGCGGCAAAGTATCCCTGCGCACTCCCGAGCTCCGTCTGACTTGGCTCGATCCCGGTTTCGGCCAACGCCGCCGTGGGTCCCGGGGACTCCTGGAAGATGCTTCCCCGTTCGCCCCATCACCTCTCCTAGGGTGCTCGGACGCGCCAGAAAATGCACGACCTTCGGCGACGGAGCGCACCGTGCGCCCGCCACACCTTGGCCACACGGTCGATTTCGGGATATCGTCGGCGTAACGGTAGTCCTGCTGGATCCGGCACTTGAGCCCGTGTTCGCGCGAAGGCCTGCGAGGTTCTCCCCGGCCCAACGTCGGCCGTCCCGGAAGCTCCCTGCCTGCCTCCGGGCGCGACTCGTTGTGGGCGCGAGGTAGCGACGCCGAGTAGGGAGGTGCTCAGATGGACGAGACCCGCACCGCGCACGACCCGCCGCCGGACGACTCCGGCCCGAGCTCTGTTCGCCTGGGCGCCTCCCCGGAGCCGATCGAAGCGCCACCGCGGCCCGCCGTCTCGCGGCGCGGCTTCATCAAGGGCGTGATCGCGAGCGGCGCGACCGCCTACGGCGCGAGCTATCTCTTCCGGCAGACCGGCTCGGTCGGGGCGCAGACCGCGGCCGCGGGCGCCGCCGAGAGGCTCGTCACCCTCAAGGTGAACGGCATGGACCGCCGCGTCGACGTCCTGCCCAACGAGCAGCTCGCGATGACGCTGCGTTACAAGCTCGGTCTCACCGGCACCAAGCTCGGCTGCGATCGCGCCGAGTGCGGCGCCTGCACCGTGCTGCTCGACGGCGTTCCGCACTACTCCTGCTCGATTCTCACCCACCAGGTGCGCGGCCGCGAGGTGACGACGATCGAAGGCCTCGAGAGCCCCGACGGCACGCTCCATCCGGTGCAGCAGGCGGTGTGGGACGAGGCCGGGTTCCAGTGCGCGTTCTGCGCGCCGGGCTTCATCATGACGATGGTCGCCACGCTGAGCCAGAACCCGAGCCCGACGCGCGACGAGATGCGCCACGCGCTCTCCGGCAATCTCTGCCGGTGCGCCGACTACGACAAGATCCTCTCGAGCGCGATGCGCGCCGCCGAGTACGTGAAGCGAGCCTGAGCGATGCGGATGTGGAGCGACCAGCCCGGTTTCCGGTTCCGGAGTAGCGGAGCAGCCTGCCTGCTCCCCCTCGACGAGACCCGCGGAGGGCAACACTGATGGCCAGGACCTACCACGGCACCGACTACACCCCGCCCGACCACTACGCCAAGCTCACCGGGCGCGCCCGCTACGCGGAGGACTGGAAGGCCGACGGCATGCTGTTCGCGAAGTGCCTGCTGTCGCCGATGCCGCACTGCCGCGTGCGCAGGATCGACGCCTCCGCCGCGCTCGCGATGCCCGGCGTCCACGCCATCCTCACCGAGGAGGACCTCCCCGAGCACGGTCCGTTCGACGAGACCTGCGTCACCAACGAGCCGCTCTACGAGGGTCAGGCCATCCTCGCGGTCGCCGCCGACAACGAGTGGATCGCGGCCGACGCGATCGAGAAGATCAAGGTCGACCTCGAGCCGCTGCCGTTCGCGCTCGACCCGCTCGAGAGCCTGCGCCCGGGTGGACCCAACGCGCGCCGCGACGGCAATGTGTTCGTGCGCGAGGCGTCGCCCGACGGTGGCCGCCCGGCGCTGGTGGTGAAGGAGCAGAAGTGGTCGGCCGAGGCGTTCGCCGCGGCTGGCGGCATGCGTCTGCCGGCGGTGGACGAAGCACACGCCGAGTGGACCTACGGCGACCTCGAGCAGGGCTTCGCCGAGGCTGCGTTCATCATCGATCAGCCGCTCTATCACCAGTCGAACACCCATCACCCCCTCGAGCCGCGCTCGTGCATGGCGTACTGGCAGGGCGGCAAGCTCCACCTCTACCCGTCGACGCAGTCGATCTCGATCACCCACGGCGTGGCGGCGGGGATGTGCGGTGTCGCGCCCCAGGACCTGGTCCTGGTGTGCGAGTACTGCGGCGGCGGCTTCGGCTCGAAGATCGTCGGCACCGTGAACATGCCGATCCCCGCTCTCCTGGCGAAGAAGACCGGGCGCCCCGTGATGCACCGGGTCTCGCGCTACGAGGAGAACTACATGGGGCGCGCCCGCGCCGGCTTCCAGGCGCAGGCCAGGATGGGCTTCCGTCAGGACGGGCGCCTGGTGGCGCTCGACCTGTTCGTGGTCCAGGACAACGGCCCCTACGGCGTGCAGAGCGACGTGAACACGGCCGGCACCGTGTCCTCGCTCTCCTACCAGCCGATCAACATGCGCTTCCGCGGCGTCTCGGTCCTCACCAACACGCCGCCGCGCTCGGCGCAGCGCGCGCCCGGCGGCGCTCAGATCACCGCGATGCTCGAGCCGCTGCTCGACGTCGCCGCCGAGAAGCTCGGCATCGACAAGCTCGAGATCCGGCGCATCAACGCGCCCGACTCGTCGTCGAAGTTCGACGGCAGCCAGGGCGGCGTCACCAGCGCGCTCTGCCGCGAGGCGATCGACAAGGCCAAGGTCCTGGTCGACTGGGACCACGTGAAGACCCTGTCGCGCAAGCGGGACGGCACCAAGGTGACCGGCATCGGCGTCGCGCTCTCGAGCTACACCGCGGGCGCCTCCGGGTTCGACGGCCTCATGGTGCTGCGTCCCGACGGCGTGCTCGAGATCCACACCGGCGTGGGCAACCTCGGCACCCACTCCTTCTCCGACACGGCGCGCACCGCCGCCGAGGTCCTCGACTTCCCGTGGGAGCGGGTCGAGCTGGTGTGGGGCAACACCGGGAAGGGTCTGCCCTGGACCAGCGTCCAGGCCGGATCGATGACCGCGCACTCCGCGACGCGCGCGATCCACGCCGCGGCGATGGACCTGAAGCGCAAGCTGCAGGAGATCGCGGCGAAGGACCTCGGGGGCTCCGCCGACGGCTACGAGGTCTCGAACGAGCGCGTCCACCGCAAGGGCGCGCCCGGCTCGGGCATGACGCTCGGGAAGGCGGCCGAGCGCGCGATCGCGCTCGCCGGCGAGTACGACGGGCACGAGCTGCCCGAGGACATCCATGCCTTCACCAAGGCGGGCGCGCAGCAGGTGGTGGGGAAGGGCGCGGTCGGCGTCGCCAAGGACAACTACGAGCGCGCCGGCTCGGTGTACTCGTTCGTGGTCGGTTACGCGCGGGTCGAGATCGACACCGAGACCGGCGAGGTCGTGATCGTCGACTTCGCCGCCGTCACCGACTGCGGCCGCGTCATGAACCCGCGCAGCCTCGCCGCGCAGCTTCACGGCGGCGCCATCCAGGGCTTCGGCATGGCGCTCGGTCAGAAGTGGACCTTCGATCCGCAGTGGGGGCAGTCCTTCACCCACCGCTTCTACAGCGCGCGTCCGCCATCGATTCTCGACGTGCCGTCGGTGCTCGGGGCCGACTTCGTGAACATCCCCGATCCGCACACGCCGGTGGGGGCGAAGGGGATCGGCGAGCCGCCGGTCGGCGCCGGCGAGGCCGCGCTGGTGTGCGCGATCCAGGACGCTCTGGGCGGTCACCAGTTCGGCCGTACGCCGATCATGCTCGACATGATCCTGAACGCGCTCGAGGGGCGGCCCGATCACTACCAGCCGTTCACGACGCTGACCTGATGTCGAGAACGAACGATCGCGACTCCGTGGCCGGTTCTGGATGTAGGGGTGGGGCTCGCCCCCGCCTGTCCTCGCAGGGCACGGCGCCTACTGTTCGCTAGGGGAGGCTCGTATGTCCACCATCCGCGACATGATGCCCGGCTTCGAGCTCTTCCAGCCCGCCACGGCGGAAGACGCGGTGGCCCTCCTCGCGCGCTACGGCGACGACGGCTGGGCGCTCGCCGGCGGGCTCGACACCTTCGATTGGTTCAAGGACCGGGTGAAGCGACCGCGCGCCGTGGTCGACCTCGGCGCGATCGAGTCGCTGCGCGGAGTGCGGCCCGCGGCCGCCGGCGGCCTCGAGATCGGCGCCATGACCACGCTGACCGACGTCGCCCGCGACGCCTCGGTGACCTCGCAGTACGCGCTGCTCGCCCGGGCCGCCGGCCTGGTCGCCACTCCGCAGATCCGCAACCAGGCCACGATCGGCGGCAACGTCTGCCAGGACACCCGCTGCTGGTATTACCGCGGCGGCTGGCCCTGCTACCGCGCCGGCGGCAACATCTGCTACGCCGACACGCCGAGCTCGATGAACCGCGAGCACTGCATCTTCGGCGCCAGCCGCTGCGTGGCGGTGAGCCCCGCCGACACCGCGGGCGCGCTGGTCGCGCTCGACGCCAGCATGGTGGTCCTGGGCCGCGGCGGCCAGAAGGTGGTCAAGGCCGAGGACTTCTTCATCGGACCGGCGGTCGACATAACAAGGATGACCGTGCTCCGGCCGGGCGAGATTCTCGCCGCGATCCGCCTGCCCGTCGAGTGGGCGGGCGCGGTGTGGTACTTCGAGAAGGTACGCGACCGCCAGAGCTGGGACTTCGCTCTGGTCTCGGTCGCTGCCGCGATGAAGATCGAGGGCGGCACAGTGCGCGACGTGCGGCTGGTGGCGAACAGCGTCGCGCCCTACCCGATGCGCCTCAAGGCCGCCGAGGCCCAGGTCCGCGGCAAGTCGGTCAGCGACCAGGTGGCGCAGGCCGCCGGCGAGACCGCGATCCGCGGGGCGCGGCCGCTGCATCAGAACAGCTTCAAGGTGCCGCTGATGCGGAACCTGGTGAGAAGGGCGGTGCGGGAGGCCGCGACGACGGCGTGACGCGCCGGTGGATCCGGGCTCCGGTCCGGATGCAGACGTAGGGGCGGAGCCGGCCTCCGCCCTCTGGGACCACGAAGGTCGGCTCGATTCCGGGAGGGCCCACGTCATGGAGATCTTCCAACGCACCAGCAATCCCTGGGGTCAGGACATCCTGATCGGCATCTCCTGGGACCTGTTCTACGTCGCTCTCGCCGCCGGCGCCCTGTTCTGCATCGTGCACCTCGTCCTGCGCCCGCGCTGGCGAAGGAAGGAGAGCGCCGCCGCCAAGGAGCCCGCGGGCTTCGCGTCGGGCGGCACCGCCGGTACCACCGCCCGCATCCCCGAGAAGGTCGTTCGCCACGGTCTTACCGCCCGCCTCTTCCACGGCGTGATGGCAGTGGCGATGATCGTGCTGCTTCTCACCGGCTTCCTGCCCAAGGTGGGCATCCAGTTCGCTTCGTGGCTGACGCTGCACTGGGTCTTCGGCGTCGTCCTGATCGCGTCGATCGTGTTCCACATGATCCACGCCACCTTCTTCCTGCGCCTGCGCGACGTCTGGATCGGCCCGCGCGACGTTCGAGAGTGGTTCCAGGAGATGCGCCACCTGCTCGGCGGCGGGCCCCCTCCGCCCAAGCCCGGCAAGTACCCCGTCGACCACAAGCTCTACCACCACGCCGTCACCGTCGCCGGCTTCGCCGCCATGATCACCGGCGTGGTGATGATGTTCCGCATCGAGCAGCCCTTCTTCGCGCGCAACCCCTACCTCTACTCCGACTCCACCTGGGGCTGGATCTACGTCCTCCACGGCGTCGGCGGCGTTCTCCTGGTCACGCTCACCATCACCCACGTCTACTTCGCGCTCCTGCCCGAGAAGCGGTGGATCACCCGCTCGATGATCAAGGGGTGGATCACGCGGCGGGAGCTGCTGGTGAATCATGATCCCGAGCGGTGGGAGGTGGCGGGCGAGGGCGAGCGCGGGGAGACGCCCACCGCAGAGCCGGCGCGAGAGAGCGCCTGACACTCTCTCGCAGAGTGCTCTGAGAAGCTCTCGCGCGGTAGTCGCCTCACCGCTTCGGCGGCGGCTTGCTTGCCCAGACTCGCCCGGTCAGCCCCACTACTCGTCAGCGACGGTGTACTGGAAGTAGAGATCTGTCTCCACGATCCCTCCCTGGAACTCCTCCCACTCCGCCTCGCCGATCGTCGCCCGCTTCTTGACCCGGTCGACGTCGGTCTGGAACACGCGGCCCTTGGCCTTGCGCATCAGGGCGTCGCGGATCGAGGGGAGGGGGTGCGTCCAGTGTGCCTTCTCGTTGGCCCACTTCTGGTTGGCGGGGATCATGGCGACGAACTCCGGGGCGTAGTCGCCCCGCGCGAGCCAGCCCAGGCTGGGGTAGCCGCTCGAGGCGAGCCCCTTGAGGGTGGCGTTGTGGCTGCCGTGGTGGCCGACCTTGTAGAGGACGGTTCTTCCCAGGAGCTCCTCCGCGGTGAGCTCGGCGCCGTCGGCGTCGGCCCAGGCGCCGTCGTCCCAGGACACCCAGTTGCCGCGCTGGGCGTCGCCGACGAAGAGGAGCACCCGGCCCGACTGCGGCAGCTCGATCGCGATCACGGCGCTGGTGTTGTTGACCTCGCCGTTGAGGCGCAGCGCCAGGGTCTCGGCGGTGCGCAGCCAGTCACAGTCGATGCGGCGCCAGGCGTTGGCCTCGCCCTCGAGATGAGTGGCGAAGAACTCGGCGTGGGGGCTTCTGGCGCGCTCCTCCTCGGGAATACGCCAGCGCCGCCCGAACGGCTGCTGGGCCTCGACGCTCTCCCCGGCGTGCGCGGCGAAGTCGGGTAGCTGGTCCATCGCGGCGGCGTAGAAGGCGTCGGCCTGGGCGATCGCGGCGAGGTGGTGGACGTAGCCCTCGCCGCCGATCGGATCCAACGACAAGAGGAGCTGCTCGTTTCGCGGCGGCCCGAGCGCGTAGACGGTGACGCCGTCGACGCCAGGCAGGGTGTAGACCCGCTCGAAGGGCAGCAGGTAGGTCGGCGACCCGGGACACATCTCCTTGACGTACTGGATCGCCCGCTTGTTCGACCAACCCTCTATCGCGAATGGGCTCGCCCCAAAATCCCCCGACTCGAGCTCGAGCCACTGATCGATGCGCGCGGCGAGGGCCTGCTCGGCGTCGCCGCCGGCCGCCGCGAGCCGCCGGCTCGCGGCCACCAGCCCGAGCAGCTCGTCGCCGAAGCGCTGCCGCAGGTCGTTGGCGAAGTCGTCGTCAGGATCCTCGGTCCACGCCAGCCAGAGCTGGCCGATCTCGAAGTCGTCGAAGCGCGCGATCTCGTTGCCGAACACCTTCTCCCAGAACCCGTTGACGTGGTCCTGGTGCTCGTGGGTGATGAGCACGAGGTCGAGCCGCCCGCCGGTCGACTGGTGGATGTCGTCGACGATCTCCTGGATCGAGGCGTGCACCTTGGATCCGGGCTTGTAGCCGCAGTCGACGAGCATGTAGAGGGGGTCGCCGTCGCTCTTGCGGAAGGCGAGCAGGAAGCAGTCGCCGTGGCCCTGGCGATACATGCGAACGGTGACGCCGGAGTCGGGAGCATCGAGGATCGGCATGGCTTCTCCCAGTGAGGTTGCGGGTCTCGAATGCGTCCGCGGGTGCGGGATCCACCGCCTACGGAGTCAACCGATGCAGCCGGGCGAAGGTCTCGTCGCCGGCGTCGGCGGAGTCGTGGCGCAGGCCTGCGAAGGCGTGGGGCGGATCGGGGTCCTCGCCGGCGAGAAACGCGCGCAGCTCCTCGAGCAGGCCGTCGTCGGCCACCGTGCCGCGGGTGCGGATGACGCGGCGGACCTCCATCGTCGAGGGGTCGATGAGGATGGTCGCGCCGCGCCGGAACCGGAAGTCGCTGCGGGCGGCGGCGGAGGCGCGCTCGACGGCGCCCGGCAGCGCGTCGCCGTCGATTGACCGCTGCCGCTCGCGATCGAGCCAGCCGAAGCGCCGCTGGGTGATGGCGACCACGAGCTCGGTCACGATCGCGCCGCGCGCGCCGCGCCGCAGCGCCGTCCGCACCGAGTGGATCTCGACCGCCGGCGTCACGCCGCCCCGGCCGCGCGCGACGCTGGGCGGCGCGCCCGGGTCGAGCGTCAGCCCGAGCGCGGGCGCCCAGCTCCGGCCCGGCCCCGCCGTCAGCCAGCGGTGGAACTCCTGTCCGTTGCTCTGCATCCTGCGCCAGGCGTACTCGCGATCGACCTCGAGGTCCCAATCCACCGAGAGGTCGTAGTCGGGCTCGGGGGCGCGCGCCCGCTCGTCCTTGCCGGGCGCGCGCTGATGGATGAGGGAGCTCAAGTCCTCGCGGATCTTGCGGCGGTGCCACTGTTGCACGGGGCTGTCCGCGCCGGGGTCGGCCCCTGCCGCGTCCGCGGAACCGGCCCCGGCCGCGCGGCGGGAAGCGTCGTCGGTCGCGCCCTCGGCGGCGCCGGCCGCGGCCTCCACCGCCGCCGCCGCGCCCGCCGTCGCGTCCGCTATGGCGTCGGCCATCGCGTCGGCCCCGGTCGGCCACACCAGCGTCTCCTCGGACAGGCTGCGCACACCGCGCGGGAAGATGCCGCGGCGCCGGAACGCCTGTACGAAGGCGACGCGGTAGCGCCGCTCGTCCTCGGGATAGAGATCGGCGTCCGCGGTGACGATGGCACGCAGGTAGTCGCCGAACGTGACGTCCACCGGCGGGCAGTAGTCGAGCGCGCGGATGCACATCTGCAGCACGCGATGCGCGGTGTCCGCCGCCTCGCGCGCCATCCGGCGGACGAGGTCGGGATGGATGTCGCCCTGCGGCAGGACGCCGGTGCCGTGGGTGGCGATGCGCAGGAGGTCGGCGATGCGCGACTTGTAGATGAGCAGGAACGCGTCGAACACCGCCGCCACCAGGATGGCGCCTCGCCGGTGAGGATGCGTGGTGCGCTCGAGCTCGGTGGGATCGGGCTGGTGCGGCCGCCACTCGCCCCCGGCGTCGGTCGTGCCCAGCGCGTCGCGGAGCGCGCCGCCGCGCCCGATCGCTCGGCCAAACTGCTGGGCGAGCTGCCCCAGCAGGTTCTGGCGCGCGAGGTCGCCCTGCGTGCGCGCGATCTGGTGCTCGAGCACCTCGGGATGCGAGAAGCGCTGGAACATGCCGACGATGTCGGCGAACGCCTCGTGCAGCGCGAGCACGTCGAGGTTGGTGCGCTCGCTCATGCGCGGGTGGAGGCCGTCGAGCAGCGCGTGCGTGGTCTCGTGCGCCACGATGTCCTGCGACAGGCAGGTGAAGACCATGCCGCCGCCCGCGGGCTCGCGCCGCTCGGGGCTCGCCCGCCCCTCCACGAGCCTCGGCGGGCGCGCCGGGCGCGCGGGGAAGTAGCCGAAGAGAAGCGCCTTCTTCGCGGGGCTGTAGTAGGCGTTGGCCTCGCGCAGCGCGTGGGGATAGATGCGTAGCCGGCGCACGAACTCCTGCCGCACGCCGCCGTCCTCCTCGCGCACCAGGCGCGGCGCCCACAGCGCCGCTCGTCCCAGCGCCTCCTCGAAGTTCGCGATGGTGTACATCGCGACCGCGTAGACCATCTGTTGATGGAACTGCGGGTTGCCCTCCGCGGGCGCGAGCCCGCTCTGCGCCAGCACCAGCCCGTCGTTGAGATCCACCGGCGCGTAGAACGCCTTCGAGGCCGGGTCGTGGTCGACCACCTCGACGTACTCACCCACCGGCCCGGGTCCCACCAGCGACTGCCGGGTCTGGCGGTCGATCTCCCACGGGATGCGGAGCTCGATCTCCTGGATCGG
>DATKDQ010000035.1:0-5747 GCA_035544635.1 Thermoanaerobaculia bacterium
GACCGGTCGAGCGTCGACAGGTTGATCGACAGGTAGCGCAGCCCGCCGAGAGCGCAGAGCGCGTCGGCGCGCTCCGGCGTGAGGCCGGTGCCGTTGGTCAGCACCGCGGGCGGGAGCCGCGCCTCGCGCAGGATGCCCACCAGCTCGACGAAGCGCTTGTCGATGGTCGGCTCGTTGTAGCTGATCATGAAGACGGCTTCGATGGTGTCGCGCCAGGCGGTGAGCTCGCCCACGATGCGGCGGTAGAGCTCGGTGGGCATGAAGTGGTCGTCGCGGGGCGCGATCGACACCGGGCAGAAGTAGCACGACTGGTTGCACGCGGTGTGCGACTCGAGCGAGACGTACTTGAGGCGGTACCGGGTGGCGAGGTCCGCGCCGTCCTCGACCAGCCAGCCGCCGTCGCGCAGCAGTCTCACGCTGGTGGCCGGGAGCCGTGCGACGTCCGTGCGTCGCTGGACCAGAGCCAGGAGCTCGGCGAAGCCCGGCTCGCCCGCCGCCATGCCGCGGTCGGTGAGCGGGTTCTCGATTCGCTCGGGGCTGACGTGGAGAAACGGCTCGGCGACGAGGTCGAGGGTGCGCTCGACCCTCGGCGCCGCCGCGGATACGGCAGTGGCGAGACCAGGAACGCGTGCGCTCTGCGCATCCATCGCGGGCGATCGTAACACGCGGTTTCTCGCCGCTCCGCGGCGAGGGGGTGCGGTTCGGCGACGCGTTCTCCACCGGCGGCAGCTTCTTCGACGGCGACCTCGAGGACGAAAACGCTCGTGCGGCTCCACAGGTCCCTAGCGAAGCGCGGGTGCGCGACTCATAACTGTTGCTCAGGATAATACCTTGTACTACAATTGAGTACTCTGAAGTCCATGCGATCCCGCCGCCGCCGCCGATCGAAGCCGCGGAACAGCCGCCGGGGAGACTCGGACCTGCCCGTGCCGACCCCCGCGGCACTCCACGTCCTGCTCGCGTTGGCGAGCGCCGACATGCACGGCTGGGCGATTCTCAAGGAGGTGTCCGCAAGCACGGACGGACGCATTCGGTTGAGCGCCGGAACCCTCTACGGCCTGGTCAAGCGGCTCAGCGATCAAGGTCTGATCGCCGAGTCCGAGCATCGACCCCCCGCGCACTGGGACGACCAGCGCCGGCGCTACTACCGCCTCACCGAGCTCGGGCGCAGCGTCGCCGAGGCGGAGCTCGGCCGGCTGGAGCGCGTTCTGACAGTGGCTCGCTCCACCGACCTGCGCCCCTCGGAGGGGTGAGCGTGCGCGGCGCCGCGGAGCTGCCAGCTCGCCGGCAAACGCTTCGCCGCGACGAAGGAGGATCGGCTCCGCCGAGATGAAGAGCCCCCGCGCCGAGCGGCGCTTCGCCCTCCTCTTGCGGCTTTTTCCCGGCGGCTTCCGCCACCGCTTCGAGGACGAGATGCGGTCCGTCCTCGGCTCCGATCATGCGTCGAGCCGTGACCGCGGTCCGCGCGCTCTCGCCGCCTTCTGGTGGCGCACCGTGATCGGCGTGCTGCGCACGGCGCCGGCCGAGCACCTCGAAGCGGCCGCGCTCGACGCCCGTTACGCGCTGCGTCGGCTACTGCGGCGGCCGCTCTTCTCGGTCACCGCGTGTCTCTCGCTGGCGGTGGGCATCGGCGCGACCACCGCGGTGGTCGCGGTCTACAAGGCGGCGCTGCTCGACGGCATTCCCGGCATCGTCGCTCCGCGCCGGCTGGTGAACGTGAAGCCCATCGCCGCTCGTGCCGAGACGTTCGAGCTCGTTCCCTACCCTTACTATGCCGCGCTGCGCGCCGGGGAGGCGGTGCTCTCGGACCTGGCGGGGTTTCACGGTACCACCACGTCTCTCGGCTCCGGTGCGCCCGGCGAGGCCGAGGTGAGAGGGACGCAGGTGGTCTCGACGAACTACTTCCGCACCCTGGGAGTGCGCCCGCGGCTCGGCCGCTTCTTCCTGGAGGAGGAGGAGGCGGAGGCGATCCCGGTCGCCGTGGTGAGCGATCGGCTGTGGCGTGACCGCCTCGGCGCGGCACCGATGGGGTCGCAGGTCCGGATCAACGGCCGTACGTTCACGGTGGTCGGCGTTGCGCCGCCGGGCTTTCGCGGTCACTTCAAGGGGTTCGGCTTCGACGTCTTCATCCCGATGGGGATGGCCGAGGTCGCGGGTCTGCCCGATCACCGCGACCGCTCGCACGGCTGGGTGGAGATGGTGGGACGACTCGCTCCGGGAGTCGGCATGGAGGCGGCGGGGGCTGCTCTCGGGTCCCTCGGGCACGCCTTGGCGGACGCCTTTCCCAGGGAGCGCGGCAATCTCGAGCTCACGGTCGAGCGCAACCGCGGCATCGACGCCGAGCTGCGCTCCGGGCTGCTCGTGCTGCTCGTGACGCTCTTCTTCATCGGCGCCTTCGTGCTCGCCATCGCGTGTCTGAACGTGGCGGCCGTGATGCTGGGCGACCTCATGGGGCGCCGCGGCGAGATGGCGCTGCGGCGATCGCTGGGAGCGCCTCCCAACCGCCTCGCGAGCCAGCTCCTGGTCGAGAGTGGACTGGTCGCGCTGGTGGGCGGCGGCCTGGGCTTCCTGCTCGCGACCTGGGCCACCAGGCTCGCCTCGGCGGCGCTGGGGTCGGTCGACTCGCGGGTGTCCCTCGCGGTGCGCCTGGACGCGGGCGTTCTCGGGGCGGTCCTCGCATTGTGCGCCGCGACCACGATCGTCGCCGGGCTCGCTCCTGCTCTGGCGGCGGCACGCGCCGAGCCGGTGGAGGCGCTCCGCACCCACCGCCGGCCGGGGAAGGGTCACACTCGCTTCTTCAAGGCGCTGGTGATCGGGCAGGTCGTGCTGTCGTTCGTGGTGCTCGTCACGGCCTCTCTCTTCCTGCGCGCGCTCGAGCGGGCGGTGACGCTCGACCCCGGATTCGAGACGGCCGGCGTCGAGCTCACGACGCTCGAGCCCGAGCTCGCCGGCATGAGAGCCGACGACATCCGCAACTTCTTCGCCGAGGCGCGGGAGCGGATCGCCGCCCTACCGGGAGTCGAGGCGGTGGCGCTGACGAGCCGCGTTCCTTTGAGCCTGGGAGCGCGCCTCTTCCCCAATCCGCTCGAGATCCAGATTGCCGGCTGGGAGCCGCCGCCGGGCCAGGAAGGTTTCCTGATCGAGCACGCGATCGTTTCGAGCGGCTACTTCGACACGCTTCGCATTCCCATCGTCGCCGGACGCGGCTTCGGCCGATCGGACCGCGAGGGGGCGGCGCCGGTAGTGATCGTCGACGTCGCGTTCGCCGATCGCTTCTTTCCGGGCGGCGCCGTGGGACGCTCGGTGAGCCGCGGCGCGACGGCGATCACCATCGTCGGCGTCGCCGCGCAGAGCCGCTATCGCGCAATCGACGAAGCGCCGGCTCCCTTCCTCTACCTGCCGTTCGATCAGCACCCTCGCAACGCAGCCGTCCTGCTGGCCCGAGCCCGCGACGCCGGCGCAGTCCCTGCCGACATGCCCGGCACCGGGGGCCCGACCGGTATGGCGGGCGAGGGCCGAGTGGGCGGCGCCGGAGCTCCGGGCAGGGGTGACACCGCACCCGAGGCGCGCAGTGCGCTCGCCGCGGAGATCCGCCGATCCCTTCACGAGCTGGCGCCGAAGCTGCCGGTTCCGGACGTCGAGTCTCTGGACTCCCGCCTCGCCGCAACCTTCCTGCCGCAGCGAGTGGCCGCCCTCACCAGCGCGATCCTCGGTGCCGTCGGTCTCGCGCTCAGCGGGATCGGTCTCTACGGAGTGCTTGGCATCTGGGTCGGCCGGCGCCGGCACGAGATCGGCTTGCGCATCGCGCTGGGCGCCCGTCCCGCGGACGTCCAGAGGCTCGTGCTCCGTCAGGGCGTCGCCGCGGCGCTCGCAGGAGTGGCGGTGGGTATCCCGCTCGCCGTCGCCGGGTCACGCCTGTTCGGCTCGTTCCTGGTGGGGATGAGCTCGAACGATCCGTGGAGCTATCTCGCGGTCAGCGCGCTTCTCCTCGCGAGCGCGCTTCTCGCCAGCCTGCTGCCTGCGTACCGCGCCGCGCGGTGTGATCCGATGGCGTTGCTCAAGGAATCTTGAGGCGCGGGGGGCCTCAGTTCCTCGATCTCAGCTCGTACGCACTCGCCAGGTGGGCCCTCACCATGTGCCACGCCGCGCGCGGCAAGCACGCCAGGCCAACCAGATAGAGAACCAGCGTCCCGAACGCCAGGTATCCCTCGAGCGGGTGGGCGGGGCGCTGCGATACCGCGCCGAGCGTGACGCCTTCGAACAGGAGCTGAAGTCCCCGCGCGAGCCGGCCCTGGGTCGGCGACGAGATTGCCGCCAGGACGACGAACTTGAGCACGAAGGCGGCTGCGAAGGTGACCGCCAGCCCGCGGAGCAGACGAGCGCGATCGGGCGCGACCGCAAACGCCTGCAGCAGGAGCGAGACCAGGACGACCCACCCGATCAGTGCGGGGACACCGGAGTCTGGAACGACGAGCGTGATCACCTGCGCGGACGCCGCGTAGAGCGCGAGCAGAGCCGTGAGGCCGTTCAGGTTCTGGAGCGGTGACCGCGATGGGCCCATGAGCCGCTCGGGAGCGAGCGCGCCACTCCTGACGAGAAGCGCCATCAGGGCGATGGCGACGACGAGTGATCCAAGCGTTGGCGGCACCATCGTCACGTCTGCGCCCGGGCGGATCGCCCCGGCCAGGACGACCGTCAGCAGCAGGCAGGGCAGCGCCAGGGCCTCGAAGAGAGGGCTCATTTGCGACTGCGCAGAAGCCGGAGGGGATTGAGATCGGAAGCGTCGCGGGTCAGGCCGGCCTCGAGCTCGGCCTTGAGCTCGTCCGCCGATCGCATGTGCAGATCGGCGTCGTCCACAACCAGCCGGCCGCCCGGCGACAGCGCGATCGCGCGTTCGACGTGAGCGAGCCCCCGCTCGAACAACGCGTCGTCATGGTGGGTCCGCCGCCAGCCCTGGCGATAGAAGCTGTAGGCCACGTAGAACTGCGTCCGGGCGTCGCGCGAGGCGGGATCGGCCCGCGCGAAGGCCGACCGCGCCTCGACGAATTGATCCTTCCGGAAGAACGCCAGACCGTCGGCGAAGGCCTGGCCATCGACCGTGTAGGTGCCCAGATTCGCCGACAGCCCACCGATCGCTTCGGTCATCGTCCGCGGCTGTGACGCGAAGAGCCACCCGATCAGCGCGCCGTAGCTGAGCGCGACGACGAGCCCGACCCCGCGTACGACCGGCTCCCGCATTGCCTCCATCCTACCGACCTAGCCCCCTGACTTCGCGCCCCCGGCAGGTCAGCACCAGCGAGTACATGTCAGTCGCAGCCGCGGCGGCGGCGACTGAAAGGAGAGGTGAAGTCGCGCCAGAGAGAAGAGAGGTGGCGCCGACTTCAGTCAATGGGAGCGGGTGACTGCGTGCGAGTGCGGCTCGCCCGCCACAACAGGTAGAGCGCGATCGCGAGGCCCGGGAGAGCGACGGTAAAGGCCCATACCGGCAGCCTCTCCATGTCCTCGAGCACGAACGCGGCGATGGCGTTGTTCGCCGCGTGCCAGGCCATGGCCGGGAAGATCGAACCGGTCCAGATCGTGGCGAGCGCGAGGAGTGCCCCGAGGAAGGCGGTGGGTAGGAAGCGGAAGAAGGACACGTGGAAGATCCCGAACGCGACGGCGACCACGAGGACCCGCGCCCACGTGCGCTGGCCGGCGAGCCCGCTCAGAAGAGCGCCCCTGAACAGGAGCTCCTCGAAGATGGCGGG
>DATKDQ010000036.1:0-9295 GCA_035544635.1 Thermoanaerobaculia bacterium
CCTCCTTGTTCGACTCCTGTGGCGAGGAGTCTGGCGAGGCGTCGATGACGAAGCGATGACAGCTGCGGGAGGGCGACGGGGCGCGGCGGCCGGCGCTCGGGGTCGCACCGACGGCGGAGGCGCGGGTGAGCTGCGGCGGCCCTACTCGGCGCCGCGCAGCGAGCCGAGCCAGCCGAGCAGCCCCTCGAAGTAGCAGTCCGTGGCGTCCCACATCGCCAGGTGGCTCCCCTCGGCGCACTCGTGGTACGTCCCCTGCGGCAGCTGCTCGGCCATCCATGCCATGTGCGCCGGGTCCATGGTGTCGTGGGCGGCGCCGATGACCAGCGTCGGCACGTCGATGCGGGCGAGGTCGCCGCTGCGGTCCCAGTCGGCGAGCTTGCCGCTCGCGCCGAAGCTCGCTCGGCCCCTGCATCGGCAAGTAGATGTCGGCGTTGAGGGGCGCGAAGGCGCGGTTGACGGCGTCGGGCCACTCCGCGGGAGGGCGGCGCAGGACGTGGTGCACGTAGTGGTGGGGCACGAGGAGCTCGAGGTAGCGCGGGTCGTCGTACCGCTCGGCCGCCTCGAGGGCCTGGACCTCGGCCAGCACCGCCGGGTCCATCTGCGGCATGAGCACCTCGTGGGCGTACCGGTTGTACGCCGGGATCGAGGACATCATGTTGGAGATGACGAGCCCGCGCAGGTGCTCGGGGTGGGCGAGCGCGCGGCGAACCTGCTCGACCTCGGCGACGAAGCGCGGGATCTCCCACAGCTGCGGGCCCCGGGGCTGGTCGCTGAAGTGGGAGCCGAGCTGGTCGTAGAAGATGGTCTCGATGCCGGCCGGCGGCAGGTGCTCGGCGAAGATCTCCAGGTACTCGTGCGATACCCCCGGGCCGCCGTGCAGGAGGAGGACGGCGATCTCGTCGCTGGCGCCGACCAGGCGCGTCCACACCTCGAAGGTGCCGGCCGGCGTCGTCACCGGGATGCGGCGCACGCCGGGCGCCTCTGCTTGCTGCGCCGGCGCGGGCGCGGCGGCGGGCGCCGGCTCGGCCGGCGGCGCGCTCGGGGCGGGACCGCCGGCCGCCGAACCGGCGGCGAGGAGGAGAGCGAGGGGCAGGCAGGCGAGCGATCGCCGCATCGGGGACCTCCAGGTTCTGATCGGTCTCCCTACTCTACATCCCGGCCGTCGGTTTCCACTCCGGCGCCGCGAGGAGGCGGCGCGCCGCGCCGTCCCTGGGCGGCGGCCACCGCGACCACCGGCAGCAGCAGCGGACCGTCGACCGTCCCGTTGGCGGCGCCCTGGGGGTTCTGCGAGGTGGGCCGACGACGTGGTCACCGTGCTGGCGGAGCTCGCGCAGCTGCCCGAGGAGATCGACGTCGCCGCCGCCGAGGCCGCGGCGGCCGAGGTGCAGGCCATCCTCGGCACCGTGGCCCAAGCCGACCTCGACGTCGCCATGGCGCGCCTGGAGACCGCGGTGGCCCGCGTCCAGGTGGCGCGCCGCCCGCGCTGAGCGAACCGGCGCGCTAGAGCGGGCGCGGCCACCGGCGGTGGTGGGGCCGGGGGAGCGGCCCCGGCGGGGGACGGCGCCGGGTGCGCGGTACCCGGGAGCGGCTCGCGCCGGGCCGGCCACTGCCTGCCGCGGTCTCTGCACGGGCGCTCGCCTCCACGCCCCCGCCAGGGCCGCTCCCCCGGCCCAGCACCGCGGTGTCGAGCTGCGCCAGCGATTTTCGTCTCCATCTGGCAACGTCGTCACCGTCTGCGGTGTGCTCTTTGTCGAGGGCTTCGACCCGCGTTGACTTCCTCGCCCGGATGCTGCAGCACGTGCCCGCCCCCGACTGCACCAGAAGGCTCTTGCGCCTTCGCCTGATGCGGATCGCGAGACGGCCGCAGGCGAGCGTCGGCGCCTGCCCAAGCTGTGGGCCCAGCTCATCCGCCGTGTGTACGAGGTCGACCCGCTGCTGTGCCGAGAGTGTGGCCGGCACGATGCGCATCCTGGCCTTCGTCGTCGAGCCCGCCGCCATCCGCAAGATCCTCGCGCACCTCGAGAACAGAGGCGGGCAGCCCGGCAGGGGGCCTCCATCAGGGGTGGCGACGCCCTCACCGCTCGCCTCGTGATCGCCGCTCGGCCATCGGCGCGACCCGGACGATGTGCGGGCAAGTATCGCGGATGAGGCCGCTCTCAGTTGGGCGTGGACGGCTGCGGGGGACGAACCAGGCATCGTTGCGCGCTCACGGGCCTCTGAGGAACAACGCGGTCGCGGAATCGAGCTCGAGCGCGTCTCCTGGATGCTCGCCTCGGCGACCACCCCGAAAGCAAATCCCTATCCCTTCGGCCGAGGCCCCCGACGAGCGCCACCGGCGCCTCTACGGCCTCTACGAGGAGCGCGCCACGGGGTTCCTGCGCACCCCGCCCGAGCCCCGCTGGGACGGCACTGTGGACTATACGCTGCGAATTCCGTCTCCACTCTTCGGAGTGGAGATGGCAACCGCAGCGGATCGCCGGCGGCTCTACCGCCGCCGCGGGTGTGCGCTCTGGGCCCTCCCCTCTGGTACTCTCGGGTCAGTGAGATCCCGATGAAGTGGGCGATCATCCTGGGCATCCTCGTCGTCGTCGCCCTCGCCGTGAGGTGGTGGTCCCGGCGGTGGGTCCCCGACGCGGCGGGCCGTCCGGAGCCGGGCCCGGGAGCGCTGGCGACGGCCGCCGAGGAGGCCGCGGTCAACCGCCTGATCCGCATGTTTCAGAAGCTGGTGGACGCGCTTCCCCGCGAGGTCCGCTTCGGTGGGGGTGCCGAGGAACTGGCCGCGCTCGAGACCGCCGCGCGGCATCTCGAGGCGCTGCGTGTCGAGGCCCACGCGCAGCGCGCGCGGTGCCGCGTGCCCGCCGCCGTCGCGGCTCTCGATCGCCTGCTCGCGGCGCTCGCCGAAGCGCTCACGCCGCTGCAGGAAGGGGCGCTCGTCAACCGGCACGTCCAGCACCTGAAGCGCGTGGTCCGCGCCCTGCAGCGTTCGGAACCTCCGGTTCGGGTCAAGGGCCGCGAGGCGCTCGCGGACCCCATGGACGTGCTCGGCTCGCTGCGGGGGCAGATGCAGTCCGATCACCGGAGCCTCCGGAGCGCGCCGGCGAAGCGCGTCGTCGGGGCGCTCATCGCCCAGGCGGAGACGCTGCTGGCCGCGGCCCGGGAGCGGACGTCCGCGGAGCCTCTCGCCGACCACGAGGCGCAGGCGGAGCGCCTCGACGACACCCTGGCGCATGCGGCCGACCCCGAAGCCGCGGGCGGGCCCGACCCAGGTCGCGCGGCGGGCCTCGCCGACTTCGCCGAGTTTCTGGTCGAACGCTACGCGTGGGCCTTGGATCCGGGGCAAGCCTCTCAGATCGCGTCGCTCGCCGCGGACGTCCGGCGCGGACTCGACGAGCCTCGACATCGCGGGCTCGCGGAAAGCGCCCGAGCCCTCGATCGCGCCACGGGCGACCTGCCGGAAGCCGTCCAGACGTGCCTCTTCCTGCGCGGCGCGATCGCCCAGCGCATCGCGCCGGCCGATCCGGACGCGGCCGCCGCGCTCGAGCGGCAGGTCGAGGACCTCGAGAGCGGCTGCCGATTGGGGCAGGCGCTGGCTCGAGACCGAGCCGAGGCCCTGGCCGGGGAGATCGCGCAGACGGTCCAGAGGATCGAGTCCACCACGCCGCGCTGCCCGGCATGCGGGACCCGACTTGCCGCGGCGCAGCGCTACTGCTACACGTGCGGCGGCGACACCTGGCTGGTGTCGAGCGCCGCGCGCCCGGTCGACGCGGCTCCGCCGCCGGCGCAGGCCCAGGAGGCCGGTGCGCCCGCGGGCGGCCGACGCGAAGGGCAGGCGGAGATGCCGGTCGCGCTGAGCGAGAGCGTTCATTTCAGCGTCGCCGGACCGCCGGCGGTCGCGCCGGGCCAGGCGTTCGTGGTGGACGTGTGGGCGCACGTCGAGCGCCAGCGCACCGAGGTGATGCGGCGCATCCGCGAATCCGCTCAGGGGCTCGAGCTGCTGACGGAGAAGGGCCCGCTGCGGCTGGCTCGGGGGACGGTCTTGACGGTCCGGCTCCGCGCCGCCGACCTGATCGTCGAGGATCCCGAAGACACGATCCTGTGGGCGGGCGAGATCGGCAAGGCGAGCTTTCCAGTGAAGGTGCCGGCGCAGGCTCCACTCGGAGACAAAGCGGCCAGCGTGACCTTCCAAGTGGACGGTCTGCAGGTCGCCAAGCTGCATTTCACGCTGACCGTCGCCCAGGCGGGGACGGCCTCGCAGTCCCTCGCCACCCGCCAGGCGCGCCACCGCACCGCGTTCGCCTCCTATGCCAGCGAGGACCGCGACGAGGTGCTGAGCGTCCTCCAGGGCCTCCAGAAGGGCGTTCCGGGGCTGACCGTGTTTCTGGACGTGGCGGCGCTGCGCTCCGGCGAACGGTGGGAGGAGCGCCTGCGGGAGGAGATCTGCTCGCGCGACGTCCTCTATCTATTCTGGTCCGAGGCGGCGCGGCAATCCCCCTGGGTGGTGCGCGAGTGGCGCCTCGGGTTCGAGCATCGGGGCGTGGACTTCATCGATCCGGTGCCGCTCGTCTCGCCTGCGGTGGCGCCACCGCCGCGCGAGCTGGCCGAGCTTCACTTCAACGACTGGGTGCTGGCCTACAAGTGGCGCGCCGCGCCTCACCGAGCTGACAGCGCCGCTGCCGCCCCGAGCTAGCGCGAGTCCATCGCACCCGCGCCGCGCCCGGCGGCGCGCAGCCGAGCCTCGAGGGTGCCAGAAGTAGCAAGCGAAGAAAAGGGTCGGCTGCGGCCCCCGAAGAGTCGCTGCTTCGCCCGCGGCTACTCCCAACTCAGCGCCTCCACCGGATCGGGGCGACCGGCGCGGCGGGCGGGGACGACGTTCACGCAGGCGATCAGCAGCAGCACGCGCCTCTGCGGCGAGGGCGCCGGCTCGGTGGGAGCGGCGATCCAGTGCCCCTACCACGCCTGGACCTACGAGCTCGACGGCAGGCTCCGCGCGGCGCCCAACATGGCGGACGTCGCGCAGTTCGACCGCGCCGACCACCCGCTGCTGCCGGTACCGCTCACCGAATGGGAGGGTCTCCTCTTCGTCCATCTCGGCGACGCGACTGCCCCAACGTGCACCCGTACCTGAACAAGCTCACCCCCTACAAGAACACGACGAACGACCTCGACGAGGGGCCGGTCCTCGGCGGGGCGATGTGGATGACCAACGCCGACGGCAGCATGACGGTCGGCGGCGAGCGCTGCGCGCCGCTGCTGCCGGGCCTTGGCGAAGCCGACCGCAGGCACGTCGGCTACTACATCATCTTCCCCTCGATGTTCCTCTCCCTCCATCCGGATTACGTGCTCGTCCACCGGGTGCGTTCGCTCGCCCCCACCCGCACGCGGATCGCCTGCGACTGGCTCTTCCATCCGGAAGCGATCGCCGCGCCGGGGTTCGACCCGCAGCCGGCGATCGATTTCTGGGACCTGACGAACCGCCAGGACTGGGAGCTCTGCGCCAACGCCCAGAAGGGGGTGGCGTCGCGCTTCTATGTGCCGGGTCCTTACGCCGAGATCGAGAGCCAGCTCGCGGCCTTCGACCGCGAGTATCTGCGGGCGATGGGCGGCGGTGGGTGAGCGATCGCGGCGGAGCGGGAAGACCTCCGCGTCTTGAGCGGGTGAAGCTGTTTCTCAAGGAGGCCCGCACCCGCCCCCAGCCCGGATAGACCCTCGTCAGATCGTGAATCTCTTACTCATCCTGCCGCAAGCGACCTCGCGTGACGCCTACCTCCACCGGCCCGAGGAAGCGGTCCAGCCAGTCCAGGATCTCGCGGATCAGCTCGATCCGCGGTGGCACGTGCCCGGCGCCCTCGAAGACCACATGCCTCTTGTGCGCGGCCGGCGTTCCGAGCAGGTTGTAGAGCGGCACCTGGGAGGTCTCGACCGGGAAGTAGAAATCGTTTCGCCCTGCCAGCAAGAGGACCGGCACTTCGATCCGCGGGGCGAAATTGAGCGGGTCGATCTCGGGAGGTCTAACGTCTCCGCTCAGCCCACCGGCAAGCAGAATCGCCGCTTTGAGGCGCGGTTCGAGAGCGAGAGTCGGGAGGGCGTCATTCGCGCCCATGCTGAAACCGTAATAGGCGAGCTTGTCACGGTTGAAGTCACTCCGGCTTTCCAGATAATCGATCGTTCGACCTAGGTCCTTGGACCACTGGACGACGAGGTCTCGCCACTGACTCATGCCGCTGCTTGGCGCTTGGCGCTCGTAGGTGCCTTTGTAGACCGGGTAGACGAGCGCGCGGCCGCTGCGCGGCAAGAAATCGAAGTAATAGGAAAAAACAAGGTCCCCATCGCTGGACTTGAGGTCGAGGGCGTAGGAGCCTGGAAACCATATGACCGTCTGGTAGGGCGGCGCAGTGTTCCTGGGGAGCAGAATATTGGCCAGCACGCGCTCCCCGCCGTACGCCGCGGCAAAGGAAACTCGTTCTCTTCGCCAGTGTTCGGCTTCCTCGATCCGCTCGATTCGGGGATCGAGTGGAGCTCGATCGTAGGAATAAAACCCGCGAAAGATCTCGAACTCCGCTGCGCGGACGGGCTTCTCTTTCGTGAAGTCGCGTGCCGGCTGCAACCCGGTGCCGTACGGGGCGTATGCGATCGCCTCAGACGGCGTGCTCTCCTTGACACACCGGAAGCCATGCATCTCGGCGCGATGGAGTGGAGGCCGCACGTCGTCGTATATCGCCATGTAGACCGGCTCGTTCCACGCACCCCCGAGAATGTACCGTTGGTCTTCGAACTCGTTCCACACCCACTCCTTGACGTTGCCCGCCATGCCGTAGGTGCCATACGGGCCCACTTCTTTCAGTCGTGTGGTCGCCTCGGATCCTCTGCCGGCGAAATTGCCGGCCGTCAAGACCTCGACGAAGAAGCTCGCGCCGAACGCCTTCCTCCAGTGGAAGACCGTGGGCAGGCGCTTTCCTTTGGACTGGCAATAGGCGACGGCCTCGTACCAGCTCACCCCGCCGACAGGATACTCATCCTGGCCTTCGGGGTAGCTCCCCAGCTCCCACGTCGATGGTCCGGGTCGTCCGGTTCGATCCCGAAAGGTGCCACCGGCTCCCGCGCTGCCAAGCACCTGCGGGCGCTCCCGCGCGAGATGCGTCCAGAACTGTGCATCCTCGTAGCCACCTCGATCGATGAAGTCCTTGAACTCTTGATTGGTGACTTCGGTCTGGTCGATCCAGTAGTCCGTGAGCTCGACCCCGTCCTGGCGTCCGCCGGGGACGAAGACCATGCGCGCCGGCTCGCTGCCGACCGGCCGTAAGCGGATCGGCTGTGCATCCACGTCCGGCCGGCCCGCCGCGGCCGCTGGCGCCCCGACTTCCAACCTCGCCTCGAGCGGCTCGAAGCCCTCCTTGGTGATCCTCCAGCGCAGCTGTCCCAAGGGAGCGCGGACACTCTTCAACGGCGTCGTGCCGAGCGATAGCCACTCACCGCTGATGTCTTCATACGCCCTGAACGCAACCGCGGCGCCTGGTGGCTCGGTAGCAATGGTGACAAGATGGCTCGTCGTGCGGATCGCGTGTTCGAGCTGCGGCTCGTGCGGCCATCGCTCCAGGGCGGCTCCTCCGACCCGCCAGACGTCGACGAATCGGCCCTGATCGACGAGATCTTCCACCTCGGCGACCACCGCCTGGCGGTCGGTCTCGGCTCGCGCACGCCGCACGAACGTCAAGACAGCAAGAGACGCGATCACGAGAATGGCCAGAAGCGCAGCGCCCGCTGCGATGCGATAGTGTCGACGCGTCATCGGCGAACGTTCAGATGCCTCCAAGGCGGACAGTACGAGGCCTTGCTTCGCGCCTGGCGGTCCTTGCGTCCGTCGGGACACCTCGCCCGAAGCAACCTGGCGTTGAAGGTCCGCCAGGGCCTCGCGGAGGGCGTCAGCCGATTGGAAACGCGCGGCGGGGTCTTTCTCCAGGCACCGCTCGATGATTTCCCGAAGCCGCGCTGGAACCTCCAGGCGCAGCTCGACGAGCGGCCGCGGCCGGTCCTTCAGGATCGAAGAGATGAGCGCCACTGGCGTTTCGCCTTGAAACGGCCGCTCTCCGGTTGTCATCTCGTAGAGCACCACGCCGAAGGAGAAGAGGTCCGAGCGCCTGTCCGTCGGCTTTCCCTCCGCCTGCTCTGGCGACATGTACGGATAGGTCCCGAGGATGGAGCCTTCGCGCGTCATCACCGGACTCATCGTTTCGGTGCCGAGCTCGCTGGAGATCGGCGAAGTGAGGGGGGCCTGCAGCTTCGCCAGCCCGAAGTCGAGGATCCGGAGGCGGCCCGTAGAGTCGACCATCACGTTGCCGGGCTTGAGATCCCGGTGCACGATCCCCCCCTCGTGCGCGGCCCGCAGGCCGTCGGCAAGCGATAGCGCCAGCTTCAGACAGGACTCGACCGGGAGGCCCCCCTCCGGAATCAGCTCACCCAAGGTCGTGCCTTCGACGTAGGCCATGGTCAGGAAGTCCACGCCCGCGGCCCGCTCCACCGAGTGGATCGTGACGATGTTGGGGTGGTCGAGGGCAGCGAGATTCCTGGCCTCCAGCTTGAACCGGTCCAGCCGTTCCGGGCTGGCGGCCAGCTCCGGTGGCAGGATCTTCAGGGCGACCCTCCGGTGGAGCGTCGTGTCCTCGGCGAGATAGACTTCGCCCATCCCGCCGGCGCCCAGCTTGTCGAGGATCCTGTAGTGACCGAGCCTCTGACCGATCAGGGCAGTCATGGCTGCGCTCCAGCCTCGAGCGTGATCTGGGATTGAATGCTACCGCAACGCTCGCCCTAACTAAGCCCCAGGTAGGCGAGGCTCCTCAAATCCGTTCCTCCGGGTCCGGGCCGGCGCCGAGCTCCATGGGTCGCCACCCTGATCAGGCCGCGCCGATGTCCGGGCTGTAGCGGCACGCCTGGGTTCGCGATCGAGCTGGACGACCTCGCTCTGAAGCCGCGTGAGGACTGAGGATCAATTCTGCCGGCTGGCCGGCAGCACGGCCTCCTCCCACCCCTTGGGAGGGGATCCCCAGCCACCCCGCGACCCGTGGCCGGGAGGGGTGGCGGCCTGCGATGATTCCGTCCCATATCCGGGGGCGCAGGGATCCCCGGGGGTGGGCGCACGGCGCCCCGGGAAGGTGACGCCATGGTACAGACCGGGTACATGGTTTACACCCGAAACCGGGTACATCGTTTACACCGGGTAGCGTGGCGTCACCTGGAGGTGGAGCCATGCCCTGGATGGAGACGACGCCCGTGGACGAGCGCAGACGGTTCGTCGAAGCGT